>JAEZQX010000255.1 GCA_023441105.1 Pseudomonadota bacterium | reverse complement strand
GGCTTGCGCCCGGCACCACGGCATAGAGGACCGGGAACGGCCAGCTGGCGGCATTGCCCGGATCGCCGGGCGGGCGCTCGAAGCGCGAATCGAGCATCAGGATGCCGATGGCGGCAGTGGAAGCAGCGACGCCGGGTGCGGCCATC
This sequence comes from Pseudomonadota bacterium, assembly GCA_023441105.1. The sequence goes on along the minus strand of JAEZQX010000255.1, from coordinate 3,052 downwards.
GCGTTCGCGGGGTTGGACATGGACCCATAATACGATCCCTGCGCCGATGGCGGCGTGGACGACTGGATTGCCGAGGCCGATGCTGGCGTGATGACCGGAACCGCAACATGTGGCGCTGCCTGATCGTCGAGGACGACGCCGTCAATGCGGACTACATCGCGCAGGGCCTGCGCGAGGGTGGCCATCAGGTCACCGTCTGCGCCGACCCCGTGGCCGCGCTCGAGCTCGCCACGGGATACCCCTGGGACGTCATCGTGCTGGACCGGATGCTGCCCGACGACGTCGATGGCCTGTCGATCCTCGGCGCCATGCGCGCCGCGGAGCTGAAGACCCCGGTGATCGTGCTCAGCGCCCTGGCCGCGCTCGACGAGCGGGTCAAGGGACTCAAGGCAGGCGGTGACGACTATCTCGCCAAGCCGTTCGCGCTGCCCGAGCTGACCGCGCGGATCGAGGCGCTGATCCGGCGCGCCCAGTCCCCCGCCGCACCCAGCCGGCTTTCCATCAGCGACCTGCATGTCGACCTGCTCAACCATCGGGTCCAGCGCGGCGGCAGGACGATCGCGCTGCAGCCGCGCGAGTTCCGGCTGCTCGCCTACATGATGGCCAACCCGCGCCAGGTCCTGACGCGAACCATGCTGCTGGAGGCGGTCTGGAACTACCGCTTCGACCCGCAGACCAACGTGATCGACGTCCACATCAGCCGCCTGCGCCAGAAGATCGATGGCGGCGGCTTGCCGCCGCTCATCCATACGGTGCGCGGGGTCGGCTACGTGCTGGCGGAGGATGGCGCCACGGCGGCGGAGGCCGGCGCCTCGGCGGCGACTTGAAAGGCCAGCGCTTGCAGGGCCTGCGCCACCTGTTCGGCTCGGTGAGCTTCCGGCTGGCGCTGAACTACGGCCTGCTCGCCATGTTCACGATGCTGGTCGTGATCGCCGTGTTCCATGTGCAGACCGTCGGGGTGCTCAAGCAGGCGAGCGCCCGCCAGGTGACGTTCACCGCCCAGCGGATGACCCACCAGTTCGAGCGCGGCGGCCGGCCGGCGGTGTTGGAGACGATGCAGCAGATGCTCGACGACGGCACCGACACGGACACCGAGCTGTACCAGCTGCTGGACGAGAACGGCAGGAAGCTGGCCGGCAACTTCACCGGCACGCCCGGCATCGAGATCGGCTACCGGCCGGTGGAACGCGACATCGTCCATGCCGGGCGCGCGACCCGGGCCCTGCTGCTGTCGCTGCCGCTGCCGGACGGCTCCTCGCTGGTCATCGGCAGCGAGATGAGCGATCAGCGCCGGGTGGAGGCGCTGGTGCAGCGGGCCATCGCCGCGGCGGCAAGCGTCGCGCTGCTGCTGGTGCTGCTCGGCACCTGGTGGTTCCGCAGCAGCCTGGACGCGCGGGTCGAGGCGATCCGCCGCACCACCCGCCACGTCGGCGCCGGCGACCTCACCTCGCGCGTGCCCGCGGCGGGGCAGGAGGACGAATTCGCGCTGCTCGACCGCGACATCAACCAGATGCTGGATCGCATCGAAGGCCTGATGGATGGCGTCAGGCATCTGTCCAACAGCATCGCGCACGAGATGCGCACGCCGATGGCCCGCGTGCTGGCACAGCTGCGCAATGCCGAGCGCAGCGGCAGCTCAGAAGCGCAGGCACGGGAAGCCAACCGGATCGCCATCCGGGAGCTCGAGGCGTTGACCACGGTCTTCGACAAGCTCCTGCAGATCGCCGAGGCCGAATCGGGAACCCGGCGCCAGTCCTTCCAGCCGGTCGACATCGAGCGGATCATCGGCGACGTGATCGACCTGTTCGGCGCGGTGGCGGAGGAACAGGGGACCAGCCTGAGCGGGCCCCGCGACCGCGACCGTCGGGAAATCACGGTCATGGGCGACCGCGACCTGCTGGCCGGCGTCATCGCCAACCTGGTGGAGAACGCGTTGAAGCATACCGGTCCGGGGGCGCGGGTTCGCGTCGAGGCCGAGCGCGATGGGGATTCGGTCGCGATCCGCGTCGACGACAACGGGCGCGGCGTGCCGCCGGCGCTTCTCGAACGGCTGGGCACCCGCTTCTATCGCCTGGACCGCAGCATCCCGGGCTTCGGCCTGGGCCTGGCGACGGTGCGCGCGATCGTGCACCTGCACGGCGGCAGCCTCGACTTCGCCGACGCGGCGCCGGGCCTTTCGGTCCGGATCCGCCTGCCTGCCGCCAGCGGCTGAAGCCGCCGCCGCGCGGCGGACATTGCCAAATCGTAATGCCACATTCGTGGCACTGACCGTCGCCGGCTACTACGATCCCGGCACCTCGTCCGCGCCGAGCGTGTGTTCGCGCGCCTGCGGCGGACGCATTCACGAGCTTCGGAGACATGATGTCGAGAATTAGGAACCACAAGGACTTCTGGTCCGCCGTGATGTTCGTCACCTTCGGCCTGCTGTTCATGGCCTGGTCCGCCGAGTACCAGGTCGGTACGGCGCAACGGATGGGGCCGGGCTACTTCCCGATGGTGCTCGGCGCCCTCCTGGTCGGCCTCGGCATCCTGGTGGGGCTGCCCAGCGTCCAGCGGGACGCGATCCGCAACCGCGTCGAGGGCATCGGCTGGCGGGGCCTGGGCATCATCCTCGGCTCGGTGGCGCTGTATGCCTTCCTCCTGCCGCGCCTCGGCTTCATCGTGGCGCTGGTGATGCTCATCGTCCTGTCGTCGCTCGCGACGCGCGACTTCACCTGGAAGGGGACGCTGATCTCGGTCGTGGTGCTGGCCATCTCCAGCTACTTCGTCTTCGTCAAGGGCCTGGACCTGCAATTCCCGGTCTGGCCGACATTCCTGACCCGCTAGGCGAGCACAGCCATGGAAGTCCTGTCGCATCTTGCGCTCGGTTTCAGCACCGCCGGCACGCTGGAGAACCTCTTCTACTGTTTCGTCGGCGTGTTCCTCGGCACGGCGATCGGCGTGCTCCCCGGCATCGGGCCGCTGGCGACCATCGCCATGCTGCTGCCGATCACCTACCAGCTGTCGGATCCCACCACCGCGCTGATCATGCTGGCCGGCATCTACTACGGCT
>JAEZQX010000232.1 GCA_023441105.1 Pseudomonadota bacterium | reverse complement strand
GCCTTGGAGGCCACCGGCACCGCATCCCTGCCGTCGCGCACCGCGCTGCGCAGCGCTTCGATCTCCGGCGGCGCCTCGTCGCGCAGCTCCCGCAACACCGACATGACAGCGGCGACGATGCCCATGTAGCCGGTGCAGCGGCACAGGTTCCCGGACAGTTCGATGCGCACCCGATTCTCGTCCGCATCCGGCAGCCGCAGGACGATGTCCCGCGCCGTCGCCAGCATGCCCGGCGTGCAGAAGCCGCACTGCAGGGCGTGGTGGCGCGAGAAGGCAGGCCGCAGGCGCTGCATGATCGGATCGTCGTCGTAGCCTTCGACGGTGGTGACACGCGCGCCGTCGCAGGCGACGGCGAAGGTGATGCAGGAACGCACCGGCTGCCCGTCGACCAGCACGGTACAGGCGCCGCAGACGCCATGCTCGCAACCGAGGTGCGTGCCGGTGAGCCGGACATCGTCGCGCAGGAAGTCACCCAGGTGGGTGCGGGGCGCAACCTCCCGCTGCAGCCGGCGGCCGTTGACCTCGAGAGAAATCCGGTTCATCAGGCGACGGCCTCCTCGCTCAGTGCCTGCGCCAGGCAGCGCTCGACCGCGCTGGCGAACAATCGATGATCGACCGCATCGCGCTGCGGCAGCAAGGCCTGCATCTCCGCCAGCAGCGCATCGCGCCCGGCCGCGGCCAGCCCCTCACGCGCCACCGCCGCAGCCAGTTCCGGCAGCAGCCGCGGCGCGCCGTCCAGCGCCCCGACGGCGATGCGTGCGGTGCGCGCCTGCGGCGCGAACAGCGCCGCGCAGCTCGCTTCGGCGAACTCTCCCGGCTTGCGGCAGAACTTGTAGTAGCCCCAGCGCGACGAGACGGCAAACGCCGGCAGGCGCACCGCCGCGAGGATCTCGTCGCCGCCGAGCGCGGTGGTGTACGCGCCCTGCATGAATTGCTCGATGGCGAGCCGGCGGCTGCCGCGCGGCGACACCAGTTCGAGCTCCGCGCCGAGGGCGGTCAGGACCACCGGCCAGTCGGCGGCCGGGTCGGCGTGGGCGAGGCTGCCGCCGATCGTGCCGCGGTTGCGCACCGCGCGGTAGGCGATCACCCCGGCAGCGCGCTGCAGCGGATGACCGCGCAGGCGAGCGAAGCGCCCATCCTCGATCTCGGCATGCGTCACGCAGGCGCCGATGCGGATGTCGCCGCCGTCCTCGCTGACGCTGCGCAGTTCGGGGACCTTGGAGATGTCGACGACCATGGCCGGCCGTGCGAGGCGCAGGTTCAGCATCGGCCCGAGCGACTGTCCGCCGGCCAGCAGCTTGGTGCCGCCCTCGCCTTCCTGCAACCAGCCGAGTGCTTCCTGCAGCGTGCCTGCCCGGCGATAGTCGAACTTGGCGGCCTTCATGCCCGCACCCCCTCGGCAGCCGCCGGCGCGCCGCTGCCCTGGGCGAAGGCGGCGAGCAGGCGGCGCGGGGTCAGCGGCGTCTCGCTGACTTCGGCCGCGCCGATGCGCCGCAAGGCGTCGTTGACCGCATTGAAGATCACCGCCGGCGGCGCGATGGCGCCACCCTCGCCCATGCCCTTGGCGCCGAACTCGGTGTGCGGCGAGGGCGTCTCGACATGATCGATGCGGATGTTCGGCACCTCGGTGGCGCCGGGCACGATGTAGTCAGCGAGCGTCGAAGCCAGCGGCTGGCCGTTGGCGTCGTAGGCCATCTCCTCGAACAGCGCGGTGCCGATGCCCTGGGCGATACCGCCGATGGTCTGGCCCTCGACCACCATCGGGTTCACGATCACGCCGCAGTCCTCGACCACCACGTAGTCGAGGATCTCGACCGCGCCGGTCTGCGGATCGATCGCGACGACCGCGGCATGGCTGGCGTACGTGAAGGCGCCGGTATCGACCTTCGGCTTGTAGCCGAGGTTGACCTCGAGGCCGGCCGGGTCGACGTCGGCCGGCAAGCGATGCGGCGTCAGGTACCAGGCATTGGCGACGTCGCGGATCGCCACCGACTTCTCGCCGGCGTGGAGCGAGCCGTCGGATGCCGCCACGATGGCCGGATCGACCCCCAGCAGATGACCGGCGATGTGGCACAGGCGCGGCAGCAGCCGCTTGCAGGCGACCGCGACGGCGCCGCCCGACATCACCAGCGAGCGCGAGGCATAGGTGCCGGTGGAGAACGGCGTCTGGCCGGTGTCGCCGTGCAGGACCTTGATCCGCGCCACGTCGATGCCGAGGATGTCGTTGGCGATCTGCGCGAAGGTCGTCTCCATGCCCTGGCCATGCGAATGCACGCCGACCCGCACCTCCAGCCCGCCGTCCGGCGTGACCCGCACGGTGGCCTGGTCGTAGCCGGGGATCACCGGCGTGCCCCAGGTGGCGAACACCGAGGTGCCGTGCGCCGACTGTTCGGTATAGGTGGCGACGCCCAGGCCGATCAGCCGGCCGTCCGCCTCGCCTTGCGCCTGGCGCTCGCGCACCGAGCGGACGCCGACCATCTCCAGCGCCCGCCGCAGGCTCGCGGGATAGTCGCCGCTGTCGAGATGCTTGTTGGCGACGTTGACATACGGCATCTGCTCGGGCTGCACGAGATTTTCCAGCCGCACCTCCCAAGGCTCGCGACCGACCTCGCGCGCGACCGCATCCATGGTCAGCTCGATGGCGAAGCACACGCCGGTGCGCGCCACGCCGCGATAGGGCAGGAAGCCCGGCTTGTTGGTGGCGACGCAGCGGGTCTCGCAGCGGTAGCCGCGGAAGGCGTACGGCCCGGGCAGGTTGCCCACCGCCTGCCCCGGCTCGAGGCCGACGGTGAACGGCCAGACCGAATAGGCGCCGCCGTCGATGGTGATGCGGGCGTCCAGCGCGAGCAGCCGGCCGCGGCGATCGGCATAGGCGGTCAGCTCGTAGTGATGCTCGCGGCAGTTCGCGCCGGCCACGATGTGCTCGCGCCGGTCCTCGAGATAGCGGAACGGGCGCCGGAAGGTCTTGGCCAGCCAGGCGACGCACAGCTCCTCGGTCTGCAGGATGCACTTGTAGCCGAAGGCGCCGCCGACATCCGGCGAAATCACCCGCACCTGCGCCTCTTCGAGGTCGAGGAACTTGGCTAGTCCGGTGCGGATCAGGTGGGGCACCTGCGTGGCGGTGACCAGCACCAGCTGGTCGGTCTGCTCGTCCCAGTAGGCGAGCATCGCCTTGCCTTCCATCGGCATCATCACCTGGCGCGCCAGGTCGACCT
>JAEZQX010000179.1 GCA_023441105.1 Pseudomonadota bacterium | reverse complement strand
CCCCCCCCGCGCCCCCGCCCGCCCCCCCCCCCCTCGACCCCGACATACGGGAGCGCGGCGTGCTCAACTGGGGGTGGATCCAAGGCATCCTGAGCGAGATGGACCGCCGGATGCCGTGGGTCAGCGGTGCCAGCATCGCCCTGTTCACCAACGACGTCTACCAGTACCTGCACCAGTCGAACCTGAGGACGCTCATGGATGACGGCGTGCGCGCCGCCTTCACGCCCGCGACCGAGACGGTGGTGGTCGCCCATTCGCTTGGGACCGTCGTGGCCTACAACGTGCTCAAGCGCGACGGCGCCGAGCTCGACCTCAAGGTGCCGCTGTTCGTGACCCTCGGCTCGCCGCTGGCGATCAGCGTCGTCAAGAAGGCGCTGCGGCCGATCGCGCATCCGAGGTGCGTCGGCCGCTGGTTCAACGCGATGGACGAGCGCGACGTCGTGGCGCTGTTCCCGCTCACCGCGGATCATTTCGAGGTGGAGCCGCCGATCGATAACAAGGTCGACGTCGACAATCCGACCCAAAACCGGCACGGCATCTCGGGCTACCTTGGCGATCCCGAGGTCGCCAGGCGGATCTATGAGGCGGTGTCATAGAATCGGCGAGTGCCAAGCCTGTTCGTCCGATCCCAGTACCTGCTGCCCAAGCGCGCAATCACCGTCCTTGCCGGAGCGTTCGCCTCCGCCCGCGCCGGCGCCCTGACCACCGCGGTCATCCGCTGGTTCGTCGGCCATTACGGCGTCAACATGGACGAGGCGCTCGATCCCGACGTGCGCAGCTATCGCACCTTCAACGACTTCTTCACCCGCGCGTTCAAGCCCGGCGCGCGGCCCATCGCCGACGCCGACCTGGTCTGCCCCATCGATGGCGCCATCAGCCAGCTCGGCCGCATCGACCGCGACCGGATCTTCCAGGCCAAGGGCCACGACTACACGACCGCCGCGCTGGTGGGCGGCGACGCCGAGCTGGCGGCGCGCTTCCAGGACGGCAGCTTCGTCACCCTTTACCTGAGCCCAAAGGACTATCACCGCATCCACATGCCGTGCGCCGGCCGGCTGGTTCGCATGATCTACGTCCCCGGCGACCTGTTCTCGGTGAATCCCGCCACCGCCCGCGGCGTGCCGGGGCTGTTCGCGCGCAACGAGCGCGTGGTGTGCGTTTTCGAATCGGCGCACGGCCCGTTCGCGATGGTGCTGGTGGGCGCCACCATTGTCGGCAGCATGGCCACCGTCTGGCACGGCGTCGTCAATCCACCGCGCCCCGGCAAGATCCGCGAATGGACCTATCCCCAGCCCGATAGCCAGCGCACCTTCGAATTCGAGAAGGGCGACGAGATGGGGCGCTTCCTGCTCGGCTCCACCGTCGTGATGCTGTTCCCGGCCGGCCCGTTGCGGTTCGACCCTTCCTGGCGCCCGGAAAGGGACGTGCGGATGGGAGAGCCGATGGCGTCGCTGGGCTGAGCTTCGTTCAGCCTTTCTTCACCAGCGCGCAGGTCGACTTCGCAAGTGGCATGAATGCCTGGTCGCCGGGGATCGTCGCGACCATCTTGTAATAGTCCCACGGGTACTTCGATTCCGCCGGCGCCTTGACCTGCATCAGGTACATGTCGTGGACCATCCGGCCATCGGCGCGGATGCGGCCGTTCTTCGCGAAGAAGTCGTTGATCGGGGTCTGCCTCATCTGCGCCATCACCTTGTCGGCATCGGTGCTGCCTGCGGCCTGCACGGCGCGCAGGTAGTGCAGCGTGGAGGAATAGTTGGCTGCCTGGATCGCCGTCGGCATCTTCTTCATGCGCTCGAAGAAGCGCTTCGACCACTGGCGCGTCTCCTCGTTGGCATCCCAGTAGAAGGCCTCGGTCATCAGCAGGCCCTGCGAATCGGCGAGACCGGCGCCGTGGATGTCGGTGATGAACACCGCCAGGCCCGCGAGGCTCTGGCGGCCGCCTTCCAGGAGCTTGAACTCGCGCGCCGACTTGATCGAGTTGATGGTGTCGGTGCCGCCGTTGGCGAGGCCGATGATCTTGGCGCCCGACGCCTGCGCCTGCAGCATGAACGACGAGAAGTCGCTGGCGTTGAACGGATGGCGGGTGCTGCCCAGCACCTTGCCGCCGTCCTCCTTCACGACCTGGCTCACGTCGCGTTCGATCTGATGGCCGAAGGCATAGTCGGCCGTCAGGAAGAACCAGGTGTCGCCGCCACGCTTGAGCAAGGCCTTGGCCGTGCCGTTGGCCATGGCGTAGGTGTCCCAGGCGTAGTGGATGCTGTAGGGCGTGCAGCTTTCGTTGGTGATGCGGGTTGCGCCGGCGCCGTTGATGATCGCGATGCGCTTCTTGCGCTCGGCCACGCTCATCACCGCCAGCGCCACCGACGAGTTGGTGAGGTCGGTGATCATGTCGACCTTCTGCACGTCGAACCACTCGTTGGCCTTGTTGGCCGCGATGTCCGCCTTGTTCTGGTGGTCGACATCGAGAACGGTGATCGGCTTGCCGAGCGCCGTGCCACCGAAATCTTCCACCGCCATCCTGACCGCGGTCAGCGAGCCGCCGCCGGAAAGGTCCGACAGCACGCCGCTCATGTCGGTCATGACGCCGATGGTGACGCCATCGTCGGGGGCCTGCGCATGGACGGCGGCGGCGGGCCAAGCCGCCAGCAGCGCAGCGGGAAGCGCCGCCAGCACAGCGGAATGCCAGGCCTTGGCAGGCGGCAGGGTGGCTTTCATGGTTCGTCTCCTGGTTCGGTGAAGCTCTGGTGATTCAGTTCGCGTTCTGCTGGTTCAGATCACGGCGTCGTGGTTCAGATCACGTTCTTGGTCAGCCCGCCGTCGATGCAGATGTTCTGGCCGGTGATGTAGGACGCGAAAGGCGAGGCGAGGAAGGCGCAGAGCGGACCGAAATCCTCGGCCAGCCCCAGCCGTTGCATGGGAATGCCCGCGGCCATGTCGGCACGGACCTCGGCCTCGCTGCGTCCGCTACGCTTCATCCGGTCGCGGATCACGCGCTGCAGCGCGCCGGTGTCCATCAGTCCCGGCAGGATGCCGTTGACCGTGACGCCGTCGGCGGCCACCTCCCGCGCCAGCGCGCCCATGGCACCGGTGAGCCCGACGCGCATGCTGTTGGACAACGACATGTTCGGGTACAGCTCCTTCACCACGAAGGAGGTGATGTTGATGATGCGGCCGTACTTGCGGGTGCGCATCGACGGCAGGAACGCCCGCACCACCTCCAGCGGACCGGCGACGCTGGTCTCGAATGCCCTGCGCCACATGTCCGCATCGGTTTCGGCGAACGGGCCTGCCGGCGGCCCGCCGGCATTGGTGACGACGATGTCGGGCAGGGCGATTGCACCAACCGCCGCTATCACGGCGGCGCGGCCGCTGTCGCTGCCGATGTCCCCTGCCACGAAGGAGGCCTGCGGCAGTGCGGCGGCAGCCGCTTCGCCCACTGCCGCATCGCGGCCATTGATGATCACGTTCGCGCCCTCGGCTGCCAGGGCGATCACGCAGGCATGTCCGAGGCCGCGGCTGCCGCCGAGCACGAGGGCCGTCTTGCCGGCCAGGTCCAGGTTCATCGCTCCTCCGCCATCTCTCGGGACCGACCGCTGCCCACAGGGTCCGGGCGATGCCGGTGCGGGCGCTGGAGAGGTCTCCTTGATACAAGCTGCCGAGTTTCCGCGTGGCGGAAACGAGTTGCGCATATCGTAAAGACAAACCCGATCGACCGTCAAACCGGGCAACCGCCGGGCCGCTTTTTGTTCCCGGCGCGGTCTTCCAAACCGTCCGCCGGGGGCCCGATGCCGCTACTGCCAGCCGAGCGCCGCCGAGACGCGATTGGCGGATTCCTGCAAGGCGCGCGCGATGGGGCCATCGATGCGGTGATCCCAGTCGCGGCTGTAGTCGAGCACGGTCATCGCCAGCACCAGCCGCCCGCGATGATCGAGGATCGGCGCGGCGAAGGCGCTGAGCCCCGACATGAAGTCGCCGCGGGCGCGGGCGATGCCGCGCCGGCGCACCTGCTCGATCGACTCCTGCATCCCATGGGCCGTGACCCCCGCCGGCGCGCCGACGCCGGTCGCGCGACCATCCGCCGCGCCGTCCGCCGCGCGCGCCGCTTCGCGCTGCAGGTGCTGGCTGATGACGGCCTCGTCGTAGAAGGCGGCGAAGATGCGGCCGGTAGCGGAGTCGAGCAGCGGGAACACCGAGCCCGGCCCGATGTTGACCATCACCGGCCGCGGCGGCTGTTCCCAGCGCACGACCGTCGGCCCGAACGATCCCCATACCGACAGCGCCACCGTGTGATTGCTTCGCCGGCACAATTCCACTGCTTCGGCGGTGGCGATCTCGATCGGCTCGATGGTCGACAGGCAGGACAGGCTGAAGTCCAGCGCCGCGGGCCCGGTGGAGTAGAGCCCGGTGTCCGGGTTCTGGCTCGCAAAGCCGCTGCGCACCAGGCTGGCGAGATAGCGGTGGGCCTTGGCGGCCGGCATCCGCGCTTGCGCCGCAAGCGCCGTGATCTTCATCGGCCGGCGCTGATGGGCGAGCAGCGACAGCAGCGACAGCCCGACTTCGAAGGACTGCACGCCGGCGGCCCGCCGCTGCGGTCGGCCCGGCGCGACGGGCGCCGCCGCAGTCTTGGCCGCGTCTTTGGCGGCAGCGGGGGCCCTGGTTGGAGCGGCAGCTTTGGACGGGGCGGCAGCTTTGGATGGGGCTGGTGCTTTGGCGGCCGCGACGGGGAGGTCCGGGCCGCCGGCGCGGCGCGGCCCGCTCCTAGCGGCCATCGATATTGCCGGCATTTTGACAGGCCGGCGGCATCGGCGTTACGCTATTGGAAACCCATTTACGCATAGCGAGAATATACAGCGTGCTGACAGGAGACATGTTGCGCCGTTCGCGGGAACGGTTCCCGGACAAGCCCGCCATCATCGCAGGCGGCAGGCGGATCTCCTACCGGGAGCTCGACGAAGCCGCCAATCGTCTGGCGAACGCCTTGCTCGCCACCGGCGCCGCCAAGGGTTCGAAGGTGGCGATCCTGTCGCGCAACCTGCCGGAATACGGCATCGTCTTCTTCGGGGCCGCTCGCTCGGGCCTGGTGCTGGTGAATGTCTCGATCCAGTATGCGGCCGACGAGCTGGAGTACGTGCTGCGCAAGTCGGACGCCGAGATCCTGCTGGTCGACGGCCAACTGGCCGGCAAGGCCGCCGCGGTTCTTCCGTTGATCCCGGCCATCCGAACCGTCGTCAGCATCGGCCCGGCCGTCACGCCGGGCGCCGGCGCAGTCGACTTCGAGCAGTTCATTCGCGACCAGCCGGCCGACGACCCGCAGGTTGCGCTGGTCGAGGACGATGCTTTCTGCATGACCTACACCGGCGGCACGACCGGCCGTCCCAAGGGGGTTCTCTGCAATCACCGGGCGCGCCACACGACGGCGCTGACCGTGGTGGTGGAAGAGGCGCTCGATGAACGGGACGTGGTGGCCATCGTCACCCCGCTGTTCCACGTCGCCGCCCTCAACATCATGTTCCAGCCGGCGGTCCTGGTCGGCGCGACTTGCGTGTTCGTGACGCCCTGGTCGGTCGATGGCTTCATCAAGGCCTGCGAGGAGGAAGGCATCACCGCCGGCTTCATGGTGCCGACCCAGGCCAACATGCTGGTCACCAGTCCCGGCTTCGATGCCGCCCGCCTGCGCAGCTGGCGCAAGCTGTCGTTCGCCGGGGCGCCGATGCCGGACTGGGTTCAGAAGGAACTGAAGGCGAAGCTGCCGAACCTGGCGCTCACGCAGATCTACGGCCAATCGGAAGTGGGCGTGCTGACCTCACTGCGGGATTGGTACCTGCCGGAGAAGCTAGGCTCGGTGGGCCGGCAGGCGTTCAACGTGGACGTGGCGTTGTTCCGCACCGACGGCGTCGAGGCCGGCCCAGGCGAGCCCGGTGAGATCGCCAGCCGCGGCGACAACGTCATGATGGAGTACTACAACGAGCCGGAACAGACGGCGGCGGTCTTCCGGCTTGGCAGCGGGTGGCTGCTGACCGGCGATGTGGGCGTGCGCGACGAGCAAGGCTTCATCACGCTGATCGACCGGGCCAAGGACATGCTCATCTCCGGCGGCGAGAACGTCTACCCGAAGGAGATCGAGGACGTCATCTACGGTCTCGATGCAGTCGCCGAATGCGCGGTCTTCGGCGTGCCGGACGAGAAGTGGGGCGAGGTGCCGGCGGCCTACCTCCAGCTGAAGCCGGGCGCGTCGCTGGATGTCGCCGAGGTGGTCGAGCGCTGCCGGCAGAAGCTGGCGGAGTTCAAGCGCCCGAGGCTGGTCAAGATCGTCGACGAATTCCCCAAGACGCCCATCGGCAAGATCCAGAAAAACCTGTTGCGCGAGCCTTACTGGCAAGGCAAGCAGAAGAAGATCTGACGGAACACCAACCAGCGCATGCGGCCGCCGGGTGTCCGAAGCGCCCCGGGGCCCGCAGCCCCATCGACCTCATCGGACAAAGCCATGATCGAACGTTACGCACACTACACGACGCTGACCTTTGCCGAGCATCCGGAAGCGGTGCTCGAGGTGGTGATGGGACGGCCCGGCAAGCTGGCCACCGCAGACCATAACGGCCACCGCGAGCTCGCCCAGGTGTGGCGCGACATCGGCGACGATCCCGAGGTCAGGGCGGTGGTCCTGCGCGGTGAAGGCAAGGGCTTCTCCGCCGGCGGCGACTTCTCGCTGGTGGAGGACATGGCCAACGACTTCGAGGTGCGTTCGCGGGTCTGGCGCGAGGCCCGGGACCTGGTCTACAACGTGATCAACTGCGACAAGCCGATCGTGTCGGCGATGCACGGTCCGGCAGTCGGCGCCGGGCTGGTCGCGGGCTTGCTCGCCGACATCCCGATTGCCGCCCGCGACGCCCGCATCGTCGACGGCCACACTCGCCTGGGTGTCGCGGCGGGCGACCACGCCGCCATCATCTGGCCGTTGCTTTGCGGCATGGCCAAGGCCAAGTACTACCTGCTGCTGTGCGAGCCGGTGTCCGGCGAGGAAGCCGAGCGCATCGGGTTGGTGTCGAAATGCGTCGACGCCGGCGAGTTGCGCGACACCGCCTTGCAGATCGCCACCCGCCTCGCGACCTCGTCGCAGACCGCCGTGCGCTGGACCAAGTACGCGCTCAACAACTGGCTGCGGATGATGGGACCGACCTTCGACACGTCGCTGGCGGTCGAGTTCATGGGCTTCGCCGGACCGGACGTTAAGGAAGGCGTGGCGAGCCTGCGCGAGCGGCGGGCGCCGAATTTCGCCAGGAAGTCGCCGTTCTGAGGCTTCACGGCTCCCGGGGGGGCGCCCTCGTGACGCGCCGAATGACAGGCCAGCTTTGCGAATGTATCGCAAATGCGCTACATTCTTCCTCATGAAGACTTCCACCATCCCCGCGGTCCGCGTGGCGCCTGAGTTACGCGAGCAACTCGAGCAGGTACTGCAAGAAGGCGAGACGCTGTCGTCGTTCGTCGAGACTTCGGTGCGCGAAACCGTGCGCCGGCGCATCGAGCAAGCGGAATTCGTCGCCCGCGGCCTTGCGTCGATCGAAGCAGCCAAGGAAGCAGGAGGTTTCGTGGATGCCGGCGTCGTCCTGGGCAAGCTCCAGGCAAAGCTGGACGGCGCGCGGCGGAACCTTCGTCGTCCAGGCTCAGCCAAGCGGTGACGTACAGGGTCATCCTCACCACCGAAGCGGAGGAGGACCTGCTTAGACTATTCGACTTCCTGCTGGAGCGGGAACTTGCCAGCGGCGGCAATCTCGACGTCGCTGGACGCGCCCTGGCGGCCATCAAGGACGCTTTCACGCTGCTGGAGCAGTTTCCATTCACCTGCCGCAAGGTCGGCCCGAGCACCTTTCTGCGCGAGCTCGTCATACCCTTCGGCGAAACCGGCTACGTGGCGTTATTTGAGATCCTCGACCGGCATACGGTTGCGATTGCCGCAGTCCGCCATCAGCGCGAGGATGACTACCACTGACTTGGCCGCCGAGTCCTGCCGCCCGACCCGGCGCTTCCAGGCCGCCTGAGCGACAATAGCGGGTTTCGCCGCCTCCGGGCGGCGCTTTCGCGCCGGGCGCTCCGGTCGCGGTCCACCCGAGCATCCGGTTCATGTCGTCCAGTCAAGTCTCCGAAGAAGCGAGTCGCAGGCGTACCTTCGCCATCATTTCCCACCCCGACGCAGGCAAGACCACCCTTACCGAAAAGCTGCTGCTCTACGCCGGGGCCATCCAGATCGCCGGCAGCGTCAAGGCCCGCAAGGCGAGTCGCCACGCCACTTCCGACTGGATGGAGATCGAGAAGCAGCGCGGCATCTCGGTGGCGAGCTCGGTCATGCAGATGGAGTACCGGGACAGCGTGATCAACCTGCTCGACACGCCCGGCCACCAGGATTTTTCGGAGGACACTTACCGGGTGCTGACCGCGGTCGACGCGGCGCTGATGGTGATCGACGCGGCCAACGGCGTCGAGCCGCAGACGTTGCGGCTGATCGCAGTCTGCCGGGCACGCAACACGCCGATCATCACCTTCATCAACAAGATGGATCGCGAGGTGCGCGAGCCGCTGGTGATCCTCGACGAGATCGAGTCGGTGCTGGGCATGCCCTGCATCCCGTTCTCCTGGCCGGTCGGCATGGGCAAGCGCTTCGGCGGTGTCTACGACCTGACCCGGGAGCGGATGCGGGTGTTCCGTCCCGGCGCCGACCGGGCCGGCAACGACGACCGCGACGACGAGCTGCTGGCGGGACTCGACAATCCGGAGGCGGAGAGGCGCTTCGGCTCGGCCTTCGAGCAGGCGCGCGACGAGATCGAGCTGGTGCGGGGCGCGTCGCCCGCGTTCGACGCCAAGGCTTTCCGCCGCGGCGAGCAGACCCCGGTGTTCTTCGGGTCGGCGATCAACAACTTCGGCGTGCGCGAGGTGCTGGACGCGCTGGTCGACCTGGCGCCGCCACCGATTCCGCGCGTCGCGCTGCAGCGCGAAGTGCTGCCCGAGGAGTCGAAGTTCAGCGGCGTCGTGTTCAAGATCCAGGCCAACATGGACCCGGCGCATCGCGACCGGATCGCCTTCGTGCGCATCTGCTCCGGGCGGTTCGACCGCGGCATGAAGCTGCGCATCGTGCGCAACGGCAAGGAGCTGAAGACCAACAACGTCGTGTCGTTCCTGTCGCAGCGGCGCGAACTGCTGGAAAACGCCTGGGCCGGCGACATCATCGGCATCCCCAACCACGGCCTGCTGCAACTTGGCGACACCCTCACCGAAGGCGAGGCGCTGCAGTTCACCGGGCTGCCGTTCTTCGCGCCGGAGATCTTCCAGACGGTGGAGCTGGTCGATCCGATGCGCAGCAAGCAACTCCGCATCGGCCTGACGCAGCTGGGCGAGGAGGGCGCCATCCAGGTCTTCCGGCCGCATCTCGGCGGTGCGCTGATCCTGGGCGCCATCGGGCAGCTTCAGTTCGAGGTGGTCGCCCACCGCCTGAAACACGAATACGGCGTCGATGCCCGTTTCGCCGCCGCCCGCTACCAGATGGCGCGTTGGGTCACATCGGAGGATCCGGCCGAGCTGCGCAAGTTCATCGAGACCAATTCCCACCGCGTCGCCTACGATTCGGTCGAGGCGCCCACCTTCATGGTCGCCTACCGCACCGACCTGACGGTGGCACAGGAGCGCTGGCCCAAGCTGCAGTTCCACGCGCTGCGGGAGCATGCCGGGCTGGTGTTCCAGACGCAGCCGGCTTGAGGGGTTGCGCGGCAGCGGGCAACCGCGGCTCCGGCTGGCGAAGCGCATCGGCGGCTAGGGCGCATCGGCGGCTAGGGCGCACCGGCGGCTAGGGCGCACCGGCGGGTGGTCTGACCGGTTGGTGCGGTGCAATGATGCCGCGCCGGTAAGGTTTCGGCCCGGGTCGCGACTCATCCGTCGCACACTGTTGGCGCAATGGAGACCATCATGGATCGAGCACGTCGCATGCTGCTGGGACTGGCGGGACTTGCCGGAGGCGGTGCGCTGCTGCATACGCTGACCCGCAGCGGCCTGGCCGGAGCGGCAGGCGGACAGGGCGGCGCAACCGGCAAGCATGTCTTCGAAGTGGTCAAGACCGACGCCGAATGGCGCGCCAGCCTGACCCCGGCCCAGTTCCGGGTCCTGCGCCAGGCCGGTACCGAACATCCGTTCTCCAGCCCGCTGGATCGGGAAAAGCGGGCCGGCGCCTTCGTCTGCGCCGGCTGCGGCCTGCCCCTGTTCTCCTCGGCAACCAAGTTCGACAGCCGGACCGGCTGGCCGAGCTTCTGGCAGCCGCTCGACAACGCGGTGGTCGAGGAGGCAGACTTCTCGCTGGGCATGAGGAGGGTGGAAGTCCTCTGCCGCCGCTGCGGCGGGCATCTGGGGCATGTCTTCGACGACGGCCCGCCGCCCACCGGCCTGCGCTACTGCATGAACGGGTTGGCGATGAGCTTCACGCCGGCCGGAGACAAGACACCTGCCGGGGACGCATCATGAGCGCGACGAAGCAAGCGACCAAGGGAATCGGGGCAAGGCTGCGGCATTGGGCCGCGAAGGACTACGTCTGGCTGGCGGCCTTCCTGGTGGCCGGCACCGGCCTGTACTTCTCGGGCAACCTTTCCGCGGAAACGGCGTTCAGGATTCCGCCGCCGGCGGTCGACCTGAAAGATGTCGCGGCGTCCGCGCCCGGTGCCTCGCCCGGCCCGGCAGGGGACAAGGCGGCCGGCGCCGCGCCAGCTGCCAAGGCTGCGGCCGCGGGCGGGCAGCAGACCATGGTGGTGGCCGGCGGCTGCTTCTGGGGTGTCCAGGCGGTCTTCCAGCACACCAAGGGCGTGATCCAGGCGGTCTCCGGCTACGCCGGCGGCAAGGCCGAGACCGCCAACTACGAGAAGGTCACCGCCGACGACACCGGACACGCGGAGTCGGTGCAGGTCACCTTCGATCCGGCGCAGGTTTCATACGGGGAACTGCTGCACATCTTCTTCTCGGTGGTGCACGACCCGACGCAGCTCAACCGCCAGGGGCCGGACATCGGCCACCACTATCGATCGGCCATCTTTTTCGCCGACGAGGCGCAAAGGCAGGTGGCGCAGCAGTACATCGCGCAGCTCGACGCCGCAAAGGTCTATCGCGGCCGGATCGTCACCGAGGTGACGCCGTTACCGGGTTTCTACCCTGCCGAGGGCTATCACCAGGACTACGCGACGAATTTCCCGCATTCGCCTTACATCATCGCCTTCGACCTGCCGAAGATCGAGAATCTCCGGACCATGTTCCCGGACCGTTATCGGCGGGAGCCGCAGCTGGTCGGCGCCAAGCGGGCCGCCCTGAACTGATCCGGTCCTGGACCAGTTCTCCCGGGCCGGGTCTCAGGCCTTGCGGGAATTGAACACCGGCACGAACTCCGGGAGCCGTTCGAAGTCTCCCGGCACCAGGTAATCGAGCGCCGCGCGCAGGTCGGACTCGTGTTCCTTGGCCGCATGCTGCAGCCGGGCCGCGACGATCGGGGCTGCCCCGACCGACACGCCGGCGGTGAACAGCGCGTGGGCGACCAGCGTCGAGCAGATTGCCCGGGTCGGATCCGCCCGCCGCATGGTCTTCGGGCTCAACCAGCGGCCCAGCGGTGACGGCGCGAAGAGCACCAGCCGCGCCAGCTCGATGACATGGTTGAGGTCGTAGGGCAGGCCTACGCGCGCCAGCAGGTAGTCGATCAGCTCCTGCCGTGACGACTGCGGCAGGCGGCTCGCCCGCACCACCTGGATGTCGTGGTCGACCAGTTCGGCCAGGGTGATGAAGCGCACGCCCGCCTCGACGTCGGCCTCGACGATGCAATACGTCGGGTCGGCGTGGTGCCCGGGACCGACATAGATCGCCACGTGCGACCAGGTCGACTGCGTCAGCCGGCACACCAGCGAGGCGAAGCGGGTCTTGCCGGCGACGAGGATCACATCGCCAGGCTGCAGCAGGGACTGCAGGTCTTCCCGGCGCTGGCGGACAGGCGCCTCAGGTACCTCGGGAGCCGGAGTGGCCGAAGCCGGCGCCACCAGATAACTCACCAGTCCCTTGTAGAAGGCCTGACGGATGTACTGGATCGGTTTCATGGCGTGCTCCTGACACTTTCGAGGCTAGTCCTGATCCCTTCGTGGCGGACATGATGTAAGTCACACGAGCCCCGCCGCCGGTTCATCGCCCGGAGCGGGTCTCACCTGACCTCTATAGGCACGCCGCATGCCTTGGATGCGGCGCAAAAGAGCCGATCGTCAACCGCGCCGACAGGACGCGCGGCGGGCGAGGCAAATTGGAGGTGATGGATCGGTTGGCCGGATTCAGGCTCCGGCCGACTGACCGATCATCGATAGTCCGCTTACTTGGCGAGGCTGACGGGACCGCCGACCTTCTTGCTGGTGTCGCGGAAAGCGTTCTCGCTTTCGCTCATCAACGTCTTGCCGCGCGAGATCAGGCTGTCGCCTTCGGCGACCTGCTTCTGGCCCTCGGCCACCAGGTCGCTACCCTTGGCTTTGACCTTCTCGCCTTCGGCCACCAGGTCGTTGCCCTTCTTCCACTGCTTGCTGATGTCCTCGACATTCGCAGCATGCTGCTTCATGCGTGCCTCGTCGGGGCTGGTGCTGGCGCAACCTGCGGACAGGGCGGCGACCACCGAAACGATACCCAGCGTGATCTGCATTCTGTTCATGTGCAATTCCTCTTCGTTGGTTTCGCGGTCCGGTCCGTTCGCTGACGGGGCGCCCGGTCCACCCAGAGAATTCTTCGGGCGGACCCTCGGCGGGGGATGCGGGGCGGAACGAGCGGCCGGCTTCGCTGGATGAGCGGTCGCGATCGGCGGCGCGAGGCCCACGCTTCGTAAGGAAGTGCTTCGATGTATCCGCATCGTCACATCTTCTCAGGTGATTTCGTACGGGACGTTTCCGCGGAAACGCGTGGGATATGCTTGTCCTCCGCAGCCGCCGGGGAGATCCGGATGCATCAACGCTGGTCGAGTCTCGCCGCCTTGACGCTCGCCCGCGCAGGGATGGGATTCCAGTTTCAATCCGTCGCGGCAGCGAGTCCCCCGCTGTCCGAAAGCCTTGGCCTGGACAACTCGCAACTCGGTTGGCTGGTCGGGCTCTACCTTCTGCCCGGGATTGCCATCGCGCTGCCCGGCGGACTGCTCGGGGCGCGTTTTGGCGACAAGCGCTTGGTATTGGTTGGTCTTGGCCTCATGGCCGTGGGCGGGTTGTGGCTGAGTGTCGCAGGCTCCTTCCATGAAGCGACCGCGGCCAGGGTGGCGAGCGGCGTCGGTGCGGTCATGCTGAATGTGCTGGTGACCAAGATGGTCGCGGACTGGTTCGAAGGCAGGGAACGCTTCCTGGCCATGTCGATTGTCATCAACTCCTGGCCAATCGGCATTGGCCTCGCCCTGCTTGTCGTCGGTCCGCTCACTGAAATCGCAGGCTGGCAGTGGGGCGTCCTCTCTTCAGCCGCGGTGGCCACCGTCGGCTTCCTGGCGGTCGCGACAAGCTATCGCTCGCCGATGCCATCGTCGCAAACCGCACCTGAATCCAGCCTCGGCATCGGAATCGGAATCCTGACGGCCAGGGAGTGGCAACTGCTGCTGATCGGCTCGCTCCCCTGGATGCTGTACAACGCCGCCTTCCAGATCGAAATGTCGTTCCTGCCATCGATCCTGGTGGGCAACGGATTCAGCATCAAGGCAGCGGGAAGCCTTATTGCCGTCAATGCCGCCCTGTTTGTCGTTGGCGTGCAGGCGGGCGGTATCCTGCTCAAGACGGCGCGAAGACCCGACCTTGTCTGCTTCGTCACTCTCCTTGCCTGGTGCATCAGCCTGCTGCTGCTTGCCTCCAGCGTCCATCCGTTGCTGTGGCTTGTTCTTGGAGGGCTGGTCGGCGGGATCCCGGCGGCCGCCCTGGTGTCGCTGCCGGCCGAGTTCCTCCGCGTCGCCAGCCGCAGCGCGGGCATGGGCATCTTCTATACCGTCTACTACCTCGGCTGCGCGATCCTGCCGGGCCTTGCCGGCTGGCTCTACGATCTTCACGGCGGGCGATCCACACTCTGGGTGGCGGCTGGCGCGGGCGCCATTGCGTTGCCGGTCCTCTGGCTCTTCCGTCGAATCCTGGCAAGACAGGCGTGCAACGCCCCTACTCCCCCGACATCGCCAGCCGCCACATGAACACCAGTCCGATCGCCGGCCCCACTGCCAGCCACGGCAGCACCGTGGCCAGCGGATAGTGCTGAAGCGCCAGCGAGACCACCTGGATCGACACGATGCTGATGCCGAAGCCGATGCAGTTGACGAGCGTGAGCACGCCGCCCACCACTTCCGGCGGGCTGTTGCGCGCGGTGAGCGCGCTGAACTGCGGCGAATCTCCGGAGACGGCAAGCCCCCAGACCATCATCCAGCTCACGAACAGCCACCAGGGTGCGAGCAGCATCCAGGGCGCGAGCAGGCAGCAGATGCCGCTCACCAGCAGCTGCACCCAGGCGACGATGCCGCTGCCCCAGCGCCCGGCGAGCATGCCGCCGGCGGCGCAGCCGATTGCGCCGACGCCGATCGCGGCGAAGCTCAGCCAGGAGACCTGCGGCGACGATGGCGTCTGCAGGTAGTGCGCAAAGATGATCGGGATCAGCATCAGCACGCCGTAGAGTTCCCACATGTGGCCGAAGTAGCCGAACACCGACGCGCGCACCTTGCGGTCGTGCCAGATGAGCGTGAGCGCGCGGGCGCTGACCTTGCCGCCCTTGGCCAGGTAGGGGCCGTCCGGCACCAGCAGCCACATCAGCAGTCCGCCGCCGACCGCCAGTGCCGACAGCACCAGGATCACCTCCTGCCAGGGCCAGGCCGTTCCGAGCCCGCGCAAGGCGTGCGGCAGGGCCGTTCCCACCACCAGGGCGCCGACCAGGAAGCCGAGTGCACCGCCCAGTCCCTTCTGGTACCACCCCGACGCGATCTTCATGCCGACAGGATAGATGCCGGCCAGGAAGAAGCCGATGCCGAAGCGCGTGCCGGTCATCGACAGCAGCGCGGCCGGCAGCAGCAGCACGGCTGCGTTGGATAGCGCGGCGAGCACGCTGCTGAACAGGTAGACCTTCCGAGGGGAGAAGCGGTCCGCGATCATCAACAACGAATAGAACAGGGTACCGACGATGAATCCGGCATGCACCGCCGATGTCACCGCGCCGGCGGTACTGCCGGAAAGGTCCCAATCTCGCCGCAGGTCGGCGTCGATCGCATTGGCGGCGAACCAGAGGGACGTGCCGCCGAGCTGGGCAAGGGCGATGGTGGGGAGGATGTGGCGGGGGACTGGAGGGACCGCAGTAGCGGATGCAAGCGCAGGCGAGGTCGGCATGATGCGGTCGAAGTTCAGTTGTTCAGGGGGGCACCACTGCGAGCAGCACATCCTCCACTCGGCCGGCACCATCCCGGCCATGACCATGGCAGAATGACCCGGTCACTCGGAAAGAGTTGCTCTCGTGACCAGGCGCATTTCAAAATCCGGATTCAATGCACGGGCGCTCGAGATCTTTCGGCGGATCGAATCTACCGGAGAACCTGTGGTCGTCACTGACCGCGGCGAGCCGACCCTCGTTGTCTCCAAGTATGCCGGCCGCGAGAAGGCGGCGCAGTATGCCGGTCGGGAGATGGCGGCGCGGAATCGGCTGAAAGGCTCTGTCTTGCGCTACGACGATCCAGTCGAGCCGGTGGCGTCCATTGACAGCGGGTCGATTCGTTGAGCGAGCCTGCGCCGGGCGCCTCGAGGAGCCGCATCCTGATCACCGCCGGCGGCATGAACTTCGTCGCCGAAACCAATCCCGCCGCGCCCAGAACGGTGGCTGCCTTCCTCGGCCTGCTGCCGTACCGCCAGAAGCTGATCCACGTCCGCTGGAGCGGCGAGGCCGTCTGGATCCCGATGGGCGACTTCGAGCTGGGCGTGGGCTTCGAGAACCACACGATGCATCCGTCGCGAGGCGACATCCTTTTCTATCCGGGCGGCTACAGCGAAACCGAGTTGATCTGGGCCTACGGTAGCTGCAGCTTCGCCTCGAAAATGGGTGCGCTCGCTGGCAACCATTTCCTCACCATCGTCGAAGGCGCGCAGCAGATGGCCGAGCTGGGGCGCAGGACGCTGTGGGAAGGCGCGCAGGACGTGCAGTTCGAGCTCGAAAGGCCGGCGATCTAAAGGGAAACCCTAGCCTCTTCCGTCGGCGCGCGTTATCTGCCTACAATGAACCAGCCACGACCTGCGCGAACCGCGCGAGCCTCGCACTAGGCTGCGCACGATATTCGCCTGATGTTCGCTCGATACCTGCCTGGATATCGCGCGACTTCCGCCGCGCAGCGCCGTTCAGCAGCCCGATCGCTTTTCTCCAGGGGGATGAGTCGATGATGAAGCTGGTACGTGCTCTCGCTGTCTCTGTCGTCGCAGGTGTGGTCGCAACGACGCTGCTGCCGGTCCCGGCTGCCGCGCAACAGAAGGTCCTCAAGTTCATCCCGCAGGCGGACCTGCGCATCCTGGATCCCATCGCCACCACGGCGTACATCACCCGCAACCACGGCTACATGGTGTACGACACCCTGCTGGCCACGGACGAGAAGTTCCAGGTCCAGCCGCAGATGCTGGACAAGTGGGAGGCGGCGCAGGACGGCTTGAGCTACACCTTCACCTTGCGCGACGGGCTCAAGTTCCATGACGGACAGCCGGTCAAGCCGGCCGACTGCATCGCCTCCATCGAGCGCTGGGCCAAGCGCGATGCCCTGGGCCAGAAGCTGGCGGAGGCCACCGACTCGTGGAGCGCGGTCGACGACAAGACCTTCACGCTCAAGCTCAAGAAGCCGTTCCCGCTGACGCTCGAGGCGCTGGCCAAGCCGTCGTCCAACGTTCCGTTCATCATGCCGGAGCGGATCGCCAGGACCGATGCCTTCAAGAACATCGAGGACGCCACCGGCTCCGGCCCCTTCAAGTTCGTGAAGGAGGAATGGGTCCCGGGCAACAAGGTGGTCTACGTCAAGAACACGGATTACATGCCGCGCAAGGAGCCGCCATCGTGGGGCGCCGGCGGCAAGGTCGTCAAGGTGGACCGGGTCGAATGGATCTACATCCCGGATTCGGCCACGGCCGCGGCCGCGCTCAACGCCGGCGAGGCGGATTGGTGGGAGCAGATGCCACCGGACCTGATCCCGCTGCTGGCGCGAAACAAGGACATCACCGTCAAGAACATCGATCCGCTCGGCTCGATGGGCATGATCCGCTTCAACTTCCTCTATCCGCCCTTCGACAACCCGAAGATGCGCCAGGCGCTGCTCTATGCAGTGGACCAGCAGGAATACGTCATCGGCATCGCCGGCGATCCGAAGAACGGCAAGCCCTGCTATTCGTACTTCACCTGCGGCACGCCGCTCGCATCCGAAGTCGGGGCCGAGCCGCTCAAGGGCAAGCGCGACTTCGAGAAAGCGAAGCAACTGGTCAAGGAAGCCGGGTACAACGGCGAGAAGATCGTCATCATCAACGCCACCGACCAGCCGATCGTCCATTCGCAGTCGCTGCAGACGCTGGAAGTCCTCAAGAAGATCGGGCTCAACGCCGAGATCCAGTCGGGCGACTGGGGCACCTTGATCACTCGCCGAGCGGTGCGCGAACCGGTGGACAAGGGCGGCTGGTCCATCTTCCACACCTGGCTGGTCGGTCCGGACATGGTCAATCCGGCGGTCAACTTCCCGATCCGCGGCACCGGCAAGAGCGCCTGGTTCGGCTGGCCCACCGACGAGAAGATGGAAGAGCTGCGCGAGGCCTGGTTCAACGCCAAGGATCCCGCCGAGTCGAAGAAGGCCGCCGACGCCGTGCAGAAGCGGGCATTCGAGTTCGTTCCCTTCGTGCCCACCGGCCAGTTCATCCTGCCGACGGCTTTCCGCTCCAACATCTCCGGCGTGATCATCGCGCCGGTGTCGTTCCTCTGGAACGTGGAGAAGAAATAGCGCGGTATTTCCCGGTCCGGATGTCCGCTCGGTGCTTGCGTACGTAGTTCGGCGACTCTTTTCCACCGTCGTGGTGATGGCGGTGGTGGCGTTCGTCGTCTTCCTGCTGCTGTACCTGACGCCCGGCGATCCGGCCGCCATCCTGGCCGGCGACGCCGCCACCACCGAGGACATCCAGCGGGTGCGCGAGGCGCTGGGGCTCGACCGGCCTTTCCTGATGCGGTTCGGCGAATGGGCGGGCGCGCTGCTGCGCGGCGACCTCGGCACGTCGATCTTCACCAAGCTGCCGGTCACGCGACTCATCGCCCAGCGCATCGAGCCGACGTTGGCGCTGACCTTGTGCACGCTGGTCGTGGCGGTGGCGGTCGCACTGCCGATGGGCGTCGTCGCCGCCGCCCGCGCCGGCTCCTGGATCGACCGCTCGGTGATGGCCTTCACGGTGCTCGGCTTCTCGCTGCCGGTGTTCGTGCTGGCCTACATCCTGATCATGGTGTTCTCGATCGAGCTGGACTGGCTGCCGGTGCAGGGCTATCGACCGATCCGCGACGGCTTCTGGGAATGGCTGCGGCACCTGATCCTGCCGAGCCTGGCGCTCGGCACCGTCTACATGGCGCTGATCGCGCGCATCACCCGGGCCAGCATGCTGGACGTGCTGTCGCAGGACTACATCCGGACCGCGCAGGCCAAGGGGCTGACGCAGGAATCGGTGCTGGTGGGACATGCCCTGAAGAATGCCGCGGTGCCGATCATGACCGTCGTCGGCATCGGCATCGCGCTGCTGATCGGCGGCGCCATCGTGACCGAGACGGTTTTCGCCATCCCCGGTATCGGCCGGCTGACCGTGGACGCCATCCTGCGCCGCGACTACCCGATCATCCAGGGCGTGATCCTGATCTTCTCGGCCGCCTACGTGCTGATCAACCTGGCGGTGGACCTGAGCTACATGCTCTTCGATCCGCGCATCCGGTACTAGGTATGTCCGGTACCAGGCATCCATGAGCAGGCCATGACCGCCATCGCACTCGACCAGCCGGCCAGATCCGAATCGCTCGCCTGGCGGCGTTTCAAGGACGCGTTCCGGCGCCATCCGACGGCCATCATCGGCGGCGTGGTGCTGCTGCTGATGATCCTGATCGCCATCTTCGCGCCCTGGCTGGGAACGGTCGATCCCCAGGCGGTGTCTCCGCTGCGGCGGTTGAAGCCGCCGTCGGAGCAGTTCTGGTTCGGCAGCGACATGCTCGGGCGCGACGTCTACAGCCGCGTGATCTACGGCTCGCGGGTCTCGCTGGTGGTGGGCCTGTCGGTGGCGGTGCTGAGCATCCTGATCGGACTGGCCATCGGTCTGGTCACCGGCTTCATCCGCTGGCTCGATGCCATCGTGATGCGCATCATGGACGGCCTGATGTCGATCCCGCCGGTGCTGCTGGCCATCGCCCTGATGGCGTTGACCAAGGCCAGCATCGAGAACGTGATCCTCGCCATCACCCTGGCGGAGGTGCCGCGGGTGGTGCGGCTGGTGCGCAGCCTGGTCCTGGCGCTGCGCGAGGAGCCGTACGTGGAGGCCGCGATTGCCGCCGGCACCAGCCTGCCGCGCATCCTGGTGCGCCACATCCTGCCCAACACGGTGGCGCCGCTGCTGGTGCAGGGCACGTTCGTCTGTGCGTCGGCGATGATCACCGAGGCGATCCTCTCGTTCATTGGCGCCGGCACGCCACCCAACATCCCGAGCTGGGGCAACATCATGGCCGAGGCGCGCAGCCTGTTCCAGATCGCCGGCTATCTGCTGCTGTTTCCCGGCATCTTCCTTTCCCTGACGGTGCTGGCGGTGAACATGCTGGGCGACGGCATGCGGGATGCGCTGGACCCGCGGCTGGCCAGAAGGCTATGACACCGCTGCTCGAGGTCGACGGGCTCAAGACCCACTTCTTCACCCGCGACGGCGTGGTGCGTGCCGTCGACGGCGTCTCGTTCTCGGTCGATCCGGGCGAGACGCTGGCGATCGTCGGCGAGTCGGGCTGCGGCAAGAGCGTGACGTCGTTGTCGATCCTGCGGCTGATCGCGTCCCCGCCGGGTCGGATCGTGGGCGGTCGGCTGATGTTCGGCGGACGGGACCTGCTGGCGCTGTCCGACGCGGAAATGCGTTCCATCCGCGGCAACGAGATCGCGATGATCTTCCAGGAGCCGATGACGTCGCTCAATCCGGTGCTCACCATCGGCCGGCAGATCAGCGAGTCGCTGCGGCTGCATCGCGGCATGACCAGGGAGCAGGCGTTGCAGCGGGCGGTGGAGATGCTCAGGCTGGTCAACATGCCGGAGCCGCAGCGCCGCCTGGGCCAGTATCCGCACCAGATCTCCGGCGGCATGCGCCAGCGGGTGATGATCGCCATGGCGCTGGCCTGCGATCCCCGGCTGCTGATTGCCGACGAGCCGACGACGGCGCTCGATGTCACCATCCAGGCGCAGATCCTCGACCTCATGCGCCGGCTCAAGGACAAGACGGGCGCGTCGATCATCCTGATCACCCACGACCTCGGCGTGGTGGCGGAGATGGCGCAGCGCGTGGTCGTGATGTATGCCGGCCGCAAGGTGGAGGAAGCGCCGGTGCGCAAGCTGTTCTCGGTCCCGCGCCATCCGTACACGCGCGGCCTGCTCAACTCGATCCCGCACCTGGGTGAAGCCAGCAGCGGCGCGCGCAAGCGGCTGCAGGAGATACGGGGCGTCGTGCCGTCGCTGCGCGAAGAGATCGCCGGCTGCATCTTCGCACCGCGCTGCTCGCATGCTACTGACCGGTGCCGCGCGGAGTATCCGCCGCTCGAGGAGAAGGCAGGCGGGCACTGGGTTGCCTGCTGGCATTCCGACGCCATCGTCACCGGCAGACGACGTCCCGACGATGTCGTGGCGGACGTTCGATGAGCACCGTCTCCGACCCGACCCGGTCTCGGCAGGCGGCGGCGCGAGGCGAACCGCTGCTGGAGGTGTCGCACCTGGTCAAGCACTATCCGGTGCGATCGAGCGCCTTGTGGGGCGGTGGCGGCAAGGTCCATGCGGTGGACGACATCAGCTTCAACATCGCCGACGGCGAGACGCTGGGCCTGGTGGGGGAGAGCGGCTGCGGCAAGTCGACCGCCAGCAAGGCGATTCTGAAGCTGATCGAGCCGACCGCGGGGGTGGTCAGCTGGCGCGGGCGGCGCATCGACGGACTGAGCCCGCGGCAGATGCGGCCGTTCCGGCGCGAGCTGCAGGCAGTGTTCCAGGATCCGTACGCCACGCTGAACCCGCGCATGCGAGCCAGCGACATCGTCGCGGAGCCGATCCGCAACTTCGAGGCGGCGGCCCCAGGCGAGATCGACGACCGGGTGGCCGCCCTGTTCGACAAGGTCGGCCTGCGGCGCGACCAGATGATCAAGTACCCGTATGAATTCTCCGGCGGCCAGCGCCAGCGGCTCGGCATCGCCCGCGCGCTCGCGCCGCAGCCGCGGCTGATCGTCTGCGACGAGCCGGTGTCGGCGCTGGACGTGTCGGTGCAGGCCCAGGTCATCAACCTGCTGATGGACCTGCAGGACGAGCTTGGGCTCTCGTACCTGTTCGTCGCGCATGACCTGGCCGTGGTCGAGCACATCAGCCATCGGGTCGCGGTGATGTACCTCGGCAAGATCGTCGAGCTCACCGACAAGCCGTCTCTGTTCGCCAGGCCACAGCATCCCTATACCGAGGCGCTGCTGTCGGCGGTGCCGGTGCCGGATCCGGATGTGCAACGCCACCGCATCATCCTGTCGGGCGACGTGCCGAGCCCGATGAACCCGCCGCCCGGATGCCGCTTCCACACGCGATGCCCCTACGCCTTCGATCGCTGCCGCGCGGAAGAACCGCTGCTGAAGGAAGTGCTGCCGGGGCATCTCGCTGCCTGTCACCTGCGCGATGGATCGACGACAGGACCGGGGGCAGGTCGTCCGGCATCGGCGAGCTCCCCGGCGGACGGGCACGTGCCACCCGTGGGGCTCGCCTCCCGTCATGCGAATGGAGCTGCCACATGAAACCCCTGCACACCCTCGGCGCAACCGAAGCCGCCGGTCTCATTGCCGCCGGAAAGATCACGTCGGAGGCGCTGGTGAAGAGTTGCCTCGAGCGCATCGAGGCGCGCGAAGCCGACGTCCAGGCATGGGCGTTCCTCGATCCCGACGCGGCGTTGCGCCAGGCGCGCGCCGCCGATGCGCAGCCCGCGCGCGGCTTGCTGCATGGGGTGCCGATCGGAGTCAAGGACCTGATCGAAACAGCCGACCTGCCGACCAGCTACGGCTCGCCGATCTATAGCGGCCACCAGCCGGCAGGGGATGCGCCCTGCGTGGCGTTGGCGCGCGCCGCCGGCGGCGTCGTCCTGGGCAAGACCGTGACCACCGAGTTCGCGGTGATGCAGCCAAACAAGACCCGCAACCCGCGCGGCATCCGCCATACGCCCGGCGGCTCGTCTTCCGGCTCGGCCGCGGCGGTGGCGGACTTCATGGTGCCGCTCGCTTTCGGCACCCAGACCGCCGGCTCGATCATCCGGCCAGCCGCCTACTGCGGCGCAGTCGGGTACAAGCCCAGCCATGGAACGATCAGCCGCGTGGGCGTGAAAGCGCTGTCCGACATCCTCGACACTGTCGGCACCATCGCCCGCTCGGTGCCGGATGCGGCGCTGCTGGCAGCCGCGGTCAGCGGTCGCCGCAACCTGCTGGTGGATGAAGAAGGTGTTGCTTCGTCGGGTCCCCGAGTCGGCATCTGCCGGACCCATGAATGGCCACAGGCGCTGCCAGAGACGGTGCAGGCGCTTGAATCAGCGGCGCGCACGCTCGGCGCCGCGGGCGCAGCCGTGAAGGAAGTGGCGTTGCCGGCAGCTTTTGCCGGCTTGGTGGCCGCGCAGATCGATGTGATGTTCTATCAGCAGGCCGCGTCGCTTGCCTGGGAGCGGCTGGTGCACTGGGAGAAGATCAGCGCGCGGCTGCAGGGGATCCTGGAGGAGGGTCTGCAGGTGTCGGTGGAGCGCTTCGATGCCGCGGCCGCGCTTGCCCGGGATTGTCGACGAGCGTTGAACGATGTCTTCGGCGACCACGACGTGCTGCTCGCGCCCAGCGCGCCGGGCGCGGCGCCGGAGGGGTTGGGTATGACCGGCGATCCGGTGTTCAACCGGATGTGGACGCTGCTGCACGTGCCTTGCGTCACCGTGCCGGTAGGGGCGACGGCAGCAGGACTGCCGCTAGGGGTGCAGGTGGTCGGGCGGGTGGGGGACGATGCGAAGACGCTGGCTGTGTCGCACTGGATACATCAAAGGGTGGCCGACGCAGAACGATAGGGTGTGCGCCCAAGTGGACCACGACGTCAGCCCCATTTCCGCGGAAACGCGCGGCAGCGCTAGCGCCATGCCGTTCAGGCACGTCGACGATTGGATCTGAGGCGGCGAGCCGCCGCGGTGATTGATTAGCTCAGCCGCCGGCTTTCGTTCGATGGCAGCATTTGCCCGATGGCAGCAGTCTCCGGATGACCATATACTCGGCCGACAACGAAGACCCATTCGGGTGGCTCCCCAAGGGTCGACCCAGGTCATGAGGAGACTCTACGCATGGCGGAGGCTGCTGCGGCACCGCGCGCGTCCGATCGTGACGCCGCCAACCGGATCTATTTCTCGGTTGCCGCCGTCATCGGCGGCCTGGTCGCCGTCTACTTCCTGCTCGTGCCCGTCATCGGGCTGAACCTGGCGTTCCACTTCTACCTGATGCTGTGGATCACCATGGCGTCCGCCTTCAACGTCGCCGCCGGCTTCTCCGGCTACATGCCGTTCGGCTATGTCGCCTTCTACGGCATCGGCGCCTTCACCACCGCCATCCTGGTGGACAAGCTGGACTTCCCGGTGCTGGCGGCGCTGCCGTTCGCCGGCATCGCCGGGCTGGTGCTGGGCACGCTGTTCGCGCCGACCCTGCGGTTGTCGGGCATCTACTTCGCCATCGTGAGCCTTGCGCTCGCCGGTATCTGCCGGCTGGTGATCAGCAACATGCCGGAGGAGATCACCGGCGGGTCGTACGGCCTGCATCTCGGCAGCCGCGCCGAGCCGGTGCTTTCCTTCTACGTGATGATGGCGGTGATGTTGCTCGCCCTCGGCACCATCCTGTGGCTGTCGCGCTCGCGGCTCGGCAAGGCGCTGCGCGCGATCCGCGACGATGCCGAGGCAGCCGACATGATGGGCGTGGACGTGGCGCGGGTGCGGCTCTACGGCTGGCTGATCGCCGCCTTCTTCCCGGCGCTGTGCGGCGGCATCGAAGCCTGGTACACCAACGTCGTCGACACCGAGACCGCCTTCAACACGCTGACCACGGCCAAGACCGTGATCTACGCCGTGGCCGGCGGGCTTGGCACCGTCACCGGCCCGATCGTCGGCGCCATCGCCATGGTGTGGATCGATGACCTGATCTGGCGGCAGTTCCCGCTCGTCAACCTGCTGCTGCTGGGCGTCGCGACGGTACTGCTGGTGCTTTTCCTGCCGCGCGGCATCGTCGGCACGCTGCTTCGGCGCCGGCCGCAGTGGCGACGCTACATCCCCTGACGCCACCGGATCCGATCAGAGAAAAGCGGATGGAAACCCTCGTCCTCATCGGCATCGTCAACGGCCTGGTCGTCGGCGGCATCTATGCGCTGATCGGGCTGAGCCTGACCGTCCTCTATGGCGTGCTGCGCGTGGTCAACTTCGCGCACGGCGAGTTCGTCATCGGCGGCTCCTTTCTCGCCTACGTGCTGTTCAACAGCCTCGCGTTGCCGCCGCTGTGGGCGCTGCCGGTTGCCGCGGCGTCGTTCTTCGTCGCCGGCTGGATCGCGTACTACCTGCTGCTGCCGCGGCTGTCGCGCAGCGACGATCCCGAGATCATGTCCTTCCTCATGATGTATGGCGTCTCGATCGCACTGTCAGCGGTCATGCTGATCCTGTTCGAGGCCGACTCCAGGTCGATCGACTATTCGTTCAGCCCGATCTCGATCAAGCTCGGCCCGGTGTACGTGTCGACCGCCCGGCTGGTCGCGCTGGGCGTGACGCTGGTGATCTCGCTCGCCCTGACCGTGTTTCTCTTCCGCACGCTTCGAGGCAAGGCGCTGCGGGCGGCCATCATGAACCGCGAGGCGCTGCAGATCGTGGGCGTCGACATCGTCAGGTTGTCCGCCTTTGCCTTCGCGCTCGCCACCGGGCTCGCCGGCGTGACCGGCGTGCTGATCGCGCTGGTGTTCCCGGCGTTCAACCCGTTCTCCGGCGCGGAGTACTCCATCATCGGCTTCGTGGTGGTGGTTCTTGGCGGCCTCGGCAGCCCCATCGGCGCGTTGATCGCCGGCGTGATCTACGGCCTGGCGGAGCAGCTCGCCACGGTTTTCCTGCCCCAGGCGATGGCGCCGGTGGTCGGCTTCCTGATCCTCGTCGGCACGATCCTGGTCAGGCCGACCGGGATCCTCGGCTACCGGGCCAGGCGATGAGCGGGGCAGGGTGATGAGCGGGGCAAGGCAATGACCACGGCCATCGAAGTCCAGGACCTGCGCAAGAACTTCGGCGGACTGGCGGCGCTCGACGGCGTGAGCTTGCAGGCGCAGCCGGGCGAGGTGCTCGGTATCATCGGCGTCAACGGCGCCGGCAAGACGACCCTGATGAATTGCATCTGCGGCATCTACCGGGCCGACCAGGGAAGGGTGCTGATCGACGGCGCCGACATGACCGGTCTCGCGCCGCATCAGATCGCCCATGCCGGCGTCGGCCGGACCTTCCAGATCCCGCGCGTGTTCCGCCGGATGTCGCTGATCGACAACCTGCTGGTGCCGGTCCTCGATCGACCGCAGGGCGACGGGACGCTGATCGAGAGCGCCGAGGCCATGCTCGAGCAGATGCGGCTGGTTGATCTGCGGCACAATCTGGCGGAGGAGCTGTCCGGCGGCCAGCAGAAGCTGCTGGAGATGGCCCGCATGCTGATGCCCGATCCCAAGGTGATCATGCTGGACGAACCGTTCGCCGGCGTCCATCCGACGCTGTGCCGTTTCATGATCGAGCAGATCGAGGCGATGGCCGCGAGCCGCAAGACCGTCCTGCTGATCAGCCATGACCTGACCTCGATCTATCGGCTTTCGCGCCGGGTGGCCGCCCTCAACCAGGGCCGCGTGATCGCGGAAGGGACCGTGACCGAGATCCGCGGCAATCCGGCGGTGGTGGAGGCATACCTTGGGAACTGACGCGGCTGGCCAGGCACCGGCAACGGTGACCAAGCCGGCGCCGGGGCTGTGGACACGGGCCGGGAGCGCAGCGGGGGCTGGCACGACAACCTCGCGGCCGGTGCTCGAACTTCGCCAGGTCGACGTCGCCTATCACGGCGACATCCGCATCCTGCAAGGCCTGTCGCTTGCGGTGCAGCCCGGCCGCATCACCGGCGTGATCGGGCCCAACGGCGCCGGCAAGTCGACCGCGCTGCGGACCCTCTACGGCCTGCTGAAGCCGGTGGCCGGCGACGTCCTGGTCGACGGCGAGGTCGTCACCGGGCTGCCGCCGTGGCGCTTCATCGAGCGCGGGATTGCACTGGTGCCGCAGGGGCGCAGCCTGTTCAACGAACTGAGCGTCGACGACAACCTGCGGCTTGCCTGCTGGTCGTTCCGCAAGGACAAGGCCCGCGTGGCGGAGGCGCTCGAGCGCGCCTACCAGCAGTTCCCGATGCTCAAGGACCGGCGCCGCGATCTCGCCGGTGCAATGAGCGGCGGCCAGCAGCGCTTCCTGGAGCTCGGCCGCGCGCTCGCGCTGCAGCCGCGCGCCGTGCTGCTCGACGAGCCGACCGCGATGATCGCGCCCAAGCTCGCCAGCGAGATCTACGAGTTCATCCACGGCCTGCCGACGCGTGGCATCACGGTGCTGCTGGTCGACCAGAACGTGCGGCAGTGCGTGCGGGTGTCGGATCACGTCTATGTGCTGGAGCTCGGTCGGAACAAGGTCGACGGAGATGTCAGTTCGTTCAGCCAGGACGAGGACCTCCGCAACCTGATCTCGGAATGGGTGGATTACCGAATCGACGCATAGCGGCGGTGATGGCAGTCGGAGGTTGAGGCCAGGTCGAGGCGATGGGAAGGAACTGACCCGATCGACCTCGGATGAGAAGTCAGGCAGGATGACTTATCGGCGCCGAGGGGCAGGCGTCGACGATCCGTCAAACGCCCCGGGGGACATACGAGGAGATGACGATGGAACGCAGACAATCCTTGCTTGCGCTGGCCCTGGCGGCGCTGGTCACCACGCTGGGCGCCGGCGAAGCCGCGGCCCAGGCCGACAAGCCGATCCGCATCGGCATGACCGTCTCATCGACGGGAACGTTCGCACTGCAGGCGCAGTCCGGGCAGCGCGGCGCCGAGATCTGGATCGATGACGTCAACCAGCGCGGCGGCATCGAGGTCGGCGGCACCAAGCGCAAGGTGGAGCTCGTCAAGCTGGACGATCGCAGCGACAAGCAGCTGGTGCCCAGGGTCTATGAGACGTTGATCAAGGACGAGAAGGTCGACCTCTTGTTCGCGCCGTTCGGCTCGACGCTGACCGCGGCCGCCGCCAACACCACCGAGACCAACGACAAGTTCATGGTGATGTGGTCGGCGTCGGCGGATTCCATCTACAAGCAGGGCTACAAGTACGTGATCTCGGCGACGCAGATCGCCGGCTCGCTGCTCGGCCAGCCCGGGGTGCGGGCGCTGCATGCCATGGGCGTCAAGAAGATCGCCTTCGCTTACCTCGACGAGCCGTTCCCCGCCGCGCTGACGCAGGGGGCGATCGACCTTGCCAAGGAACTCGGCATGCAGGTCACCATGGACGAGAAGTTCGCCAAGGGGACCAAGGACTTCAACATCCTGATCCAGAAGGCCAAGGCCAGCGGCGCCGAGGCGTTCTATCCGACAGCTTACGAGGGCGACCAGATGACCATCGCCCGCCAGATCCGGGAGACGAACGCCGACTTCAAGGCCGTGCTGCTGTTCTACGCGTCGCAGCCGCAGTTCCTGCAGCAGGCCGGCAAGGATGGTCACTATGTGTTCAGCGAGACGCTGCTGCACGAGAAGATCAACTGGAAGGTCAGCCACGGCCTCGACCGCGCCGGCATGCTCGAGCGCTACAAGAAGCAGTTCCCGAACGCCAAGTTCGACGCCGACTTCCAGACGGCGCTGGCCTACGGCGCGGGCGTGATCACCGAGGAGATCATCAAGACGGCGGGCTCGCTCGAAGCCGCCAAGCTGAAGGAGGCGGCGGTCAAGCTGAGCGGCAAGATCATCACGCTGACGGGGGAGTACCAGATCGACGAGACCGGGAAGCAGTTCAAGAACGAGTTCGCGGTGGTGCAGACCTTGCCGAATGGGCTGGAGGTGGTTTATCCGCCGCAGATCGCGACCGGCAAGGCGATTTATCCGGTGCCGGGGTTCGGGGAGAGGAAGTAGGGAAAGAGAATCGCCCCAGGATTACCGGAGATCCTGGGGGCTTCCTGAAGCTCTCGCAGGCTTTCGCGGATGATCAGCCGAGTAGCTCAACATCCTCGAGCTTGGCCGCCTTCTCATCGAATGTCAGCAACGGAGACTTGCCGGCTGCGCTGCAGAGGCCGGCATGCAGGCAGTCCGCGAAATCGGCAACGCCCTGGCGGTATAGATGAAGTGCCACCTCCAGGCCCGCTTCGAACTGGAACTCGAGTTCATGCGTCTCAAGAAGGGCGGTGAAAGTCCGCAGGATCGTCGCTTTGTCAAAGCGATATCGAGATCGCAGGACCCATTCGAGTTCCAGGACGACAGTGCATGGAATGTAAAGCGTTGCCTGATTCGTCTGCACGACCTGGAATAGCTGCTGTGCGCGTGCGGCCTGTTCTGCGTCATCTTCCACAAGCCATCGGACCAGCACATTGGTGTCCAGGCCTGCCATCAGCCGCGTCCGATGTTCATCTCATCGATGCCCACCTTGCGACCTGTCTTCACCTTCTTGAGTAGCCCCTTGAGCTCCTGGATCGACCGTCGCTTCACCCGCATCACGGTGGTGCCGTCTTCCAGTTGAGTGAAGACAACCTTCTCCCCCGCGGCCAAGTCGAGGGCCTTCCGGATGTCGGCGGGAATAGTGACCTGTCCTTTGCTGGTGATCGTGGATTCAGACATGACCTCCAGTCCCGCGATTCCTTACAGAGAGCGATATTGTAAGGCGTCGAGTCACCCTGGGCAATGCAGCTTGGATCAGGCGTAAGCTGGCCCGCCATGCCACGGGGCCCGACTCCCGCTGCCGCCCTCAGGAGCCGCGCACGATCCAGGTATCCTCGTGCGACAGACTCGCGGTGATCTCCCGTGCAGCCGCAATCACCGCATCCCGGAAGTCATCGCTCTCGTAGTCGCGCTCATGTAGAACCAGGCTCAGCCCGGCGATGACCTGCTTGCTCGCGAAGACGGGCGCGGCGATGCCGACGCGCCCCTCGGCCATCTCGGAACGGGTCACGGCGACACCGGCTTTCCTGATCTCCTCGAGCAGGTCGCGAAATCCCTTCCAGCTCTCGCAGTTCAGCGTGCGCCGAATGGTTTCCTCGTTCTCGAGATAGATGCTTTGCAGCGTCCGGTCCGGCTGGTGCGCCAGGATCACCTTGGAGGTAGCGCCGCTGAACATCGGCATGGCGACCCCGCGCTCGTACACCGTCAGCGGATGCGGCGCATGGCCGACCTCCTGGTGGACGCACATGACGCGGTCGCGATACCGCCGACTGAGTACCGTCACCGCGCGCTGGGTGGTCTCGTCCAGCAGGCTGCGCATCCGTGGCGCCGCCACGCGGATCAACGGATCGCTCTGCCGCACCAACCGATCGAATTGCACGAACGCCGGTCCCAGCACATAGCCGGCCCCGATCACCGGCGCCAGAAAGCCCGCCTGGCATAGTTCCTGCACATCCCGGTAGGCGGAACTGGTGGACGTGCCCACTTCCTGTGCGATCTCGTCAACCGAGAGGACGGTCCTTTCCTCGAACAGCTGGAGGATGTGGAGGACACGGTTCCTGGCCCGGATCGTCGAAGTCGACGAATGGGGGCTTGCATCATTTGGCATAGCGTGTAAATTACCAGTTTTCGCAAATATTGCGAACTCGGTGGAATTATCACCGCTACTTGTTGAAGTTGCAGCGCATGAATCAACCTCCCGGTCCCGACCTTCGCACCCCCGTCAGCCTGCTCACGGGGTTTCTGGGCAGCGGCAAGACCACGCTCCTCAATGCCTGGCTGCGCGACCCGGCGCTGGCGGACGCCGCCGTCATTGTCAACGAGTTCGGCGAGATCGGAATCGATCATGCGCTGATCGCCAGCAGCAACGACAACACCATCGAGCTCAGCACCGGTTGCCTGTGTTGCACGGTGCGCGGCGACCTGGTCGAGACGCTGCGGGACCTGCGCGCCAAGCGCAGTGCCGGCGAAGTGCCCAACTTCTCGCGGGTGCTGATCGAGACGACCGGCCTTGCAGACCCGGTGCCGGTCATCCAGGCCTTGATCACCTTTCCGGTGGCGCGTGCCTTCCGGCTTGGGCGGGTGATCACCGTGGTCGACTCGGTCAACGGCGCCGCAACCCTCGAGGCGCACGACGAGGCGGTACGGCAGGTGGTGGTGGCCGATGAGTTGATCGTCAGCAAGACGGACCTGCCGGAAGCGGACACGGCTGCGCTGGTCGAGCGGCTACAGCAGCTCAACCCCGGGGCAGGGATCACGCGCTCGGCCGATGGCGCCCACCCGCCGGCGTCTTTGCTCGATGGCGTGGACATCTATGATCCGGCCGCTCGTCCGGACGCGGTCAAGGAGTGGTTGAAGGCGGATCGCTATGAGGGGGCGGTCCGCGAAGGCCAACACACCCACCACGGCGGCGATCACCACGCCCCCGATCAGCACGCCCACGATCACCCCTCGTACCGTGACGGCGATGGTCACGCCGACCACGCCCACGAGCATGCCGAAGCCGATGGCCACGGGGGGCATGACTCCCGCCATGCCCATCGGCACGACGTCAATCGTCATTCGGCCGACATCGGCAGCTTCTGCCTGTCCTTCGACGAGCCGCTGCAATGGGAGCATGTCTCGGCGTGGCTGGATGCGCTGGTCATGGCCCATGGGGAGCAACTCCTGAGGGTCAAGGGCATCCTCGACATCGCCGGCCGTTCGCGGCCGATCGTGCTGCAGGCCGTGCAACGCCTGTTCCACCCGCCGACGGAGCTGGCGGACTGGCCCGACGGCGACCGCCGATCCCGGATCGTCTTCATCACCCGCGGCCTGTCGCGCGAGTTCGTGCTCGAAGTGCTCGACACCTTGCGCGCCCGCGCGCCGGTGCATGCGGGCGAGCACGCCTAGGCTGCATCCAACGCCCCTGGCCCTGAAAGTCAATACCCATCGCTCAAGGAGAGATCTCTGGTGGATACGCTGATCAAGAACGGACTCATCATCACGGCGGACGGCCGCTTCCCGGGTTCGATTGCCATTCGCAACGGACAGATTGCCGGCGTCTTCGAGCCGGGCTCGGAGCCCGAGGCCAAGGAGATCGTGGATGCGTCCGGTCTGGCAGTGCTGCCCGGCATCATCGACATGCACTCGCACCACCGCCAGGGATCGGGCAAGGGTTTCGAGTACAAGGACACGATCTACACCGCGACCATGCAGTGCGCGGCAGGCGGCGTGACCACCAGCGTCGGCATGCCCAATGTGACACCCCCGCCGAACTCCCTCGACCTGCTCGAGAAGCAGTACGCCATCTATCGCAGCGACTCGATCGTCGACTGGAATTTCAATCCGGCTCCGACGATCGCGGACGAAATGCCGGGGATGGCCGCCACCGGCATCGCGGCCTTCAAGATCTTCATGGTGGTGGACACCGGTCGGGACTACCCGCACATGCCGGGCATCGGCATGCATGACCACGGCAAGCTGCTGGAGATCATGCAGCGCTGCGCCGAGCTCAACGTCCCGCTGATGGTCCATCCCCATGACCAGGCGCTGATGGACGTGATCGAGCAGAAGTTCTGGGCACGCGGCGAACGCGACGCGCTGGCCTACGCCAAGGCCTATGCGGCGCACGACGGCGTCATCTGGGAGACGGCGATCGCCACGCTGCTGCGGTTGCAGCGGGCAGCCGGCTGCCACCTGCACATCCTGCATACGCAGACCGCAGGCAGCGTGCAGCTGATCCGTGAAGCGAAGGCCGCCGGCCAGAAGGTCACCTGCGAGCTGAACCCGTGGGCCCTGTTCCTCGGCTGCGATTGGTCGGCGATCCAGCGCCTCGGCTCCTACGCGCTGTCCTACTGGGTTCCCGAGAAGAATGTCCCCGGCCTCTGGCAGGGTGTCAACGACGGCACGATCGACATCATCGCCACCGATCACGCGCCGCATACGAAGGAAGAGAAGGAGATCGGCTGGACCGATGGCTGGAAAGCGCACACCGGCACGCCGTCGACGCAGTTCTATCTGAGCATGTTCCTGACCGCCGCGCTGGAAGGCAAGGTGCCGCTCGAACGCGTCGTGGAAGCCTGTTCGACGGCGCCGGCACGGCTCTTCAAGCTGGACAAGAAGGGCGAGATCCGTCCCGGCTTCGATGCCGACCTGGTGCTCGTCGATCTCGAGAAGGAGTACGAGATCCGCGACGAGGACGTGCTGAGCCTGGTGGGTTGGAGCCCGTATGCCGGCCGCAAGGTCAAGGGCAAGCCGGTGCGCACCATCGTGCGCGGCCGCACCGTCTACCAGGACGGCAAGGTCATCGGCGAGAAGGGCTACGGCAAGCAGGCCAAGGCCAGTGCGACGGCGCGAGTTGCCAAGGCCGCATGACCCAGGCCAGCGTCGGTCGCATCGATGTCGGCGGGCGCGCCGACATGACCGCCCTCCAGCTCAGCCGGCCGTATGGCTGGCGCGGCAAGATCGGTCTCATCACGCCCTCCAGCAACAACATCAACGAGCCGGAGTTCTACCGGCTCGCGCCGCCCGGCGTGACGATCCACACGGCGCGCGTCCTGCTGATGGGCGAGATGGATGAGGCCTCGTACCACCGGATGGCTGCCGAGTTGAGCCGCGCCGCCAAGGAGCTCGCGACCGCCGAGGTGGACGTCGTGGCCTACGGCTGCACCGCCGGCTCGGTCATCGTGCCTCTGCCGCAGCTGGTCGCCTCGATGTCCGAGCAGACCGGCACGCCGGCGCTGGTCACCGCCGGTGCGGTGGTGGCGGCCCTGCAGGCGCTTGGCGTGCGCCGGGTTGCGATGGGCACGCCATACCTCGATTTCGTGAACCGCCGCGAGGTCGCGTTCCTGGAAGAGCACGGTATCGAAGTCACGCGCTACCTCGGCCTGGAGCTGGGCAACGACCAGCAGGAGCGCCGCTGCATCGGCCATGTGCCGCCGGAGACGGTGTACCGGATGGCCATCGCGCTCGACAGCAGCGATGCCGAAGCGATCTTCATCAGCTGCGCGAACCTCGCCACGCTCGACGTCATCGAGAAGATCGAGGCCGATCTCGGCAAGCCCGTGGTCACCAGCAACACCGCCTGCTTCTGGGCGTGCCTGCGGGCGATCGGGATCGACACCCCGATCGAAGGATACGGGCGCCTGCTGCGGGAAGTCACCGTTGCGCGAGCGCGGGCGCAGCCAAGGTCCGGTCAGTTGTCCCCTCCCGATATCTCCTCTTCCCCAACCCTTTCCCGCGCAATGGAGCCCCGATGAAACGCCGTCAGTTCAATCAACTGCTTGCCGCCGCCGCGGCCGGAGGCCTGCTGCCCCAGGCGGCGCATGCCCAGGCCTGGCCTTCCCGGCCCATCAGCCTCGTGATCCCCTATCCACCCGGCGGCAACACGGATTTCATGGGACGCGCTACCGCGGAATGGCTCAGCAAATCCCTTGGTACGCCGGTTGTCGCCGAGAACCGCGCCGGTGCCGGCGGCACCATCGCAGCGGAATTCGCCAGCCGTGCCGCGCCCGACGGCAATACCTTGTTTTTCGCCACCATCACGCAAATTTCGCTGGCCCGGTTCCTCTACAAGATCCGCTACGATCCCTTCAAGGATTTCGTGCCCATTGCCAATGTCGGCGGCAACCCCCTGGTGCTGACGGTCGGCAGCGGCTCGCGCTTCAAGACGCTCGCCGACCTGGTCCAGTACGGACGGGAGAATCCGGGCAAGTTGACCGTCGGCCACGCCGGCGAGGGATCGCTGTCGCACATGTCGGCCTTCGTCTTCCTGCATCGCGCCGGCATCGAAGCCACCCTGGTCGGCTACAAGGGTGGCGGTCCGGCCCTGATGGACATGATCGGCGGCCAGACCGATCTCTACTCGGCAAACATCTCGGAGATCATGCCGCATGCCGAAGGCGGCCGGATCCGCTTCCTCGGGGTGTCCAGCCTGGAGCGCATCCCCCAGCTGCCGGATGTGCCGGCGATCGCGGCGACGTTCCCGGGCCACCAGATCGAGACCTGGAACGGGGTCGTCGCTCCTGCAGGGTTGCCGAGCGCCATCATCGACCGCTTGGCCGACGAGATCAGCACGATGCTGAAGGACCAGTCCTTCCGCACGCGCCTCAACAATGCCGGGGTGATCACGCAGGATGGCGAGGTCAAGCAGGCCTTCGCCGATCGCATCCAGCGCGACGTCAAGTTGTGGCAGCCGCTGGTCGAGCAAGCCGGTCTGAAGCCCGCTTGAGACCCACTCGGGATCCGCTTGAGTTCCGCCTAATTCCCGCCTGAATCCGTGAGCCCGGAGCCGCGCACCGCAGCCGTTGAAGCAGGGCGGAAGCGTGCGCGGTGGCGGGGAATCCTGTCCATCGCCGTGGTGGTTGTGGTTGGCGCCGCCGGGTTCTGGATGTGGGAGGCGCTGCTGGTGCGCGACTCCATCGCCACCGACAACGCCTACGTGCAGGGCAACATCGTGGTCGTGACGCCGCAGGTCGCCGGCACCGTCCTGGCGATCCATGCGGAGGAAACGGCGCGGGTCGAGGCCGGCCAGGTCCTCGTCACCCTGGATGCCACCGATGCCAGGAACACGCTGAACCACAAGCAGGTCCGCCTGGCGCGTGTCGTGCGCGAGACCCGGGCGCTGTACCTCAAGGCGGAGACGCTGCGCGCGACGGTCGCCATTCGCCAGAGCAATGTCGAGCGGGCCCGGGGCGAGCTTGCCCGCACGACGGAAGGATTGAAACGGCGCGAGGCGCTGCAGGCTGGCGGGGCGGTCTCGCGCGAAGAGCTGCAGAATGCGCGTGCGGACCATGACGCGGCTCGCAGCGAACTCGCTGCCGCCGAAGCCGGTGTCGTGGCGGCCCGGGAAGAGCTCATCGCGCACCTCGCGCTGACCGAGGGCCTGCCGATCGAGCGGCACCCGGCCATCGAAGAGGCCGCCGTCGAGATGCGGGAGGCGTGGCTTGCCGTCAATCGCGCCGAGATCCGCGCGCCGCTGGCCGGGCAGTTGGCCCGGCGCCAGGTGCAGCTCGGGCAGCGCGTGGCGGCCGGCGCGAACCTGATGGCCATCGTGGCGCTCGACCAGGTGTGGGTGGAGGCGAACTTCAAGGAAGGCCAGTTGCGCGACATCCGCATCGGGCAGCCGGTCAGCCTGACGTCCGATCTCTACGGCGCATCGGTCCGTTTCGAAGGGCGGGTCGTGGGGCTCGGTGCCGGCACCGGCGCGGCCTTTTCGCTGCTGCCGGCGCAGAACGCCAGCGGCAACTGGATCAAGATCGTGCAGCGGATCCCGGTGCGGATCGCCCTTGACCCGCAGCAGCTCGAGCGGCATCCGCTGCGCATCGGGTTGTCGATGAAGGTCGCGGTCGACACGCAAGACCGCCACGGCCCCATGATCGGCGACCTGCCGCCCGAAGCGCCGCCGCTCAGCACCAGTGTGTTCGAGGCGCTGGACAAGGGCGCCGACGAGGCGGTTCGTCGCGTGATCGGCCTGCACCTGCAGGCCCAAGGCCTGGTCGGAGAGGCCAAGGCAGCCGGCGGATCCCAGGGATCGATCGGACCCGTCAAGGCCGCCACCGGATCCAAGGGTTCGATCGGAGCGCTCGAGGCCGCCGCGGGACGCCTGCCCGTGCGGCGATGACTGCGACCGTTGCGACCGCCGGGCGAAGGGCACCGCCGCTTGGATTGACACCAGCGTCGCGAACGGTCGGAACCTTCGCCTTGTCCCTGGCCACCTTCATGGCGGTGCTCGACATCTCGATCGCCAATGTCTCGATCCCGGCGATTGCCGGTGACCTCGGGGTCAGCCCCAACCAGGGGACCTGGATCATCACCAGCTTCGGCGTGGCGACGGCGATCTCGCTGCCGCTCACCGGCTGGCTGGTGCGAAGGTTCGGCACCGTCCGACTGTTCGTGACCAGCGTCCTGCTGTTCACCCTCGCCTCGCTGTTGTGCGGCCTGGCCCCGTCCATGGAACTGCTGGTGCTGTTCCGGGTGCTGCAAGGAGCTGTCGCGGGACCGATGATCCCGCTCTGCCAGGCCTTGCTGCTGCGCAGTCATCCGCCGGAGCGGCTCGGCCAGGCGCTCACCACGCTGGCGGTGACGACGCTCACCGCACCGATCATCGGTCCTCTTCTCGGCGGCTGGCTGACCGACAACCTGTCGTGGCGCTGGGTGTTCCATGTCAACGTGCCGGTCGGGCTCGTGTGCGGGATCGTCGTCGCGCAGGTGTTCCGGCCCCTCGAGACCGCCACCAGCAAGGGACGGATCGACACCGTCGGCCTCGGCATGCTGATCATCTGGGTCGGGGCGCTGCAGTTGATGCTGGACCTCGGCAAGGACTGGGACTGGTTCGAATCAAGCGCCATCGTCTGGCTGGGCCTCGCCGCGCTCGTATTCCTCGCGTTGTTCCTGGTGTGGGAGTCCACCGACGACAATCCCATCGTCGACCTCGGCCTGTTCCGCCTGCGCAACTTCTGGATCGGCGCGTCGGTCATGGCGCTGGCCTATGCCATCTTCCTCGGCAACCTGGTGTTGTTGCCGCTCTGGCTGCAGCAGCACATGGGCTACACGGCGACACTTGCCGGCATGGTGCTGGCACCGGTGGGCCTGCTGGGCGTCCTGGCGGCCCCCTTCGTCGGCAGGTTCGTCGGCCGGCACGACCCGCGCATCATGGTGACCGGCTCGTTCCTGGTATTCGCCGCGACGCTTTGGATGCGCTCGTACTTCTCCACCGAGACCGATCTGCAGACGATGATGGTGCCGGGCTTCATCCAGGGCGCCGGCAACGCCATGTTCTTCGTGCCGCTGCTGGCGATCATCCTGTCGCAGGTGCCGCCCGAACGGATCGCAGCCGCGTCAGGCTTGAGCAACTTCCTGCGCTATACCGCCGGGGCATTCGGCGCGTCGCTGATCACCACCGCCTGGGACTGGCGCGCATCGCTGCATCGCAGCCGGCTCATCGAGTCGCTCCACGAGGGGGCCGTGCCGCTGCGCGATGCCCGCGCGAGCCTGGCGGCCGCCGGGTTGGGGCCGGAGCAGCAGTTGGCGTTGCTCGAGCGGCTTGTCGAGGAGCAGGCGCATACGCTTGCGGCGACGGACATCTTCCATGCGTCGGCGGTGATGTTCGTGGCCTTGCTGGGGCTTCTGTGGTGCGCGCGCCGGGGGCCTCGCCACCAAGGCACTCGGGCAAGCTAGCTGCGGCGGTCGCAGGTCGAAGCCCGGCGACGGTCAAGCATCCGCCAAAAGCACGCCCGCGCGAGGCGCCGGTTCCAGCAGCCCTTTGGCATCGGCCACCCGCTGCCCGTTGACCCACACGCCATGCACGCCGACCGCATCGGTGGTCAACCGCGGCGCTCCGCCGGGCAGGTCGAACACGCGACGCTTGGGCCCGCGGCCCACGGTGCGAGGATCGAACAGCAGCAGGTCGGCCGCCAAGCCTTCGCGGATCAGGCCGCGATCGCGCATGCCGAAGATCCCGGCCGGCTGGCTGGTCAGGCGGCGAACGGCTTCGCTCATCGGCATCGCGTCACGGTCGCGCGACCAGTGGCCCAGCAGGTGCAGGCCGAAGCCCGCGTCGTTGAAGAAGGTCAGGTGGGCGCCGGCATCGCTCAGGCTGACCAGGCTGTGCGGGTGGTTGAGCATCCGGTCGACGGCCGCTTCATCGGAGTTGAGCAGCTGCGCGGTAAAGACTGTTTGCAGGTTCTCCGCCAATGCCAGGTCCAGCATCACGTCCAGCGGGTCGCGGCCTTCGCTGCGGGCGATTTCGTCGATCGAACGCTGCTCGTAGTGTGTGTTCGCCGCGGTTGCCGTCTCGACTACCTGGACCTTGGCCCATTCACCGTTGAAGAGCCGGAACTTGCTCGGCGTCGCCAGCTCGGCACGGACGCCGTCGCGAAACTCCTTGCTGCCGAGCTTCGCCTTCAATGCGTCGCCTTGCCGTCCCAACGCCGGCTGCCAACTCGCCAGGCCTTCGGCCGGGTAGGGCGACTGCATCGTGAAGTCC
The DNA here is from genome assembly GCA_023441105.1 of Pseudomonadota bacterium. Next base: position 2,469 of record JAEZQX010000179.1, on the reverse strand, counting down.
ATCGTCAGCGGGCAGCACGACACCTGGCCGATCAGACGATGACCACGCGTGTTCGCGTCACTGATCGCATCGAGGTCGTCGAAGACCGCCTGCGGATTGGTCGAGTTGTGCAGCAGCGCCGCCACCATCACCGGCCTGCCGCTATTTGCCGCCAGCGACTCGAGGAAGGGCATCGGCGTCTCGGCGCCCTTGGTCAGCATGTAGACGCCGCGTCCGCCTTCGCCCATCGCGGTGACCAGCGCCTGCATCTCGCGCTCGTCGGCAAGACGCGACGGCATCGGGCGCCCACCCTCGCCGTTGTGCGCCGGCGAGGTGCTGCTGGCGAAGCCCACCGCACCGGCCCGCATCGCGTCCCGCACGATCTGCTGCATCTGCGCGATCTCGGTATTGGTGGCCGCGCGCTGCGACGCATCCGCACCCATCACGTAAGTGCGGACGCTGCTGTGGCCGATGTAGGCGGCGATGTTGACCGTGCTGCCTGTCCCCCGCAACTGCGCCAGGTACTCCGGGAAGGTCTCGAACTCCCAGGCGATGCCGTGCCGCAGGACGTCCAGGGACATGCCCTCGACCTGCGTCAGGTTGCGCATGGTGATGTCGCGATCCTGCGGCCGGCAGGGGGCGATGGTGAAGCCGCAGTTGCCGATGACGGCGGTGGTCACCCCCAGAGCCGGCGAAGGCCGGACTGCCGGATCCCAGGTGATCTGGGCGTCGAAGTGCGTGTGGCTGTCGATGATGCCCGGCATGAGCGCCAAGCCGTCGGCGGGGATGACTTCGCGGGCGTCGCTGCCCAGGTTGGGACCGATGGCGGAGATGCGGCCGGCCGTGACGGCGACGTCCAGGGTGGCAGGTTCGCTGCCGGTGCCGTCGAAGACCTGGGCTTGGCGGAAGAGGAGGTCGTGCATCGGGGCAGTCTACCCCGATACCACGGGTATGTGGCAGCCCTCGAGCCCTGTCCGAGGGCGTTGTACCTTTAGAGGGGATTGACCCTCACCATCCGTGCCACCGACGGCGTGCCTGCCGCATTGAACGCGAACACCATGTAGAAGCCAGGCGGGGTTTCGAAAGCATTCGCGGGAAGATTGACGACCAGCTGGTTCGATCCGTCGCGATAGAAGCTCAGCTCGACGAAGCGCTGGTTCATGTCGAAAGAGTGAGTGGTTGATCCGGTAGCGACCATGGTGAACCGCGTGATGGACGCGGCATCCGGTGAGGCTACCCGAATGCTCCCGGCCGGATCGACGACGGTCGTTGAGCCGGTGAGGGTTGGACGAGCCGCCGGTGAGCCGTCCGCATTGAAAAGATATGGCGGATAGTAGATCTCGGCGTTCAGGTTCGTCTGCGGGCCGGGCGCACCGCCACCCGCCGTCAGCAGCGTGCCGTCGGCGAGCAGGACGGACGTCGAGTGGTAGAGACGCATGCGCTGGGCCGAAGGGCCGCTCGTCCACGCCTTGGTGACGGGGTCGAAGATCTCGATGTGATAGGCAACCTGGGTGGCGAGGTTGTCCTGGGCCGACCCGCCGGTGACTGCAACCTTGCCATCCGCCAATACGGTCGCGTTCGGCCAGGAGCGAATCTGCGACATGGTGCCGGCGCTGGTAACGATCGGCGTGCTGCCGCCGATATCGACGATCGCCGCCTTGTTGTCCAAACCGCCGACCTGCAGGATCTTGCCGGGTTCGTACATGACGGCGGCTGACGTCCAGTCCGCGCCGTACGCGGTCATCTCGCCCAGATCAGTGCGCGAGCCCTTGCCGCCGTTGGCATAGGGATCGATGCGGTACATCTTCCTGTATGCCAATCCGAAGATCTTACCGTCCGGGCCGACGAAGTTGCGAGGGTAGGACGAGCCCAGCGTGTTCGTCGAGAAGCCGGTGAGCAGGCGAAAGTTGCCATCGGCATCGCGCACTTCGGCGCGATCGTTACCGCCGGAGCCGCCTTGCAGGTAAATCTCGCCCGAGGGCAGGGTCGTGGCCGTGCCGTACCAGCGCGGCCGGTTCATCTGCCCGGCCGGCACGAGGCTACTGTCCGAGAGCCTGAACAGCGTGACATCCGCGGTCGGTTGGTTGAGCGTCGCGTTTCGCGTGGTGTCGAAGATGTCGCCGCCGTTGATCAGCAGGTCGCCCGACTGCGGCAGCACCAGCTGGGCGCTGCAAAAAATGTCGGTGCCGGTCGCATTGGGCAGCGTCAGGTGGGAGGCCGCACTGGTGCCCGCGAAGGGATCCCAGACGTCGTAGAAGAACTTGCCGGTCTGCTTGCCGTTCTTGTCCGTGCCATAGGTCATCACCCGGCCGTCCGGCAGCACCGATGCATGGATGGCCATGATCGGCCATTGAACCAGTGGCGACCAGGCGCCGACCTGAGCGGCGGCCGGACCGGGCGTACCCCGGGTGACGATCGGTGCCGGAATCGGAGACGGGGTCGACGGCAGCGGCGGGGTGGGGGGCGGAGCGGGCTCCGGCACGGGTGCGG
>JAEZQX010000190.1 GCA_023441105.1 Pseudomonadota bacterium | reverse complement strand
GCCGGCCCCGGACGCGCCGGGCAACAGGAGCGGCTGGCCGGCGCGGCTCGATCTGCGCTTCGCGGCGACCGCCGCCGGTGTCACGCGGCTTGCCCACAACCGTCACTCGGGGCCGCTGCGGCTCCTGAAGGCGCTCGCCAGCGGCGACGGCCGACGCCTGGAGGCGGTCATCGTCCATCCGCCCGGCGGGCTTGTCGGCGGGGATTCGCTGGCGGTCGCGCTCGACCTGGGCGCCAACGCCCGCGTGCTCGCCACCACGCCGGGACAGCAGAAGTGGTATCGCGCCGATGCACCGGCGACCGCCAGCACCCGCATCGCGCTGGCCGCGGGTGCCTGCCTGGAATGGCTGCCGCAGCCGGCGATCCTCTTCGACCAGGCGCAAGCCCGCCAGGCACTCGCCATCGACATGGACGCCGCCGCCTGCTGCACGGGCTGGGAGGTGCTGGTGCGCGGTCGGGCAGCGATGGGCGAGCACTTCGCCGGCGGCCATGTCGACCAGACGCTTTCGATCTCGGTGGGCGAGCGCCTGCTGTGGCGGGAGCGGCTGCACGTGGAGGCCGGCGACCGCATCTTCGCTTCGCCGCTCGGCTGGGCAGGCCGGCGCATGGCTGCCAGCGTCTGGTGCTGCGCGCCGGCGCTGGCGGCCGATCGGCTGCGCGACCTGCGCGATCGCTGGCGGGCGCAACTGGACGGCTGCGCGGCAGAGGCTGGTTCGAGCGGCGCGGGCAGACCGGCCGGTGAAGGCGGTGCGATCGGCCCTCCCGGCCTTCGCGGCGGCGCCACCCTCGCAGCCGACGGCCTGCTGCTGGCCAAGATCCTCGCCGACGACAGCGAGCAGCTGATGGCAGTGTGCCAGGCGCTCTGGCTTGCGGCCCGGCTGGCGCTCGAAGGTGAGCCGGGCAGCATCCCGCGGATCTGGCGAACCTGAGGGTGCGCGACCCGATTCGTGGGCGCAAGCGCAGTCGACGCATGCGGACCGCGTTCATTCCCGCGACAATGGCGCTTCATCGGCGGGCCCTGCCCGTCGGCCCCATTGCCGCGGAGAAGCCCCACCCATGGACCTGTCGCCGAGAGAAAAGGACAAGCTGCTGATCTTCACTGCCGGATTGCTGGCGGAGCGGCGCAAGGCGCGCGGACTCAAGCTCAACTATCCGGAGGCGATCGCCTACATCACTGCAGCAGTGCTGGAAGGCGCTCGCGATGGCCGCACGGTGGCCGACCTGATGCACTACGGCACGACGCTGCTCACCCGCGCCGACGTCATGGAAGGCATCGCCGAGATGATCCCGGAGATCCAGGTCGAAGCGACCTTCCCGGACGGAACCAAGCTGGTGACCGTGCACCATCCGATCGCTGGCTGAGGCCAGGGACCAGCCGGTCGGCACCAGGCCGGTGCGCCGGCCGGCCGAATTGCCAGGCCGTTGCCGCCGGCAGGCGCTGCGCTGGTGCGAGCCCGCTGGCCTCCTCTGGTGCCGATGCCGGTGGCACGCGAGTTGCATTCACGACCTGATGTCACCATCAGAGAGAGGAGTGCAGTTCCATGACATCGCGTCGTTCCGTTCTCAAGTTCGCAGCCGGCTCGGCCGTGGCATTCCCGGGCCTCACCGCGTCGAACATCCTGTTCGCGCAGGACAAGTCGCCGATCAAGGTCGGCGTCCTTCATTCGCTGTCGGGCACGATGGCGATCTCCGAGACGGCCCTCAAGAACACCGCCCTGATGACCTTCGAGGAAATCAACGCCAAGGGCGGCGTGATGGGCCGCAAGCTCGAAGCGGTGGTGGTCGACCCGGCATCGAACTGGCCGCTGTTCGCCGAGAAGGCGCGCCAGCTGATCACCCAGGACAAGGTGGCGTGCACCTTCGGCTGCTGGACGTCGGTGTCCCGAAAGTCGGTGCTGCCGGTGTTCGAGGAGCTCGATTCGCTGCTGTTCTACCCGGTGCAGTACGAAGGCGAGGAGTTGTCGAAGAACGTCTTCTATACCGGCGCTGCCCCGAACCAGCAGGCGATTCCGGCAACCGAATACCTGATGTCGAAGGACGGCGGCGGCGCCAAGCGCTTCGTGCTGCTCGGCACCGACTATGTCTATCCGCGCACCACCAACAAGATCCTGCGCGCCTTCCTCAAGTCGAAGGGCGTGGCCGACAAGGACATCGACGAGGCCTACACGCCGTTCGGGCATTCGGATTACCAGACCATCGTCGGCAACATCAAGAAGTTCGCCGCCGGCGGCAAGACGGCGGTGATCTCCACCATCAACGGCGACTCCAACGTGCCGTTCTACAAGGAGCTCGGCAACCAGGGCATCAAGGCCACCGACATCCCGGTGGTGGCGTTCTCGGTGGGTGAGGAGGAGCTGCGCGGCATCGACACCAAGCCGCTGGTCGGGCACCTGGCCGCCTGGAACTACTTCATGTCGGTGAAGAACCCGGCCAACGAGTCCTTCATCAAGTTGTACAAGGACTGGGCCGCGAAGAACAACGTGCCCAATGCCGCCACCGTGGTCACCAACGATCCGATGGAGGCGACCTACGTCGGCATCCACATGTGGAAGCAGGCGGTGGAGAAGGCGAAGACGACGGCGGTGGATCCGGTCATCGAAGCGATGGCGGGCCAGGCGTTCAACGCGCCCTGCGGCTTCGAGCTGACCATGGACAAGACCAACCATCACCTGCACAAGCCGGTGATGATCGCCGAGGTCAAGGCGGATGGGCAGTTCACGGTGGTGCACAAGACCCGCGGCCCGATCCGCGCGCAGCCCTGGTCGCCGTTCATCGCCGGCAACGAGGCCAAGCAAAGCATCTGAACCTGCCGGCAGCCGCGGCAACGATCGCGCCGACCCACTTCGCATCGCCCATGATGGACCTTCTGCTTCGATCGTTGCCTGGCCGGCGGCGGCCGCGCCTGCGGTGGCGGCCTCGCTCCCTGGTGCTGGCGCTGCTGCTGGTGCCGCTGCTCGGTCCGCTGGCCGCAGCGG
>JAEZQX010000126.1 GCA_023441105.1 Pseudomonadota bacterium | reverse complement strand
GCGCTTGCCAGTCCCGCCTTACTTCTTCGCCGCAGGGGCGGCGGCAGGTGCCTTGGCAGCCGCGGGTGCCTTGGCGGCGCCCGGAGCGGCTGCCGCAGCAGCAGCCGCCTTCTCCTCGTCTTCCTTGTTGTCGGCAGCCGATCCCGCGACCAGGACCGCCGTGGCGATCACCGGATCGGATCCCGCCGGCACGATCGGCGTGACGCCCGAGGGAAGCTTGACCGCGCTCAGGTGCATCGAGTGCTCGAGCGTGATACCGCTGAGGTCGACTTCGAGGTACTCCGGCAGGTCGGCCGGCAGGCAGGACACCTCGATCTCGGACAACACGTGGTTGACCACCGCCTTGCTCTCCTTCACCGCAGGCGAGATCTCCTGGTTCATGAAGTGGAAGGGCACCTTGATCGTGATCTTCTGGTTGGCGGCGACGCGTTGGAAGTCCACATGCAGGACTTGCGGCTTGTAGGGATGCCACTGCACGTCGCGCAGCAGGACCTTCTGGGTCTTGCCGCCAAGCTCCATGTCGAGGATCGACGAATGGAAGGCTTCCACCCGCAGGGAGTGGTAGAGCGGGTTGTGATCGAGCGCGATCTGCATTGGCTGGCCATCGCCACCGTAGACGATACCCGGCACCTTGGATGCACGGCGGAGTCGGCGGCTCGCACCCGACCCAATCGCCTTTCTTTCTTCTGCGACTACTTTCATCGCGGTTCCCTCAGTTGGCCTCCTGCCCGCGACCAGGCTGGGAGGCGTTGCACGCCCGCCGGCGAAGCCGGCGGGTACGAAAACTTTGTCGCCGGCGGAGCCGGCGGGTACGAAAATCACGTCGCCGGCGAAGCCGGCGGGGTACGAAATAATCATCGCCGCCGGCTGTCGCCCGCGTCGTCTTGCCGGCCTGTGCCGCTTATTCCATGAACAGGAGCGATACCGAATCCGCCCGGTTGATGCGCAGGATCGTTTCGCCGATCAGCTGGCCGCAGCCAAGGACGCGGATCTTCTCGCAGGCCTGGCCTTCCTCGGTCAGCGGGATCGAATCGGTGACGATCAGCTCGTCGAGTTGCGACTCCATGATCCGCTTCACCGCGCCGCCCGAAAGGACCGCATGGGTGCAATAGGCGACGACATGGACGGCGCCTTCCTTCTTCAGCGCCTCGGCCGCGCGACACAGCGTGCCGGCCGTGTCCACCATGTCGTCCATCAGCAGGCAGCTGCGCCCCTTCACCTCGCCGATGATGTTCATCACTTCCGACACGTTGGCCTTCTGGCGCCGCTTGTCGATGATGGCGAGGTCCGATTCCAGCCGCTTCGCCAGCGCCCGTGCCCGGACGACACCGCCGACATCCGGGGAGACGACGATCACGTTTTCGAACTTCTGCCGGGCGATGTCCGAGAGCAGGATGGGCGCGGCGTAGATGTTGTCGACCGGGATGTCGAAGAAGCCCTGGATCTGGTCGGCATGCAGGTCCATGGTCAGCAGGCGGTCGATGCCCGCCACCTGCAGCATGTTGGCGACCACCTTGGCGCTGATGGCGACCCGCGAGGACCGCACTCGCCGATCCTGGCGGGCATAGCCGAAATAGGGCAGGGCAGCGGTGATCCTGCCGGCAGAGGCGCGCCTGAGCGCGTCCACCATGATGAGGATCTCCATCAGGTTGTCGTTGGTGGGCGCGCAGGTGGACTGGAGCACGAAGACGTCCTTGCCGCGGACGTTCTCCAGGATCTCCACCATCACTTCGCCATCGGAGAACTTCCCGACCACCGCCTTGCCGAGCTGGTAGCCGAGATGGGCGGCGACGTCCGCGGCGAGCCTGGGGTTGGAACTGCCGGTGAAGATGACCGGGCCTTCCGACCTCAGCGTGGTCATTGGATCAACGCTGGAGCGATAGGAGGGGCGTAACACGGTGATCCACCAGGTAGAACAGCTTGAATGAGTGGCTGGGGAGGAAGGATTCGAACCTTCGAATGCCGGAATCAAAATCCGGTGCCTTAACCAACTTGGCGACTCCCCAGTGGATGTCCTGGCAGTCCCGCAACGACATGGACTGTGCCGACATTGTGACGCAAAACCCGCTCGGCGGTTTTCTGCGCCACTTCCAAACTTTGCATGGCGGCGAACACGCAAGCGCCCGATCCGGTCATCCTCGCGCTGGTCGAAGGTGGGGATCCCGCTTCCAGCGCCGCCAATGCCGTCTTCACCGCATGCTGCCGCGCAAGCACCACCGGCTGCAGGTCATTCCTGCCGCCAAGCGCCGGCGCCCGCTTGGAAAAGCCCAAAATTGTGATCGGTTTGGTGTCCCGTGTCAATTTGGGGTCCTTGAAGACTCCCTCGGTTGCCACCGACACCGGCGGCATGACCAGCACGAACCAGCGTTGCGGCAGGTCGATCGCCTGCAGCTGGTCGCCGATTCCGGTGGCGTAGGCATTGCGGCCGAAGACGAACACCGGGACATCGGCGCCCAGCGGCGCGGCGATCCGCAGCAGTTCCCGGCGCGGCAGGTCCAGCCCCCAGAGACGGTTCAGCCCCAGCAGGACGGTGGCTGCATCGGAGCTGCCGCCGCCCAGTCCGGCGCCCATGGGGATGCGCTTGCGCAGGCCGATGTCGACCCCCAGGCCGCAGCCGGTCGCAGCCTGCAGCGCGCGGGCTGCCCGGAGCGTCAGGTCGATGTCCGCCGGGATGTCGTCCGGCGGTCCCAGGCGGCGGACCTGTCCGTCGGCGCGCAGCCGCAGGTCGATCGTGTCGGCAAGGTCGACGAACTGGAAGACAGTTTCGAGCAGGTGGTAGCCGTCGGCGCGCCGGCCGGTGACGTGCAGGAAGAGGTTCAGCTTGGCCGGGGCCGGCAGGTTGCGCAGCTCACTGAGCATCGAGCAGCAGCCGCACCTCGATCCGCTGGGTGCCTTCGTGCCAGACCAGGTCCCAGCGGCCGCCGCTGCGGTCGATTTCCCAGCCCGCATCCCGGGCGCGCACCCGCTGGCCGTCGGGCGAGCGCTCCAGCACCTGGTCGAAGCGGTTGGAAAGCCAGTCCGGAAGCCTGTCGGCGGGCACCCGGATGCCGATGGCCTGCTCGAAGACCGCGTCGAGGGTCGCCGCGGTGAAGACGCGATTGTCCGAGGTCTTGAGCGTTGCCGGCCGCCCGACCCGCTGCTCGGCGCGGGCGATGGTCTGGCCGAAGGGCGAGATCAGGTCGACGGTCAGCCGCGAGGCGTCCTTGAACAGCTCGAAGCGGCCGCTGGCCGACTCGCGCTTCGTCTCCGGCAGGCTGGCGGTATAGGTGCTGGAAAAGCGTCCGGCGAGCTCGAGCGGCAGGGCGATATCGCCGGTGGCCGGCGGTGGCGGCGGCGGGGTAGTGGCGCAGCCGGCTGCCAGCGCGATGCCGACGGCCAGCAGGAACGCCGGCAATCCGCGGGCGCGCCGGCCCGCGGCCGGGCGTGCGGGCGCAGGCATCTCAGAGCGAAACGTTGAGCCGCGCCAGGGTGCCGCGCAGGACTTCGTTCTTCGGTTCCCGACCAGAGGCCTCGCGCCAGACCTTCATCGCCTCATCGCGCGCGCCGCTGGTCCACAGCACTTCGCCGAAGTGCGCCGCGACCTCGACGTCGGGCTTGGCGTCATAGGCCTGGCGCAGGTACTTGAGGGCGCTCGGGATGTCCCCCATCCGGTAGTGGACCCAGCCGAGGCTGTCGATGATCTGGGGATCATCCGGCATCAACGCGATTGCCTTCTTGATCAGCTCCAAAGCCTCCGGCAGCCGCTGGTTGCGGTCCGCCAGCGTGTAGCCGAGCGCATTGTAGGCATGGGCGCTGTCCGGCCGCAGCTCGATCAGCTTGCGCAGGCTCTTCTCCATGACCGGGATCTGGTCGATCCGCTCCGCGGCCATGGCATGGTCGTACAGCAGGTCCGGCGTGTTGGGATCCTTCGATACCACCTTGTCCAGCAGGTCGAAGGACTCCTGGTAGCGACCCGCCTCGCGCAGCGCATGGGCTTCTGCCGATACCAGCGCATGGCGCTCGCGCTGGTTGCGCGGCGTGGTCTCCTGCAGCAGGCTGCGGGCATCGTCGAGCCGGCCGCTGCGCGCGAGCAGTTGCGCGCGCTTGGCGACGGCGCTGATGTAGAGCTCGCCGCCCTGGATCTTCTCCAGCCATTCGATGGCGTCGGCGGTGCGGTTGTCCTCCTCCGCGATCTGCGACAGGAACAGGTAGGCCGGGCCGTTCTCGCGCGGCACGGACTCCGGCAGGGCGACGAAGCGCTTGAGGTAGTTCTCCGCCTGCGCCGGTTCCTTCGCCTGGTAGCTGGTCTGCGCCAGCGAGTAGAGCACTTGCGGATTCTGCGGATCGCTCTTCAACGCCACCCGCAGGGTGTCGCCCGCTTCCTTGAGCTTGTTGTCGGACAGGTAGAGCCGTCCCAGCGCCAGGCGCACCGCCTGGTCGTCAGGCGATTTGTCCAGATAGCCTTTCAGCAGGGCGGCCGCGCGCGGGCCGCCTTCGGGCAGCTCCTGCGTGTACTGGGCGGCGGCGATGGCCGCGGTGCTGTTCTTCGGCGAGAGCTTGAGCGCGGCGGTGGCTTCTGCGGCGGCGGCTTCCTTCTGGTCCGCCGACGCGGCGACGGCGGCGCGCGCCATGCGGGCGGAAAGCACGCCCAGGTCGGGGGCGCTGAGCCGCTGCAGCATGGCCCAGCCTTCCTTGCGATCCTGGATGCGCGACAGCGTGCGCTGGAGTTGCAAATAGTTCTCGTCCAGCGTGCCCTGCTCGCGCGCCTTGGCAAGCCGGCGCATGAGCGCCGGCTCGACATCCTTCAGCCGGCCGGTGGCGAGCTGCAGGGTTTCCAGGGTCTGCTGCGACTCGGTGGAGGCGGGATCGAGCTCCGACCACAGCTGCGCCGAGGCGAGCGCCTGTTCGAACGCCCGGCCGCCCAGGGCGATTTCGGTCGCCCGCCGCGCAAGCCGCGCATCGCGGGTTCGGATGGCGAGGTCCTGGTAGGTGGAATAGGAGGTGCTCAGCTGCTGCCGCTGCAGGCCGATCTCGGCGGCCAGGATCTTGGCCAGGAGCGGCGGCGTCAGCGCGACATTGGGAAGGTTCTCGGGGCGGTAGCTGCCGCCGGGACCGGAGCTGTCCGGCCCGCCGGCGCGAGCCCCGTTCTCGTCCGAGGCCTGCGCCGACTTCTCCGCTGCCCTGGCGCCGGCGGCGTCTGCGGTCGTAACGGCGTCCGCATCCTCCGTTCCGGCCATGGAGGCACAGCCGGAGAGCGAAGCGACGCCGACCGAGCCGACGGCGAGCGCGATCATCCAGGCGAGGCGGGCCGCGCGAAACCTCGGCTTGGCGTGAGTCAACAGTGGTGCCATCTGACCATGGTAGGGTGAATTAAACTGCGCGGCAACCGATCAAGTCACCTCGCCAGGGCGCTGGCGAACAGGCAGGAAGGAACTCGAAGTGCCGGAACTTCCGGAGGTGGAGATTGTATGCAGGGGCCTCGAGGAGGCCTTCGTCGGCCATCGGCTGACAGGGGTCATCCGGCGGTTCGGGCAGCTGCGCTGGCCGATTCCCGACGATCTCGAGAGCGCCATCATCGGCTCGCCCCCGACCGCGGAGGGCGCCGGCGTCCTGCGGTCGGTGCAGCGCCGCTCGAAGTATCTCCTGCTCGGGTTCGATACCGGCACGCTGCTGATCCATCTCGGCATGTCCGGCACCTTGCGCCGCCTTCCGGCGGCTACCGCGCCACGCGCGCACGACCATGTGGACTTCGTGTTCGGCGACCAGGTGTTGCGCTTCAACGACCCGCGCCGCTTCGGCGCGGTGCTCTGGTGCGCGGGCGGTGCCGGCGCCGCCGTGCAGGATTCGCACGCGCTGCTGCGCCGGCTCGGCGTCGAACCCTTCAGCGATGCCTTCACCGGCCGCCTGATGTACGAGGCCACGCGACGCCGCAAGCTGGCCATCAAGCAGGTGCTGCTTTCCGGCGCGATCGTCGTCGGCGTCGGCAACATCTACGCCTCCGAGAGCCTCTTTCGCGCCGGTATCCGGCCGACCACCGCTGCCGGGCGGATCAGCCGGCCGCGCTACGACCGGCTGGTGGTGGCGATCAGGGAGACCCTGGCGGAGGCGATCGCCGCCGGCGGCAGCTCGCTGCGCGACTTCGTCGCCAGCACCGGCGAGAGCGGCTATTTCCAGCTGCGCTGCTTCGTCTACGGCCGTGAAGGCGAGCCGTGCCGCGTATGCGCGACGCCGGTGCGCGCCATCCGCCAGCAGCAGCGCGCGACCTTCTACTGCCCCAGTTGCCAGAAGGCCTGACCCGGAGTGTCCGTCCGTCAGGCCGCGCCGACCAGGCGGTGGTTGGTTTGCCACGCGGCGAAGCCGGCCGTGAAGACCCGTGTGTACACTGCGGCGATGAGCCTGATCAGTGATCGAATCGAAGCTTACGGCCGCTGGCGCAGCGATCTGCTCGATGCGGTCGAGCGATATCGCAGCTGGCTTTCACAGTCCGAGCTCTCGGATCCGCAGCTCCAGGCGCGCCTTGCGCGAATCATGGACCACCTGCGCGACGACCGCATGTCGGTCGCCTTCGTTGCCGAGTTCTCGCGCGGCAAGTCCGAACTGATCAACGCCATCTTCTTCGCCCAGTATGGCCAGCGCGTGGTGCCTTCCACTGCCGGGCGTACCACCATGTGCCCGACCGAGCTGCTCTACGACAAGAGCCGGCCGATCGGCATCCAGCTGCTTCCCATCGAAACCCGGCTCGAGGATGTTTCGGTCGCCGACCTGAAGCGCGACGCGCGCAAGTGGCAGTTCGTGCCGGTGGACCCGCAGGACGTCGACAGCCTGCGCGCGGCGTTCGAGGCGGTGCGCGCGACTCACCGTGTCGCTGCCGAGCGCGCGGCGACGATGGGCATGTACGACGAGAGCGACGACGGCTCGCCGTACCAGCCGGACTCCGACGGCATGGTCGAGATCCCCAGCTGGCGCCATGCAGTGGTCAACATCCCGCATCCGCTGCTCGAGCTCGGCCTGGTGATCATCGACACGCCGGGGTTGAACGCGATCGGTTCGGAACCCGAGCTGACGCTCAACCTGATCCCGAGCGCCCATGCGGTGCTGTTCGTGCTGGCCGCCGATGCCGGCGTCACCCGCACCGACATCGAGATCTGGCGCGAGCACATCAGCCCGGCTCATCGCTCCGGCCGCTTCGTGGTGCTGAACAAGATCGACGGGCTGTGGGACGAGCTCAAGCAGGAACACGAGATCAATCGCGAGATCGCCGGCCAGGTGGCATCGGTCGGCAAGCTGCTGGACCTGCCGACGGCGCGCATCTATCCGGTGTCGGCGCAGAAGGCGCTGGTCGGCAAGATCCAGCGTGACGAGCGGCTGCTGCGCCGCAGCCGGCTGCCCGAGCTCGAGCATGCGCTGTCGGAAGAGATGATCCCGCAGCAACAGGCGATCGTGCGCGACCAGGTGCGGCGCGAGTTCGAGGAGACCGCCGGCGTGACCTTGAGCGTGCTGTCGGCACGCCATCGCAACCAGGTCGAACAGGTCTTCGAGCTCAACGGCCTGCGCGGCAAGAACAAGACGGTGATCGACCAGATGTCGCGCCGCATCCGGGCCGAGCGCAACGATTTCGAAAAGAGCCTGCGCCAGCTGCAGGCGCTGCGCACGGTGTTCGCGCGGCATTCGCAGGCGCTGTTCTCGCACGTCGGCCTCGACAATCTCAAGCGCCACGTTCGCGATTCGCGCGACCTGATGCGCGCGAGCCACCTGTCGACCCAGCTGCGCGACGGCATGAGCAACCTGATCGCGGCGGTGCGCCTGGACTTCGACGAAGGCGACAAGCTGGTGCGCGAAGTCACCACCATGATGACCGCGATGTACCAGAGCTTCAGCCGCGACCACGGCCTGACGCTGGGCACGCCGCTGCCGTTCTCGACCCGGCGCTATTTCGCCGAGATCGAGCGCATCAGCCAGCTGCACCAGCGGCAGTTCGGCGTCGTAAGCCTGCTGACCATCAACAAGTCGGCGTTGACGCGGCGGTTCTTCGAGTCGGTGGTGGCACGGCTCAAGGAGCTCTACGAGTCGGCGGTGCGCGAGCTCGAGGCCTGGCTGCGCGCGCTGATGACGCCGGTCGAGAGCCAGGTCAAGGAGCACCAGGCGCAGCTGCGCCGTCGTCTCGAGTCGGTGCAGCGGGTGATGGACGCCAGCGAATCGCTCGACGCCAAGCTTGCCGAGCTCGACGAGTCGAAGACGCGCATCGACCAGCAGCTCGCGATACTGCGCGAGCTGGTCGAACAGGTGGGTTACGTGATGGAGCGGCGCGTGGCGCCGGAGAAGGAAGCCGTACCGGCTTGAAGGCGCTGGGGATTGCACCGCAGGTGGTGCGATGGCAGCGAAGCCACGGCCGCCACGACCTGCCGTGGCAGTCGCCGGCAGGCTCCGCGCGGGCTTCGTCTGCGCCGGCCGAGTCTGCGGTGGCCGAGTCTGCGCCGGCCGACGCCATCGAGGCGCCCGATCCCTACCGCATCTGGCTGTCCGAGGTCATGCTGCAGCAGACCCAGGTCGCCACCGTCATCCCGTACTTCCAGGCGTTCATCGCCGCGTTCCCGACCGTCGCCGACCTGGCCCGCGCCTCGCCGGACCAGGTGATGGCCTTGTGGAGCGGGCTCGGCTACTACAGCAGGGCTCGCAACCTGCATGCCGCCGCCCGGCAGATCGTCGACCGCCATGACGGCGCCTTTCCGCGCAGTGCCGAGGAGCTCGCGACGCTGCCGGGCGTGGGCCGGTCCACGGCAGCGGCGATTGCCGCCTTCGCTTTCGGCGAGCGTGCCGCGATCCTCGACGGCAACGTCAAGCGCGTCTTCTGCCGGGTCTTCGCCATCGCCGGCAGCCCGCTCGAGGCAGGCGTCATGCGCGAGTTGTGGCTGCATGCGCAAGCCGAGCTGCCGCCGGTCCGCGAGGGCGCGAGCCCGGCGGAGCAGGCCGCCGACATCCGCGCCTACACCCAGGGGCTGATGGACCTTGGCGCGACCGTCTGCACGCGCAGCAAACCTGCCTGCCCGCGCTGCCCGCTGGCGGCGACATGCCTCGCCCGGCGCCAGGACGCGGTGAATCGCTACCCGTCGCCCCGGCCGCGCCGCGAGGTGCCGGTGCGCGAGGTCGACATGCTGCTCCTGTCCAGCCGCGAGTCGGTGCTGATCGAGCAGCGTCCGCCCGCCGGCATCTGGGGCGGGCTCTGGAGCCTGCCCGAGATCGACTCCGCCGCCATCGGCAGCGGCGGCGATCTCGGCGGGTTCGGCCGCTTGCAGCCGCAGGAGTTCGCCCGCTTCGAGCATGCCTTCACCCATTTCAGGATGAAGGCCCGTGTCTGGCGCGCCGAGCTCGTCGACGAGCAGGCGGCGACGGTCCTGCGCCAGGCGCCGCCCACCCGCTGGCTGGCGCGCGCCGAGGTCGGGGCGGCACCCCTGCCGCGGCCGGTCAAGACGCTGCTGCAGTCGCTCGCGCTCGACGCCGTTTTGCCGGGTCTTCGCTGATCGCGACGCTACAATCACCGCAAGCGCGTTGCGGGCCGGCATGGCCTGCCGGGGGCGGGAGTCCCCGCGGCCTGCCGCGGGCAGGCGGGAGCGCGGCAAGCGAGGAGACGGCCATGGTGCAGGATGAAGACAGGATCGCGCCGCTGCGCGACTTCGTGCAGCAGATGACGCGACTGGTGCAGTCGACGCAGGACGAAGCCACGCTCATGAAGTCGGCGCGCCCGCTGCTGGCCCGCCTGATCGCCGACGACGGCTGGTTGCCGGAGCCTTGCACGCGCACCCATCCACAGTACTACCAGCAGCACCTCCTGCACTGCGATCCGCTGGAGCGCTTCAGTCTGGTCGCCTTCGTCTGGGGCCCCGGCCAGCGCACGCCGATCCATGACCATGGCGTCTGGGGCCTGATCGGCATGCTGCGAGGCGCGGAGACCGGCCAGTGCTACCGCGTCGCCGACGACGGCCGGCTGCAGCCGCACGGCGCCGAGCAGCGGCTCGAACCCGGCGACATCGAAGCCGTCTCGCCCTCGCTGCTCGACATCCATCGCGTCGCCAACGCCTACGCCGACCAGGCCTCCATCAGCATCCATCTCTATGGCGCCAACATCGGCGCCATCGCCCGCCACGTCTTCGACCCCGAAACCGGCGAGCCCAAGCCCTTCATCTCCGGCTACTCCTCCGCCGAAATCCCCAACCTCTGGGACCGCTCCGCCACGATCCGCCGCGCGCTGACCGCCTAGACTTGCCGCGCACCCATACCGGGCAACCGCGCACCGCTGGCGCGGCCGCGACGACCACTTCGGCAGCCGCGTCCGGCAGACGCCCTACGCACCTCACACGCGGGTTGCCCACCGCTGCGACCGGCCGGTCCGTCGCACGCGCCGTCCGCTCGCAGCCGTGGACAACCCTGCACCGTGACACCACGAGGTCAAGCGGCGGATAGCGCAATCACGCTCTCTCCAACCTCGAGAGGGAAAGCGTCGAGGCCTCTCCGCATGCCGCAAGCC
>JAEZQX010000107.1 GCA_023441105.1 Pseudomonadota bacterium | reverse complement strand
GCCGGACAGCTGCCGCATGAACTGGTAGACCGGACTGTCCTCCCCTTGCGGCGGCGAGCGCAGAAAATCTTCCAGGTCATTGCCGGCCGTGAAGACCTGTTCGCTGCCTTTGATCAGGATGACGCGGGTTGCGCCATCCTGCTCAGCAGCAGCCAGGGCATCAGCCATCTGCTGGTACATGGCCGCGGTGATGGCATTCTTTTTTTCACCCCGGTCGAAGGCGATGATGGCCACGCCGCCGGCTTGTTCTGTCCTGATGCCCATGTCTCCTCCTTGTAGTGATCAGGCGCGCTCGAAGATGCCCGCCGCGCCCATGCCGGTGCCCACGCACATGGTGACCATGCCGTACTTGAGCTGATGACGGCGCAGCGCATGCACCACAGTGGCCGAGCGGATGGCGCCAGTGCCGCCCAGGGGATGGCCCAGCGCAATGGCGCCGCCCAGCGGATTGACCTTGGCCGGGTCGAGGTTCAGGTCCCGCATGACAGCCAAGGCCTGGGCGGCGAAGGCTTCATTGAGCTCGATCCAGTCCAGCTGGTCCTGGGTCAGGCCGGCAGAACGCAAGGCCGCGGGAATGGCCTCCTTGGGACCGATCCCCATGATTTCCGGTGGCACGCCGCGCACGGCGAAGGAGACAAAGCGCGCCAGTGGAGTGAGATTGTGTTCGCGCAGCACACGGTCCGACACCAGGATCAGCGCCCCGGCGCCATCCGAAGTTTGCGAGCTGTTGCCGGCCGTGACCGTACCCTTGGCGGCAAACACGGGCTTTAATCGAGCTAGTGCGTCGAGGCTGGTATCGGCGCGCGGGCCTTCGTCTTCCGTCACGGTGCGGGTGATGATCTTTACTTCGCCGCTGGCCAGGTCAGGGAATTTTTCCTCCACGTCCACCGGCGTGATTTCGCCTTCGCGCTCGCCGTTCTTCTGGGCGGCCAGGGCTTTCTGGTGCGAGGCGAGGGCAAAGGCGTCCTGGTCTTCGCGGCTGACTTTCCACTGCTGGGCAACCTTTTCGGCGGTCAGGCCCATGCCATAGGCCATGCCGATGTTTTCATCCTTGAAGACGCCCATGTTCATCGAAGGATGGTGGCCCATCATGGGCACCATGGACATCGATTCCACGCCCGCCGCAATCATCACATCGGCTTCGCCCACGCGGATGCGGTCAGCTGCCATGGCCACTGCGGTAATGCCGGAGGCGCAGTAGCGGTTCACCGTCACTCCGCCCACGCTTTTTGGCAGGCCGACCAGCAGCACCGACATGCGCGCCAGGTTCAGGCCTTGCTCCGCTTCGGGGAAGGAGCAGCCGACGATGGCGTCCTCGATCAGTTTCGGGTCCAGGTTCGGCACCTGGGCCACGGCGGACTGGATCGCCTTCACCAGCAGATCATCGGGACGGACGTTGCGGCACACGCCGCGCGGCGCCTTGCCGATGGGCGTGCGGGTGGCGGCGACTACCCAGGCGTCCTGGAGTTGCTTGCTCATTTCGTTTTCTCCTGGTTCTGTTCGGGTGGGATTAGTTGCGCACCGGTTTGCCGGTTTGCATCATGCCCATGATGCGTTCCTGGGTCTTGGGATGGTTCAGCAGTTCCATGAAGCACTTGCGCTCCCGGTCGAGCAGCCATTGCTCGTTCACCTGGCTGTTGGGCTCGATATCGCCGCCGCTGACGACCTCTGCAATCATGCTGGCCAGCTTGAAATCATGCGCAGAGATGAAGCCGCCGTCGCGCATATTTACCAGCTGCGCCATGATGGTGGCCATGCCGTAGCGGCCCGCCACGGGTATCGTCGCCGGCAGGGGGTGACGGTAACCTGCTTCGAACATGGCACGCGCTTGCGTCTTGGCCACGTGCAGCAACTCATGCACGTTGTAGACGATGATGTCGTCCGGTTTCAGGTAGCCCATCTGCTTGGCCTCCAGCGCCGATTTCGACACATTGGCCATGGCGGCGTTGGTAAAGCCGGTCTTCAGGAATTGCAGCAGGTCGTTACCACGCGCCTCGGTCGCTGCGCGCAGGGCCGCTTCTTTCAGGCCGCCGCCCGCGGGAATCAGGCCGACGCCGACTTCCACCAGTCCAATGTAGGACTCCAGTGCCGCCACGCGGCGCGCGGCATGCAGCATCAGTTCACAGCCGCCGCCCAGCGCCAGGCCGGCCACGGCCGCCACCACGGGCACGTTGGCGTACTTCAAACGCTGGTGCGCCTGTTGCAGCCGGCTGAGTTCGGGCTCGATGGCCTTGACGCCGCCGGACATGAACAGGGGCAGCATGGCCTGCAGATCCGCACCGGCGGAGAAGGCGCCGCCTTCGGCCGCGTCGGCGTTCCAGATCACCAGTCCCTTGTAGTTTCTTTCCGCTTCCTCCAGCGCGCGCGTCATGCCATCGATCACGCCCGGGCCGATCACGCGCATCTTGGTCTTGAGCGAAAGGATCAGTACCTCATCGTCCTGGTGCCAGACGCGCACCGAATCATCTTCGTGCACGGTGGTGCCAGCGGTCTTGCCATCGGCACCGCCCGCGCCCAGCACCGGCGCGCGAAACACCTGCCGCTGGTAGACCGGCAGGTCGGATCGGCCGACATAGGTCTTGCGGGAGGGCGACCACGAGCCTTCAGGCGTATGCACGCCATCCCGGCCGTCGAACACCCAGGCCGGCAGCGGCGCCCTGGACAGCGCCCGGCCGGCATCGATGTCTTCCTTCACCCAGGTGGCCACTTGCTGCCAGCCTGCCGCTTGCCAGTTCTCGAAAGGTCCCATGCTCCAGCCAAAGCCCCAGCGCAGGGCCAGGTCGATGTCGCGCGCATTGTCGGCAATGCTTTCCAGGTGCACGGCGATGTAGTGGAAGCCGTCACGGAATATCGACCACAGGAACTGCGCCTGCGGGTTGGTGGAGTCATGCAGCGCCTTCATGCGCTTGGCCGGATCCTTTTCCTTCAGGATGCGGCCGATGATGTCGTCGGCCTTTTTACCGCCGGGGACATATTCGCCCTTTTCGGGGTCGATGCGCAGAATGTCCTTGCCGACTTTCTTGTAAAAGCCGGCGCCGGTTTTCTGGCCCAGGGCGCCGCCCTGCACCAGCTTATCGAGAATGGCCGGGGTGCTGTAGACCTCGAAGAAAGGATCATCCTTCAGGTTGTCCTGCATGGTCCGGATGACGTGGGCCATTGTGTCCAGCCCGACCACATCGGCGGTGCGGAAAGTGCCAGACTTGGCGCGCCCCAGCCGCGAACCGGTGAGGTCGTCCACCACGTCCACCGACAGGCCGAATTTCTGCGCCTCGACGATGGTGGCCAGCATGCCGAAGATGCCCACGCGGTTGGCGATGAAATTGGGCGTGTCCTTGGCGCGCACCACGCCCTTGCCCAGGGTGCTGGTGAGAAAGCTCTCGAGCCGGTCGAGCACCGCCGGGTCGGTCCGGGCGGTCGGTATCAGCTCCACCAGGTGCATGTAGCGCGGCGGATTGAAGAAGTGCACGCCGCAGAAGCGCTTCTGCAGGCCCTCGTCGAAGCCTTCGGACAGCCGGGTGATCGACAGGCCCGAGGTGTTGGAGGCGAAGATGGCATCGGCGCCGATATGCGGGGCGACCTTGCGGTAGAGGTCGTGCTTCCAGTCCATGCGCTCGGCGATCGCTTCGATGACCAGGTCGCAGCCGGCCAGCAGGTCGAGATGCTCCTCGTAGTTGGCCGGCATGATCTGCGCCGCCAGCTCCGGATGGCCAAGCGGCGCCGGATTGAGCTTCTTCAGGCCCTCGATCGCTTTCTGCGCGATGCCGCTCTTCGGGCCTTCCTTGGCAGGCAGATCGAACAGGATGGCCGGCACGCCGGCATTGACCAGGTGGGCTGCGATCTGCGCGCCCATGACGCCGGCGCCGAGTACCGCCACCTTCCTGACGATGAAATTGCTCATGAGTTTCTCCAAGTTCTGCATGCTTTGGCGGCCCTTCGGCCGGTCATTTTTCGCGGATCCAGGTCTGAGTCCGGCCGAAGAGCGAGATCCCGACGAAGCCGCGCACTTCCATCCGGCTGCCGCCGTCGAGCAGCTTCGCCTTGGCGCGATAGACCTTGCCCTTGTTCGGATCGAGGATGTCGCCGTCTTCCCAGCCATCCCCCGCGCGCTTGAGCCCGTTCAGGATGGAGCCGGCCGGACTCGCATCCTGCGCGCCGGCGCCGCCGCCGAGGAGCAGCGCGCCCGCCAGGGCGGCGATGACCAGCGCGACGGCCCGCACCAGCCGGTTCATGCAACCGTCAGCAACTTCCACTGCGTCTCCTGTTGGCCTGCAGCAGGACCAGCCTGCGGATCCGGCCCGCGCGGGCGGGCCCTCGATGCGGCGCCGGATCAGAACTGCTCGACCGCGATGTCCATGAGCGGCGCGGATCCGGCCCGCGCGGTGCGGATCAGCATCGCCGTCTCCGGCTGCAGCTTGGCGAAATAGAACCGCGCGGTGGCAAGCTTCGCCTGGTGGAAGGCCGACTCGCTCGCGCGCGCCAGCGCCACGTCGGCCATGCGAGCCCAGAAGTACGACAGCACCAGGTGGCCGATCACCCGCAGGTAGTCGACTGCGGCGGCGCCGGCCTCGTCCGGGTTGCGCATCGCCTTCATGCCGATCTCCATCGTCAGCTTCTCCACCTTGCCCGCCAGGTCGGCCAGCGGGTTGATGAACTCCGCCATTTCCTCGCGGTGGCCTTCCGCCTCGATGAAGTCCTTCACGATGGCACCGAACTTGCGCAATCTCGCGCCGTTGTCCTGCAGCACCTTGCGGCCCAGCAAGTCGAGCGACTGGATGGTGTTGGTGCCCTCGTAGATCATGTTGATGCGGGCATCGCGCACGTACTGCTCCATCCCCCATTCGCGGATGTAGCCGTGACCGCCGAAGACCTGCATGGCGAGGTTGGTGCAGGCAAAGCCGTTGTCGGTGATGAAGGCCTTGACCACCGGCGTCAGCAGCGACAGCAGGTCTTCGGCATCCTTGCGCTCCTGCTCCTCCGGGTGTTCGGCCGCGCGGTCGGCCTGCAGCGCGAGCCACAGCGCGAAGGCGCGGCAGCCTTCGGTGAACGCCTTCTGGGTGAGGAGCATCCGGCGCACGTCGGGATGGACGATGATCGGATCCGCCGGCTTGTCCGGTTGCTTCGGCCCGGTGAGGCTGCGCGACTGGATCCGCTCCTTGGCGTAGGCGAGCGAGTTCTGGTAGGCGGCTTCCATCAGGCCCAGCGTCTGCATGCCGACGCCGATGCGGGCGGCATTCATCATGACGAACATCGCCTGCAAGCCGCGGTTCGGCTGCCCGACCAGCCAGCCGCGGGCGCCATCGAGGTTCATCACGCAGGTGGCATTGCCGTGGATGCCCATCTTCTCCTCGATGCGCGCGCACTTGATGCCGTTGCGCTCGCCGAGGCTGCCGTCGGCATTGGGGACGAACTTGGGCACGATGAACAGCGAGATGCCCTTGGTGCCCTGGGGCGCATCCGGCAGGCGGGCCAGCACCAGATGCACGATGTTCTCCGCCAGGTCGTGCTCGCCGGAGGAGATGAAGATCTTGGTGCCGCTGAGGCGATAGCTGCCGTCGTCCTGCGGTTCCGCACGGCTGCGCAACATGCCGAGATCGGTGCCGCAATGCGCTTCGGTCAGGCACATGGTGCCGGTCCATTCACCGGACACCAGCTTCGGCAGGTAGAGCGCCTTCTGCTCCGGCGTGCCGTGCTCATGCAGGCAATCGTAGGCGCCGTGGGTCAGGCCGGGATACATCGTCCAGGCCTGGTTGGCCGAGTTCAGCATCTCCTGGAAGGCGATGCCGACCGCAAACGGCAGACCCTGGCCGCCGAGCTCCGGATCGCAGGTGAGCGTCGGCCAGCCGGCCTGCTTGTACTGCTCCCAGGCCTCCTTGAAGCCCTTTGGGGTGGTGACCACTCCGTCGCCGGCATACCGGCACCCTTCCTCGTCGCCGGGACGGTTCAGCGGAAAGAGAACGTCGGCGCAGAACTTGCCGCCCTCCTCCAGCACCTGGTCGATCAGCTCGCGATTGACCTCCGCATGGCGCGGCAGCCGGGACAGCTCGTCCTGCGCATTCAGCACCTCATGGAGGACGAACTGGAAGTCGCGCAACGGCGGGGTGTACTGGGGCATGGTCTGCTCCTGTCAGGCGGCCTGATGTTGTTGAGGGAGGGC
Source organism: Pseudomonadota bacterium (assembly GCA_023441105.1). Next base: position 1,411 of record JAEZQX010000107.1, on the reverse strand, counting down.
GTGGCGCTGCTGGGATCCGCGGGCGAACTGCTGCAGCAGGCGGTCGATGGCGCGATGGGCGCGCGGCAAGGCTTCGGCGCTCTTCATGAGCCTGGCGTCGTGATGCAGCACGAGGATGACGCCATAGATGCCGAAGACGAGGTCGCTCACGTCGGTGTCCAGGCGCAGGTGGCCTTCCTGGATGCTCTGCGTGATGGCGCGGCTGATCTCGCGCTGCCAACCCTGGACCATCGAGACCAGCTCGTCGCGCACCGCACCCGGCCGGTCGTCGTACTCGCTGGCCCCCGAGATCCAGATGCAGCCGAGTGCCGCCTCGATCACCGTGCGGTCCAGCCAATGGTTGAGGATGGCGAGCAGCCGGGGCAGGCCGCGGGTCTCGCGCAGCGACGGCTTGAGCACCTCGTCGATGAAGCGCGCCTCGTAGGCTTTCAGCACCGCGATCTGCAGGTCCTCGCGCGAGCCGAAATGGGCGAACACGCCGCTCTTCGACATGTGCATCTGCTCGGCAAGCGCACCGATGGTCAAGCCCTCGAGGCCGGTCCGGGCGGCCTGCTCGAGCGCGGCGTTGACGATGGCGGCACGCGTCTGCTGGCCCTTGCGCAGGGCGACATGCCTGGAGACGGACATCGCAGGGACCCAATAAACGAACGTTCGTGCTATTTTAGGCGGAAGCCGGCCGCTGTCAATCGGATTCGCCCGCCGCCGGCGGAAGAAGAGCGGCGGGAATCTCGGGCCGCCCGCGCACCCGCGCGCCTCGCCCCCGGCCCGCCGCCGCATGGTTCACAATGGCTCCCTTTTCCCGGCGGCAAGCCCGGTTGGAGGAAGCATGCGGTCGAACATCCTCAAGCAGAAGTTCCGGAACAAGGAAGTCGCCCTCGGCGCCTGGTGCTCGATCGGCAGCCCCTACAGCGCCGAGCTGCTGGGCCACGGCGGCTTCGACACGGTGGTGGTCGACCTGCAGCACGGCATGCTGTACCTGGAGCAGGCGATGGCCATGCTTGCCGCCCTGTCCGCGACCCCGGCGATGCCGATGGTGCGGGTGAGCGACAACCAGTTCTTCGAGGTCAACAAGCTGCTGGATGCCGGCGCCTACGGGGTCATCTGCCCGATGATCGACGGCGTGGAAGATGCCCGCCGCTTCGTCTCCGCCTGCCGCTATCCGCCGCTCGGCAACCGTTCCTACGGCCCGACCCGCGGCTTCCTCTATGGCGGACCCGACTACTTCAGCGGCGCCAGCGCCGAGATCCTGCCGCTGGCCATGGTCGAGACGCCGCAGGGCCTGCGCGACGTCGACCAGATCGCCGCCGTCGACGGCATCGACGGGCTGTTCGTCGGCCCGTCGGACCTGAGCCTGGCGCTCGGGCTCGAACCCGGCGTCGACTGGCGCAGCGGGCCGCTTGCGGACGCGATC
>JAEZQX010000053.1 GCA_023441105.1 Pseudomonadota bacterium | reverse complement strand
AGATCTTCAGGTAGGCATAGTGCCGGGGCGTGAGCTTGATGCCGGCCGGCGGCACCAGGTCGGTGAACGGATCGTGCGGCTTGGGCAGGTGCAGGTGCACCTGGCTCATCACCTCGTCGAGCGCATGAGGGCCGGTGACCGCCAGCACCGACGGATGGATGTCGCGCACCAGGTTGCCGCCGGCGTCGGACTTGCGCGCGCCGAGGCAGCCGGTGACGATGACCTTGCCGTTTTCGTTGAGCGCCTCGCCGATCGCATCGAGCGATTCCGCGACGGCGTCGTCGATGAATCCGCAGGTGTTGACCACCACCAGGTCGGCGCCGGCATACTCCGGCGCGATGTCATAGCCTTCCGCGCGCAGCTGCGTGACGATGCGCTCGGAATCCACCAGCGCCTTCGGACATCCGAGGCTCACCATCCCGATTTTCGGGACGGACGCCCGTACGACTTCAACCACAGCACCCCCGTGCCAGTTCCAGGAAGGGGGCTATTGTCTCACGCGGGGAAACGACACCGCGGCAACGGCCTGTCGCCGCCGAGGCTTGCCCGGGACCGAGGTCCTGGAGCGAGCCCCGGCGCGCCGGGCACGTCCGGCGGCGTCAGGACTTCTCGTTCTTCTTGTCGTCCGGGGCGGACCCCGGTGCCGGCGGGAAGCCGGCGGGGAAGTTGGCCGGAAAGTTCTGGAACACGTTGCGCGCCTGCTGCTGCATCTGCTCCTGCATCTGGAAGAACAGGTTCTTGCTCTGCTCGATGTAGTTGCTCATCATGTTCTGCATCATCGGCGCCTGGCCCTGCATGAACTGCGTCCACAACTCCGCATTCGGTACGCCGCGGCCGTCGTAGAGCGACTTGGATTGCTCCTGCATCCGGTTCTGCACCTCGACGAAAGTCTGCAGGGTCTTCTCCATGTAGGCGCCCATCATCCCCTGCATCGCATGCCCGTAGAACCGGATCATGTGGGCCAGCATCTGCGACGAGAAGAGCGGCGCGCCGCCGGCCTCCTCGTCGAGGATGATCTGCAGCAGGATGCTGCGGGTGAGGTCCTCCGTGGTCTTGGCATCGATGACCTTGAAGTTCTCTGAATCCAGCACGAGCTGCTTGACGTCCGCCAGCGTGATGTAGGCGCTGGTCTGGGTGTCGTACAGCCGGCGGTTCGGGTACTTCTTGATCAAGCGCGTCGTGTTTGCCATGTATCGGGATTCGAAAGTTTGGGTAAGCCGCTCCGGTCAGGCGTGGACGCTCAGCCCATGTGCAAGCCGCCGTTGAGGGAGAAGTCGGCGCCGGTGGCGAAACCCGATTCATCGCCCGCCAGCCAGGCGACGATGGATCCGATCTCCTCGGGCGTGCCGAGCCGGCGTACCGGGATGGTCGCGACGATCTTGTCGAGGACGTCCTGGCGGATGGCCCGGACCATCTCGGTGGCGATGTAGCCCGGCGAGACGGTGTTGACGGTCACGCCCTTGCTGGCCACTTCCTGGGCCAGCGCCATGGTGAAGCCGTGCAAGCCCGCCTTGGCGGTCGAGTAGTTGGTCTGGCCGAACTGGCCCTTCTGGCCGTTCACCGACGAGATGTTGATGATCCGGCCCCAACCCTTCTCCAGCATGCCGTCGAGGACCTGCTTGGTGACGTTGAACATCGAGTTGAGGTTGGTGTCGATCACCGCGCGCCAGTCATCCAGCGACATCTTGCGGAACAGGCCGTCGCGGGTGATGCCGGCATTGTTGACGACGATGTCCGGATTGCCGTGCTCCTCGCGCACCTTGGCGAACGCTTCCTTGGTGGACTCCCAGTCGGCGACATTGCCGACCGATGCATGGAAGTTGAAGCCGGCCTCCTTCTGCTCGTTCAACCACTTGTTGTAGTCGCGGCTCGGGCCACAGCCGGCAATGACGATGTGCCCTTCCTTGGCCAAACGCTGGCAGATCGATGTTCCGATGCCGCCCATGCCGCCGGTTACATATGCAATCCGTTGAACCATCTCGACCCCCTCTTCTGCCAGTGGCGCTGCAAACGATGACTTGCTTCTGCCGGCTGCTGCCCCGTCGTTGCCCTCCTGACAGCCCTCAGCTTAACGCTGCGCTGCGTCGGCTGTCAGGTCTCGTTAGTACCTAGACGGCCGCGGATGGACGGTCGACATGCCGGCGTTCAGATCCCTTCCGCTCCGATTCCTTTGCCCTGCCCTCGTCCTGCCGGCCGGCCACGCGAACGGCTTCGAGCCGCCGGCTTCAGGCCGACTTTTCCTTCACATAGCGGCCCGGGGCGGGCTCGATCGCTTCGTAGCCCTTGCCGCCCGGCGCCTTGGGTGCGCGAACCTTCGTTCCCTGATGCCTGGCCAGCCAGGCATCCCAGTCCGTCCACCAGCTACCCGGATTCTCGCTGGACAGCTTCAGCCACGTATCGGCGTCCAGTCCGACCACATCGGGGCCGGTGCGGAAGGTGCGTTTCTTCTTGATCGGCGGATTGATGACGCCGGCGATGTGTCCGCTCGCCCCGACGACGAAGCGCCGCTCTCCGGCGAGCGCCTGGGCCGAGGCGAAGCCCGCCTGCCACGGCACGATGTGGTCCTCGCTGGTGTTGAGGACGTAGGTCGGGACGTCGATGCTGCGCAGGTCCAGGGGTTCGCCCAGCGACCTCAGGCGTCCCGGAATGCGCAGCTCGTTCTGCAGGTACATGTGCCGCAGGTACCAGCAGAACATCGGACCCGGCAGGTTCGTGCTGTCGGCGTTCCAGTACAGCAGGTCGAACGGCGGCGGCGATTCGCCCTTGAGGTAGTTGTTGACGACGTAGTTCCAGACCAGGTCGTTCGGCCGCAGCGTGGAGAAGGTGGTGGCCAGCTCGCTGCCGGGCATGATGCCACCGCTGCCGATGGTCTGCTCGCGCAGCGCGACGTGCATCTCGTCGATGAAGACGCCGAGGGAGCCCGGATCAGAAAAGTCCAGCAAGGTGGTCAGCAAGGTGACCGTTTCCGCGGGGCGCTTGCCCTTCGACGCCAGGGCCGCCAGCGCCGCGCACAGGATGGTCCCGCCGACGCAGAAGCCGAGCGTGTTGATGGTCTTCTGCCCGGTGATCTTCTGCACCACCTCGATGGTGTCGGCCACGCCCAGCTGCAGGTAGTCGTCCCAGGTCAACCTGCCTTGCGGCTGCTTGACATTGCGCCACGACACCACGAAGACGGTGTTGCCCTGGGCGACGGCGTGGCCGATGAAGGAATTCTCCGGCTGCAGGTCGAGGATGTAGAACTTGTTGATGGAGGGCGGCACGATCAGCAGCGGTCGCGAGCCGACCGTTTCGGTGACGGGATCGTACTGGATGAGCTGCACCAGCTCGTTCTCGAAGACCACGCTGCCGGGTGAGGTGCCGACGTTGCGCCCGACCTCGAAGGCATTCAGGTCGGTTTGCGAGATCCTGCCCTGGCTGATGTCCCCGATCAGGTTGGCGATGCCGTTGCGCAGACTCTCGCCGCCGGTCTTGACCAGCTGCTTCTGCGCCTCCGGATTGCTGGCCAGGAAATTGGCCGGCGAGCAGGCATCGATCCACTGCTGCGTGAGGAAGCGGATCCGATCGCGCGTCTTCTGGTCGGCCTCGATCAGTTCTGCGGTGCGCCGGAGATAGTCGGCGTTGAGCAGATACCAGGCGGCCTGCCAGCCGAAATGCGGATGCTCGCGCCAGGCCTCGCTGCTGAAGCGCTTGTCCTGCAGCTGCGGCGGGGTGCCGGCTGCGAACTGGCTGATCAGCTCGGTGGCCTGGTTGACGTACTCGTTCTGCAGCTTGAAGAGCGTCTGCTGGTCGAGCTTCCAGGCCGCCAGCGGGTGGGGGGCACCGTCCAGGGCTGCCGCGGTTGCTCCCGGCCGCGGTGGCGCGGCCTCGGCCGCTGCGGGACGCTCCTTGCCGCGCGCGATGGAAGCGGTATCGGCCGAGGCTTCGGCCGCGAGCTGCGCCGTCCGCCCGTCACGGCGACCTCGCGCCTTGGGCGCCGGTGGCGCCGCTCGTGCCGGCTTGGTGGCTGAGGACACCCGCGTGCGCTTGACGGCGGGCGCGGCGTCGGCCGCGGACGACTTACCGGTTGATCGACCTGACTTCAAGATCCTGTCTCCTGCCCATGGCGCCCGCCCGCTTGGCGCCTCGCCCGTCCACTGTCGCGCCCCGTCGGCGCGCGCCGCATCGGCGCCGGTCCTGCGCCCGGCACCCCTGGCCAATTCTGCGCTGTGCGGTGGGGTGCGTCAAACGATGTCCGCCGTCGATGGGCACGGCAGCCGGGCCGCAGTCCGTGCAGGATATGATGCAGGCCGTCGCCGGCGTAGATCCCCGACGATGCGCGACAATCCAGGTCGCGTCGCACCCTGCCGTCCGCACCCGCGCTCATGTACATCGTCGCCATCGCCTGGATCTACGTCGTGCTGTTGATGTCGTTCACCGAGACATCGATCGTCGCCGGCGTGGTCACCTTCTTCTTCTACGGCGTGGCCCCGCTGGCAATCCTGCTTTACCTCATGGGTACGCCGCAACGCCGGCGCAACCGCCGGCGGCGCGAGACACTGGAGCGGCAGGAAGAGATTGCCCGTCTGGCCGCGTCTGCCGACGCCGGCGAGGATCCGGGTCGGCGCTAGCAGGTACCGGTCAGTCCTGCAGCCAGATGACGCCGGCCATGCGGCCGCATTCGCCGTCGCGGCGATAGCTCCAGAAGCGGGCGCGGTCGGAGACCGTGCACAGGTCGGCACCATGGACCTTCTGCACGCCAAGGCGTTGCAGGCGCTGCCGGGCCAGCGCCGGAAGGTCGGCCCACCACTTGCCGGCGCGCGCGCCGGGGCGAAAATGCCCGGCCGCGGCGGCATCCCATGCGGTGAACGCGGCCAGCACGTCGTCGCCGACTTCAAACGCGTCGCGACCGATGCAGGGGCCCAGCCAGGCGATGAGTTCGCCGCCGGCGCGCGAGCGCATCAGGTCGACGGTGTTCTCCAGCACCCCGCCGGCCAGGCCGCGCCAGCCGGCGTGGGCCACGCCGACGATGCCGCCGGCACGATCCGCGAGCAGCACCGGCAGGCAGTCGGCCACCAGCACGCCCAACGC
>JAEZQX010000161.1 GCA_023441105.1 Pseudomonadota bacterium | reverse complement strand
GCATAGGCCGTTTCCACTGTGCCCATCAGACATGCATCAAAAACGATTAAGTCGAAATACAACTCTGATGCACCGATTGCCTCGGAAAGCTCCGAAATCTTCATGGTTTTTCGTCCGTTTAGCTCATCTGCCCCAAATCCACCCATCGTACCATACCCATGGTCCCATAAAATCAATATGTATCGCTCACTTGGTGCAGCGGTTTTCCCCCAAACCAGAAAATCTCTTAGTGTTGCAGGGTCTGATGCGGCGGTTTGGATGAGGCTTTCATGCTTTTTAAGCTGGCCACTGCTAACCTCAAAGCGTTCTGCTGCTCCATTCGTCATATATGTATTGTGATAGTTGAGCGTTCCGCCTGTTTGAATCAGGATCTTCGTATTTTTGCTTGGCTGGCCGCGGAATATTTCTTCCAGGTCAGCCGTTAGCCGGCCTTGCTGTGATTCAAGGTCAGAACCAACGGCATAGATTAAAATCGTCGATGAATCCACCTGTTTATCCTGCTCCCAAAACGACCTTGCCTCGTTTAAGCCTTGTGTTGTAAAAATACCTGTTTCACTATGGATTTGGCCTAGTGTTGCAAGCTGGTTTTTGGGTCTTGTGTTTAACACATAGCTGCTTATTCTGGCAAGCGTGCCCCGGTTGAATAGGGCTTCTTCTGTAAGGTCTATTCCTAAAACCCTTGAGGCAAAAGCTACCGCGGTTTCATAGGTGAAGTCGCCCTTTGTCTCGGAATATCCCAAAACCCGTAAAACCATTGCACAATATTGGGTAAGAGAGGTTGGCTGCTCACCGCCAAAAAGATTTTCATGGATTCCGTTCACTACATCCTGTGCATAGGCATACGACACGTAGGGACCTTCCCAGCCAGTATCAAGGAATGGATTGGTGTAGGTGCTTTTCAGGACCTCTTCTTCCTTCCCCCACAGACGAAGCATCATCACAAGAGATTCTGCCCGGGTAGGCACCCTCGAAAGCTCGTATCCATTCTCTGTTCCACTGAACAATCCCAAGCGGTTTAGCGCTTCTGCATCACTTGAGCCTTGTGCCCCTACCAATGGAGGTGCTGCAAAAAGAAGAAGCAACAAAAAGATTGCCATTCGGATATATTTCATCAAATTCCGACCTTTCAAACTGCGTATTTGCTCTTCTATTAGCAGATTTTATCCTATCCTGTTACTGTATCATGGCGGATTAGCCCCTGTGAGAAAGTTAAAGAAATCTTTAAGTTCACTGGTGCATCTAAATTCTAGGATATAGATGCGGGATTGCCGTTCTTATTCAACGCAAATAGGAGCCGTGCTTCGTGTAGCTCGAAGCACGGCTCCATTCATACGAATCATTTGGAAGCAGCCGGGATGGCAATGTTAATTCCGACAGTTGCCGCCATTTGGGCTATAGCCTTCGGATCCGAATTTTTGACGTTTACGTCGATATGTGGGGTGTAGGAAGCCTCCAACTGCTCAGCTTCTTCATTTGACAGCTTAATCGAAAGGGCTGCAACCGCATCGTCGATATGGCTGGTTTTGAGCGCTCCAATGATAGGCGCGGCAACAACGGGATTGCGATATAACCAAGCAAGGGAAATCTGTGCACGGCTTACCCCACGGGCAAGCAGATTGTAGTTATGCTGCATGGTGATAAAGCGTGTCCACCCGTTCATTTTCTGAAGATGAAGCGCTTTGGCAAACTGCCAGGCTCTCATGGTGGACTTTGTTAATCCGGTAAGGTGCGCCTGTTCCTGTGAAATGATGAGGGGCAGAATAACGGGAAAAATGAAGGGATGAAATCCCGGTAGATTGAGGACCCTCCCTATCCGTATGACGATTCACGAGCTCCGCAAGCTCTTTATGCAAATGATTCACTTGATCAAGCATAAACTCCGCCTCCCCAAAACAACCCCTTACTCCCTCGTGCTTTCGATTCGTCTTAGGTTCTCCGTGTCCCGGGCCGGAGATGAACCGAAGAAGCGGGAGTACTCCCGATTGAACTGTGAGGGGCTTTGATAGCCAACATGATAGGCGGCGCTTGCTACTGGATAACCCTCAAATGCAATGAGGTTCCTGGCCTCCAAAAGCCTTAATTGCTTTTGAAATTGAACAGGACTTAAACCCGTTGCCCTTTTGAACTGACGGTGAAAGGTATTGATAGCCATGCCGGATTTTGCTGCCAGCTCGCCAATGTCTATTGGACGCATAAAATTACCGCGAAGCCATGTTACAACCTGGTACATTCTGGAGCCATTACTTTCCTGCAGACCAAATTGTCTCAGGTACCCTCCTTGTGGTCCCATCAGAACACGGTATAGAATTTCGCGCTCATAAGCTGGCGCAAGAGCTGGAATATCTCTTGAGGTCTTCGATAACCGCAATAAGCGCAGCCATGCCTCCATAAGTTCAATATCCATAGCACAGGCTGCGAAATGCCCGGAAGCCGTCGGCAGCAGGTTCTCAGGGAGATCTCTTAATAAACGCTGAAGAACATTCTGATTCAACCTGAGACCAAGTGACATATAAGGACGGCCATTACAATCTGGATGTACACTCGCGGTTGCAGGAACATGCATCGGCAGCACGTAATACGATGGCCCTTCCAGGTCAGTGCTGCGCTCCCCGATGGAGAGAATCTTTGTTCCTTGAACCGTGAAACCAATCATCGGCTCGTATAGGGCTGCGAGTTGATGAGCGGGGATGTCTCCCTTAATCATACTGAGCCCCGGTACTCCGGTCTCCATCTGCCTAGTGCCTGCATCCTTCATCAGATCAATGATTTCATCAAGGATATTATTCATGCCTGTAGTTTATCATACGGCTTCCTATCCCTCAACAGAGTGCTTTTAGGCAATTGAAAGGCATTTTCAGGTCTATTTTATTGCCACAGCCGCGGCTAAAATAAAAGTCAGATCGAACACGAAATAAGGAGGATCTTATGAAAATTGCGATTGTAACAGGTGGAAGCAATGGCATTGGAAAAGCGACGGCACTTGAGCTGGGCAAACGCGGAATTAGCGTCATTCTCACCTATCATTCCTATCAGGACCGGGCAGAAGCGGTCGTAAAGGAAATAGAGAAGAATACAGGCGTCCGGGCACTCGCACTGAAGCTGGATCTGACTCAAAAATCAACATTCGAAGGCTTTATCCGAGAAGTGAAAAAGGGCCTCCATGACATTTGGAACAGAAGCACCTTTGATTACTTAGTTAATAACGGCGGTGTAGGTGGGCCGATGATGTTTACGGAGTTGAGCGAGGAATACTTCGACAAGATTCTTAATACGAACTTCAAAGGACCGGTTTTTCTAACCCAACAGCTTGTCGGATTCATGGAGGATGCCGGAGCGATTGTCAATACCACCAGCTCATCCAAAAACCAGTCATTTCCGGGGTACTCCGTCTATGGCTCGTTAAAAGCTGCATTCTCAACCTGGACTCGCTACATTGCCAAAGAACTTGCCCCCCGCCACATTCGGGTAAACGCTGTTTCGCCCGGTCCTACCCACAGCAATTTTGGCGACGGCGTATTCGATAAACATCCTGAGTTCATTCAGCCGCTGGCGGAGCAATCTGTATTTGGCCGAATCGGCCAACCCGAGGATCTGGCGAAGGTCATCGTGAGCTTATTGTCCGATGACTTCGGCTGGGTTACAGCCCAGGACATTGAAGTGTCTGGCGGACATTTGCTGTAAGAGAGCGATATTCCCATGTAATATGCGGTTCTGAAGAAACATTCATATGCAGACTGCTGTTTACGCCGGACAAAAAGGGGTGATCCATAAGTCATGATCATGACTTATGGGTCACCCCTATATTTTACTGGGCGGCGAATAGGTATAATCGCAGAGCAGTAGAATAGGCTTGCAAGGGCGGTCGGCTAATCTCCCGGGAGGGAGGTGATGCCTGTGGAGGTTAAAGACGCTTTGACGCTCATGATTAGCTTCGGTGCGCTCGTTGTTGCGCTGCTGACGTTGGTCGTGACCATCGTCGTAGCGGTTACCATAACAAGAAATAGACCGCCCTGGTCAAGGGAGACGGTCTATTTCAATTGACCCGAAAACCTGAAAGCCGACCGCCTTTCAAGCGGCTGTTGCGCACGGGAGTCGTGTTGGTAGCACGGCTCTCTTTGCATTATTGGCTGTTTCTGATTCCAGTATACCATATTGAGTATTGAATACTCAATTGCAGTTCTCATTAGCGATACACAGCACTCCACATGTGTGGGTTGCCGTAAAATAGACAGTACTGATTGTTTTGGTATAATTTCTTTAGAGGGATGTTTAATGGATGAATTATTTGAAAGCTCCCGATAATTGGGAGCTTATTCAAGGAGCATATATTGAAAACAATCGATATCTGTACTATACAAAACAATCGATATCACCTTGATATTGGTTTGCCCGTTCCAGCAACGGCCCCTTCGCCCCCATAACAAATGCGAAGCAGCTTCCCCGAATGGACAGCAGCTTGGAGCCCGGGCCAATTCCAAGAATCCGCAGCATTTCTTCAGTGAACGATAACGTCCGATCCTCGGAGATTGTGAGCCAACCATACTTTCGTCCCTTGTAGCTTACAAAAACGCCTTCCGGACGTTCATAACAGTCCAAATCCGGATTATCCGGAAGTACACCCATCGGAGATTCCTGAAGCAATCCGCGGCGTGTTACACAAAAGCCTCCGGTCTTGGCACTGCCTGTAAAAAGAATCACCTTGTCTTCCGAAGTGATATGATATTCGTCCGAAGCCATATCAGGAAGTCTGACCTGGCCATTACTTCGCACTACCGACCATCCGAAAACAAACTTGCCGCCCTTAGTAATTTGGGGTATAACCAACACCTCCATATAAGAAGAAAAATCACCTGCACATCCATATTCCCCATATTATGCATATATCCTTCCTGCATATCTGTTTTACTCGTCTGTCCAGTAATATAATAAATAGTAGAAATATCTATACGATTCGGCATCGGAGGCGTGTTGAATGAACTTTGTAAACCCACCAGCAGAATCACCTCAATATGTGAATCATCAAACCTTTTACAGCCACGTGTTACATCACGAAATCGGCTATAACATCTATCTTCCGCCTGAGTACAAAGACAGCGGCGAAACCTATCCGGTTGCGTACCATATCCACGGTTGGACGGGCAACGAATCCTCCGAGATATGGCCGCTGGAGGAGGTCTACAAAAACAGACGGGCCATTAC
>JAEZQX010000544.1 GCA_023441105.1 Pseudomonadota bacterium | reverse complement strand
CCCCGGAGCCCGTCCCTGCCTCGTCCGAAGCGGGCCGCGTCCGCCAATGGCGGCGAGGAGAGCAGCCGCTCCAACGGCCTTGGCCGAGCGGTTGCACTCGACGCGGCGCTTGCGTCAGTAGTGTCCTGCCAGCTCCGTCGACAGGATCTTGCGGGCCCGGTGCAGGCGGACCCAGCAGTTGCCTTCGCTGATGCCCAGGCGGCAGCAGACGTCGCGGGTGGACAGGCCGTCGATTGCCTGCAACTGGAATACTTCCCGCAGCGACCGCGGCAGGCGCGCCATCGCCTCGGCCAGTGCCCTTCCGAAGCGGCGGCGCGACACCTCGCGCTCGGTGTCGTCGGCAGCGGCAGGTGCGGCGTGCAGCCAGGCGACCTGGTCCGGCGCGGGCGGCTCGCCTTCCTCGGCAAGGGGAACATAGCGTGCCTCGGCCCGGAACGCGTCCTTGATCTTGTGCGACAGGATGCCCAGCAGCCAGGTCCGCAGGCTGGAATGCCCCTGGAAGGTGGGCAGCGCGTCCAGCGCCGCCAGCAGCGCGTCCTGCACCACATCCTCGGCGAGTGCCCGGTCGCGCACCCGCTGCCGGGCAAAGCGTCGCAGGTCGTCGGCATACGCCGCCAGTTCGCCGACGCGCAGCAGGTTCGCCACGGCGCCGCCGGTCGGCGTTGCCTCGGGTTGCTCGAAAGTCCTCATCGTGTCTGCTCCGTTCCAGGGCTGTCGTCGCGGGATACGACCTGCCATTCACCTGGCCTGGAAGGAGTCTGCCGGTGCGGGATATCCTGCCCATGGCGGGAACATCTCGAATTCATAACGTGATGTCGCCGTTATCTTGCGCTGGCACAATCCTCTCAAGCGGTTCGAGGCGCTCAGCCGGAGGCTTCGCATGGAACACAGGATCCTGGTGGTCGAGGACCAGCGCGACATCGCCGAGCTGGTGCGCATGCACATCCGCGACCTTGGGCACCAGGTCGATCTGGCGCAGGATGGCGACGAAGGGCTGGCAAAGGCACGCGACGGCCGCTACGACCTGATCGTGCTCGACGTCATGCTGCCGCGCCGGGACGGTCTCGACGTGGTGCGGCAACTGCGGATGGAGCGCAACCCGGTGCCGGTGCTCATGCTCACCGCACGCTCCGCGGAGATCGACCGCGTGCTCGGACTCGAGCTCGGCGCCGACGACTACCTCACCAAGCCGTTCTCGATCCCGGAGCTGCAGGCGCGGGTCAAGGCGATTCTTCGGCGCTCGGAGCTGCTCATGCGGCCGATGCGACAGGAGGTCGAGAAGATCGCCATCGGCGACGCCTTGCTGATCGACACCGCCAGCCGCGAGGTGCGCATCGACGGCGCGCCGGTGGCGCTCACCGCCAAGGAGTTCGACCTGCTGCTTCACTTCGCGCGCAACCCGGGACGCGTCTTCAGCCGCATGCAACTGCTGGATGCGGTCTGGGGCACCACCTTCGACGGCTACGAGCACAACGTCAACACGCACATCAACCGGCTGCGCGCGAAGATCGAACGAGATCCGGCCGCCCCGCGCTATGTGATGACCGTCCGCGGCGCCGGCTACCGCTTCAGCCATCCCAGCTAGCCGATGAACACGCTGCGCGCCCGGGTGCTGCTGCTGGTGGCGGGCTCCGGGCTCGCCACCGCCCTGATGCTGGGCGTGCTGATGGTGGGCGCGGTGCGCAATCTCTACAACGACCTCATCTATCAACAGGCCGACCAGTTTGCCGCCCGGGTGATCGAGATGCACCCCGACATGGTCGAGGAGCACGAGCGCGACCGCCTCGGCTTCGCGCAGCGGCTGCAGAGCTACGTGCTGTTCGCCCCCCACACCGGCCTGTACCTGGTTTCGCCGCAAGGAGAGATCCTCGCCACCTCCGGCGAAGGCCGGATCCTCTGGGCCAGCTATCGCGTCGACCTGAAGGCGATCCGGGCAGCCCAGGCCTACGACCCGATGATGCCGGTCTACGCCGAGGACCCCGACGCGCCCGGCGAGACGCGGATCGTGGCCTTGCGGCCGCTGCGCGACAAGGATGCCGGCGCCGGCTGGCTGATGGTGGTGTCGCGCTCGGCGGACCTGCTGACGCGAACCTCGGAGGTGGTGAAGAGCTATGCGTTGCGCACCGGCGCCAAGGCTGCCCTGCTGACGCTGGCCATTGCGGTGGCCTTGACGGCGGCGATGATGGCGGTGCTGACGCGACCGCTGAGCCTGCTCACGCGACGGGTGGAGCGCATCCAGCGATCGGGCTTCTCGCGTCCGATCAGCGACGAGGATTTTCCGTACGGCGACCGCAACGACGAGATCGGCCGGCTATCCGATTCCTTTCGCGATGCCTTCGAGCGCCTGAAGCAGGAGTCCGACCAGGTGGCGATGATCGACAGCCGCCGTCGCGACATGGTGGCGTCGGTGTCGCATGACTTGCGCACGCCGCTCACCGCGCTGATCGGACAGCTCGAGACGGTGCGGATGAAGCGCGACACCATGCCGCGAGCCGAGCAGGATCGCTTCATCGACGGCGCGTTCAACAACGCCCAGCACCTCAAGCGCCTGACCGCGGCGCTCGCCGAGCTGGGACGGCTGGACGATCCGGCGTTTCGCATCGAGACCGAGCCGATCGCCCTGCACGAGCTGTGCGACGACATCGCCCACCGCTTTCAGACCCATGCGGAAGGGCTCGGCGTGAGGCTCGCCGTCAACTATCCGGACGGCCTGCCGCTCGCCAACGTGGACGCCGCGCTCATCGAGCGGGCGCTGTCGAACCTGCTGGACAACGCCATCCGGGTGACCCCGGCGGGCGGCGCCATCGACGTCGACGTCAGCGTCGCCGCGCTGCGCGAGCGGCCGGCCATCAGGATCACCGTCAGCGACTCGGGCCCGGGCGTGTCGCCGGAGGACCAGGCGCGAGTCTTCGAACGCTTCTTCCAGAGCAGCGAGCATCGCGGCCGGCGCGGCAGCTCCGGCCTGGGCCTGGCCATCGTCAGCCGGGTGGTGGAACTGCACGACGGGCAGGCCGGCGTGAGCAACCGGTCCGGCCGGGGGGCGGTCTTTCACCTGCTGCTGCCGGTGGCCCGGCCCGAAGAGTCCATCGCCGCCGCCTGAACCACGCTCCCGCGCGTCCGGCCGACCACCAACAAAAAGGGCTGCCTTGCGGCAGCCCTTCGCGCGACCCCACACCCGGGGCCGGGAGCGGATCAGGTCAGGACTCCAACGTCTCGACCTGCTCCTCGTCCTCCCCTTCCGGCGGCGGCGGGCTGGACGACTCCGAGTAGGTCAGCACGACCTGCTCCTTCTCGTCGAGATCCACCTTCACCTTGCCGCCCTTGACCAGCCGCCCGAACAGCAGCTCGTCCGCCAGCGCCTTGCGGATGGTGTCCTGGATCAGGCGCTGCATGGGCCGCGCGCCCATCAAGGGATCGAAACCCGCGCGCGCGAGATGGCGACGGAGCTCGTCCGAGAAGATGGTCTCGACCTTCTTCTCGTGCAACTGCTCTTCCAGCTGCATCAGGAACTTGTCCACTACCCGCAGGATGATCTCCTCGTCCAGCGCCCGGAAGCTGATGATCGAATCGATCCGGTTGCGGAACTCCGGCGTGAACATCCGCTTGATCTCGGCCATCTCGTCGCCGGCCTGCTTGTTGTCGGCGAAGCCGATGGACCGCTTCTGCAGGTCCTGCGCACCGGCATTGGTGGTCATCACCAGTATCACGTTGCGGAAGTCCGCCTTGCGCCCGTTGTTGTCGGTGAGGCTGCCGTGGTCCATCACCTGCAGCAGGATATTGAAGATGTCCGGATGGGCCTTCTCGATCTCATCCAGCAGCAGCACCGCATGCGGCTTCTTGGTGATGGCTTCGGTGAGCAGGCCGCCCTGGTCGAAGCCGACATAGCCCGGCGGCGCGCCGATCAGCCGCGACACCGCATGCCGCTCCATGTACTCCGACATGTCGAAGCGGATCAGCTCGATGCCCAGGGTGAACGCGAGCTGGCGCGCCACCTCGGTCTTGCCGACGCCGGTCGGCCCGGAAAACAGGAACGAACCGATCGGCTTGTCCGGCTTGCCGAGGCCGGAGCGCGACATCTTGATGGCCGCCGCCAGCGCATCGATGGCTGCTTCCTGGCCGAACACCACGTTCTTCAGATCCCGCTCGAGATACTGCAACTTGCTGCGGTCGTCGCTGGACACCGAAGCAGGCGGAATGCGCGCGATCTTGGAAACGATGTCCTCGATCTCGTTCTTGCCGACGACCTTCTTCTGCTTGTCCTTAGGCAGGATGCGCTGGGCGGCGCCCGCCTCGTCGATCACGTCGATGGCCTTGTCGGGCAGGTGCCGGTCGTTGATGTACTTGGCCGAGAGCTCCGCGGCGGCGGACAGCGCCGAGCCGGTGTACTTGATGCCGTGGTGCTCTTCGAACCGGCTCTTCAGGCCGCGCAGGATCTGCACCGTCTGCTCGACGGTCGGCTCGTTGACGTCGATCTTCTGGAACCGCCGCGACAGCGCGTGGTCCTTCTCGAAGATGCCGCGGTAT
Source organism: Pseudomonadota bacterium (assembly GCA_023441105.1). The sequence goes on along the minus strand of JAEZQX010000544.1, from coordinate 1,353 downwards.
TCGTTGAAGGTGGTGGCGCCGATGCATTTCAGCTGCCCCGACGACAGCGCCGGCTTCAGCAGGTTGGAAGCGTCGAGCGTGCCGCCCGACGCCGAGCCCGCTCCGATCAGCGTGTGGATCTCGTCGATGAACAGGATGGCGTTCTTGTTGGCGCGCAACTGCTTGAGCACCGCCTTGAGACGCTGTTCGAAGTCACCGCGATACTTGGTGCCCGCCAGCAAGGCGCCCATGTCCAGCGAATAGACGGTGGCTTCGGTCAGCACCTCGGGCGCGTCGCCCTGGACGATGCGCCAGGCGAGCCCCTCGGCGATGGCAGTCTTGCCGACGCCCGCCTCGCCCACCAGCAACGGGTTGTTCTTGCGGCGGCGGCACAGCACCTGGATGACCCGCTCGACTTCGCTTTCGCGCCCGATCAGCGGATCGATCCGGCCTTCCTTGGCCGACACGTTCAGGTTGTTGGTGAACTGCTCCAACGCACCCTGCTGGTTGCTGCTCTGCTCCTGCTCGCCCTCCGGCGCCTCGTCCTTGGCCGTCTCCTTGGGCTGCGGCGTCTTGGCGATGCCGTGGGAGATGTAGTTGACCACGTCCAGCCGGGTGATGCCCTGCTGGTGGAGGTAATAGACGGCGTGCGAATCCTTCTCGCCGAAGATGGCCACCAGCACATTGGCGCCGGTCACTTCCTTCTTGCCGTTGGAGGTGGACTGCACATGCATGATGGCGCGCGGGATGACGCGCTGGAACCCGAGTGTGGGCTGGGTATCGATCTCCTCGGTACCCGGCACCACCGGCGTGTTCTCCTTGATGAAACCAGTCAGGCTCTTGCGCAGCTCGTCCACGTTGGCGACGCACGCGCGCAGGACCTCGGCGGCCGACGGATTGTCCAGCAGGGCGAGCAGCAGGTGCTCGACCGTGATGAATTCGTGACGCTGTTGCCTGGCCTCGACGAAGGCCATGTGCAAACTGACTTCCAACTCTTGAGCAATCATGCTTCCTCCATCACGCACTGCAGCGGATGCTGGTGCTGGCGGGAAAAACTGCAAACCTGTTCGACCTTGGTCGATGCAATGTCCCGCGGGTATAGACCACAGACGCCGCGTCCCTCACGATGCACTGCCAGCATCACCTGGGTTGCCTTCTCACGTCCCATTCCGAAAAACTTCTGCAGCACGACGACGACGAATTCCATGGGCGTGAAGTCATCGTTGAGCAGCAGCACCTGAAACATGGGAGGCGGCTTGGTACGGGCCTCCTGGCGCTCAAGTATTGTTGAAGGATCATTTGGGCTCGTCATCGCTACAACCATTCTAGCGAGTCAAATGATCGTCGCAACGCCGTCCAGCAGGCGTCATGACC
>JAEZQX010000520.1 GCA_023441105.1 Pseudomonadota bacterium | reverse complement strand
TCACTGAAGCCGAAATTCCGGAACGTGATGTTGCCGACGATGCTGGACGGCACGTGGTCGATGAAGATGAACCACAGGGCGAGCCCGCGAAAGAAGTCGAGCCGCAGGTCGCGGCGCGAGGGCTGGGTCTGCACCTGTTTCTCCGGATGAACCTGACTGACCATTGTAGAAGGCGCCGGCGAGCCTTCCCGGATGGTTCCGGGAATGCGGAGATGTTTTTTAGTAGCATCTGCGCCTGTTGCAAGGCCGGGCGGGCAGCAAACGCCACGCCGGCCCTCACCGCCCGGAACCGCCACCCCACGGAGACATCATGGCAAGAAGGCTTGAAGGCAAACAGATCCTGGTGACGGCGGCTGGTCAGGGAATCGGCAGGGCCAGCGTCCTGGCCCTGGCGGCGGAGGGCGCGCAGGTCCTCGCCACCGACGTCAACGAGGCGCTGCTGCAGTCGTATCGCGGCGTCGACGGCATCAGCACCCGGCGGCTCGACGTCCTCGACGACGCCGATGTACGCAGCGTGATCGAATCGATGGCGCGCATCGACGTGCTCTTCAACTGCGCCGGCCACGTCCACCAGGGCAGCATCTTCGAGACCAGCGATGCGGACTGGGACTTCAGCTTCAACCTCAACGTCCGCGCGATGTGGAAGACGATGTCGGCCGCGCTGCCGAAGATGCTCGCCGCCGGCGGCGGCTCGATCATCAACATGGCTTCGGTGTGCTCCAGCATCAAGGGGCTGCCCAACCGCTTCCTCTACGGCGCCAGCAAGGCGGCAGTGATCGGGATGACCAAGTCGGTCGCTGCCGACTTCGTCGCGAAGGGCATCCGCTGCAACTGCGTCTGCCCCGGCACGGTCGACACACCCAGCCTGCAGGAGCGCATCAAGGCGCACGGCGATCCGGAAGAGGGGCGCCGCATGTTCCTCGCCCGGCAGCCCACCGGCAGGCTCGCCACTGCCGAGGAGATCGCGCCGATCGTCGTCTACCTCGCCGGCGATGAATCGCGGTTCGCCACCGGACAGGCGTTCGCCGTCGACGGCGGCATTACCATCTGACCCACCCTCCTGACCGACCAACAAAGGAAGAACGAATGAAGCTAGTACGTTATGGCAAGCCCGGAAAGGAGAAGCCCGGCTTGATCGATGCCGAAGGCGCCTTGCGCGACCTCTCGGCCGTCATCGCCGAAATCGGGCCCGAGACCCTGGGGCCCAAGTCGCTCGCCAAGCTGGCGCGGATCAAGCCCGACCGCCTGCCGCTGGTGCGCGGCAACCCGCGCCTCGGCCCGCCGCTCACCGGTGCGAGCAAGTTCGTCGCAATCGGCCTCAACTATTCCGACCATGCCGCCGAATCCGGCATGGCAGTGCCCAAGGAGCCGATCGTCTTCATGAAGACGCTGTCGTGCATCCAGGGCCCGAACGACGACATCATGCTGCCGCGCAATTCGGTCAAGACCGACTGGGAAGTGGAGCTGGGCATCGTGATCGGCTCGACGGCGCGCTACGTCTCCCGGCGTGACGCCCTGAGCCGGGTGGCCGGCTACGTGCTGGTCAACGACGTCTCGGAGCGCGAATACCAGCTCGAGCGCGGCGGCGCCTGGGACAAGGGCAAGGGCTGCGACACCTTCGGTCCGATCGGACCGTGGATCCTCACCGCCGACGAGGTGCCGAAGCCGCAGCGGCTGGAGATGTGGCTGGACGTCAACGGCGAGCGCAAGCAGAGCGGCAACACCAAGACCATGATCTTCGATTGCGCGACGCTGGTGTCCTACGTGAGCCAGTTCATGACGCTCAACCCCGGCGACATCATCACCACCGGCACGCCGCCCGGCGTCGGCTCCGGCATGAAGCCGCCGCAGTTCCTGAAGGCTGGCGACAAGGTCTCGCTGGGCATCGACGGGCTCGGCGAGCAGCATGCCAACGTGGTGAAGTTCAAGCTCTAGGAGCCTGCGCGGCGGGCGGTGGCTGCTTCGGCCTTCGTCCGCCGGGCCTGCCGCTTTACCTAACTTTACCCAGCCTTCAATCGCGCTTGACCACCGCCGCCCAGAATCGCCTCACTGGTTCTTCGTTCCAGGTTCCACAAGGAGATCATGATGCGATTCGGCAAGGCAGTTCTGGCGGTGGCAATCGGTTCGGCAGCGGTGGCCGCATGGGCGGCACCCGGCTACGGGCCGGACCTGTTCGGCATGGGTGACGGCGAAGGCGGCGGCCATCATCATCGCCATCACGGCGGTCCCGGCCATGGGGCCGGCACGATGAGCCCGGAGCGCGCCGACGCGCGCATCGACCGGATGGCGGAGCGGCTGGTCGGTTCGGTCGACGGCACGCCCGAGCAGAAGCAGAAGGTCAGCGAGATCGCCAAGGCGGCCGCCAAGGACCTGCGCGAGCTGCGCCAGCAGGCGGGCGACCTGCGTCGCCAGGGCATGGACCTGCTGAAGGCGCCGACCATCGATCGCACCGCGCTCGAGAGCCTGCGCAGCCAGCAGATGACGGTGGCCGATGCCATCTCCAAGCGCGTCGCCACGGCCTTCGCGGATGCCGCCGAGGTGCTGACGCCCGAGCAGCGGGTCAAGCTCGCCGAGCGCATTCAGTCGCGCCGCGGCGCACGGCGCGGCTGACGTCGGCCGGGCCGATCCGCGACCGGCGTGGCAGCCCGCATCCTGCTGATCGACGACGACAAGCGGCTGGCCGACATGGTCGGCCGCTACCTGTCGCAGGCCGGATTCCGGCTGGCGCATTGCTTCGACGCGCAGTCGGGCCTGGCGCTGCTCGTTCCGCCGGCAGGCCCGGCAACCGAGCTGCCCGACCTGATCCTGCTCGACCTCATGCTTCCGGATGCCGACGGCCTCGACGTCTGCCGCGAGATCCGCCGCCTTCCGGGCCCCGCGGCGCAGGTGCCGATCCTGATGCTCACCGCGCGGGGGGAAACCACCGATCGGGTGGTGGGACTCGAGATCGGCGCCGACGACTACCTGCCCAAGCCGTTCGAGCCGCGCGAGCTGCTTGCGCGGGTGCGGGCGCTGCTGCGGCGCTCGGCGTTGCGCGCCGAAGCACCGGCCGCGGCGGATGATGATGCCGGCCATCCCGATGTGCTCCGCTTCGGTCGGATGGAGATCGATGCCGGTGCGCGGGTGGTGCGCATCGGCGGCAGCCCGCGCCTGCTGACCGCCTACCAGTTCGACCTGCTGCTCGCGCTGGCGCGCAATGCCGGACGGGTGCTGTCGCGCGAGCGGCTGATGGACCTGGTGCGCGGCGAGCAGCTCGAGGCCTTCGATCGCTCGATCGACGTGCACGTCGGCAAGATCCGCCAGGCGATCGAGGACGACCCGAAGCAGCCGCGACGCCTGCTGACCGTCAGGGGCAGCGGCTACGTCCTCGCGCGCCAGCAGGACGCCCCGGCCGAGCAATGACCCGCCGGCTGTCGCTGACCATTTTCCTTGCCGTGCTCGGCAGCCTGGCGCTGTTCGCGCTGGCCGTCGCTGCCGCCTGGTGGTGGAACGCCGAGGCTCGAGAGGCGGCCTTCGAGGAGCGGCTGGCGCGCGAGCTGGCGGTCGAGATCCTGCCGGCGGGGGCCGAGGGCCCGGAGCAACTTCGCCGCGCGCTGGAGCGATGGCATCGACGCTCGCGCCTGGACCTGACGGTGGTCGAGGCGGACGGGACCGTCGTGGCCTGGGCCGGGCGGCGCCTGGCCGAAGGCCGCGACAAGGCGGTCGCGGGCGACGGCGCCGAACCCCCGCGCGAGCGCGGCGGGCATCCCCATTGGCGCTCCGGTCGGCACCTCTGGACCTTCGATGTCGAGATGCCCGACGGACGCGTGCTGCTTGCCCGGCCGCCGCGCGCGCGCCCGGGCCCGCGGCCGATCGGCCCGGTGGCGGCGCTCGGGCTGCTGATGCTCGCCGGCGCGCAGGTCGGCTGGCCGGTATCTGTG
>JAEZQX010000487.1 GCA_023441105.1 Pseudomonadota bacterium | reverse complement strand
GCCGTCGGCAGCCGGATCCTGCCGGGACCCGGTGGCAAGCGGGCGCCGCCCAGGCAGCCGCCCGCCCTGCGTCCTCACTCCAGCTTGATGTTGCCGGTCTTGATGACGTCGCGCCACTTCGCGATGTCGGTATCGAGCAGCTGGCCGAACGCTTCCGGCGTGGTCACCCGCAACTCGCCGCCCTGGCCGTTGATGGCCTCGCGCAGCTCGGGCAGCACCTTGTTCACTTCGGCGTTCAGCTTGCTGATGATCGGCTTGGGCACGCCGGCTGGTGCGTAGAGGCCGTACCAGGTGGCGACGTCGAAGCCGGCGTAACCCTGTTCGGCCACCGTGGGGACGTCGGGCAGGATGCTGCTGCGGCGGGCAGTGCTGACCGCCAGACCGCGAGCCTTGCCGGCCTTGATCTGTGCGACGGCCGAGGAAACCGACGACGTCATGAGGTCGACGTGTCCGCCGAGCAGATCGGCCATCGCCGGCGCGGAACCCTTGTAGGGCACGTGGCGGATGTCGATCTTGGCGGTGGTGCCGAACAGCTCGCCCACCAGGTGCGACACGGTGCCGGCACCGGCCGATGCGAAGGTGATCGTGCCCGGCGCCTTCCTGGCGGCGTCGATCACTTCCGCCAGGGTCTTGTAGGGCTTGCTGGTCGAGGTCAGGAGGATGATCGGCACGTCGGCGACATGCGCGATCGGCTGCAGGTCCTTCACCGGGTCGTAGGTCACCGCCTTGTTCAGCAGCGGAATCACCGCGAGGTTGTCGGCCTGGCCCATGACCAGGTCGTAGCCGGTGGGTGCGGCCTTGACGGCCTCGGTGATGCCGATGCTGCCCGAGGCGCCGGCCTTGTTCTCCATCACGATCGTCCAGCCGTTCTTCTCGGCGAGCTTGGTGCCCACCAGGCGGGAAAGGTTATCCGTGCCGCCCCCCGGGGTGAAAGGAATGATCAGCCGGATGGGCCGATCGGGATAGGTCTGCGCCTGGGCGGAGACGGAGGGGGTCAGCGTGGCGGCGCCCAGCAGGACGGCGGCCGCGAGCGCGGCCGGGGCTGCAGGCTTGAAGCGGGTCATCGGGTATCTCCTTGATAGGTACCGGGGCACCACCCCGGTGCGCAGGGCCGGCAACAGTCGGCGCGCGTCCGGCGAAGATACTTCATCGTCACGGGGCGACCAAATTGCGGAGCCGGTCCTTTCGTTCCAATCCCCGGCAAATTGCCGCTCCGGCGGTTTTCAAGCGGCGCAATGCGCGATAATCTTGAGGTAGTGGCGCCGCGCCTGATGTTGCATTGCAGTATGATGATGGCGTGAAGCGGCGTCGCATCCGGAAAGCCTCCGGCATGCCGCCAGAGTCGGACGAGCGCTACGGCGAAACCGACCCAGCGTACGAGAGGAAAGATCAGTGGCCGACCCCAAGGCAGAGGCGAACGACGCCGACGCGGGCAATCCCCAGCTTCCGCCGGTGCCCAAGAACGAGCAATTCGCCAGCTTGAACAAGCTGCGTCGCGAGCGCACCTGGGTGGACGTCTTCCTGATCGGCGGCACCTGCTTGCATGGCCAGATCCGTTCGTTCGACGCCAGCATGATGCTGCTGCAAACCCGCAGCGGCGACATCGGTCTCTACCACCATGCCATCAGCACGGTGGTGCGCGCCCACAAGCGCGGCGGCGGCAAATCGTTCAAGGCGCAGGGACGGCAGCCGAGCCGCGGCCCCGCCCCGGGACCGCGCGGCCCGCACCACGAACAACCGGACCTGGTCGAGCCGATGGCGCCAAGGCGCCAGCCGGAGCGCGCGCCGGTGGTGATCGTGAAACAGCGCCGGTCGCGATCGGTGATCAAGCCGCAGTAGCGCAGGGCGTCCGCTAGAAACCCAGTCCTTCGCCTGCCCCGAGCAGGGTGGCGGCCCCCAGGGCCGCGAAGATCGTCGCCGCGACCGCATGCACCGCGCGCACCGGCAGCCGTTCAGCGATGCGATCGCCGGCGATCACCGCCGGCACGTTCGCGATCATCATGCCGATGGTGGTGCCCATCACCACCGGCACCATCGTGCGGTACTGCGCCGCCATCGCGACGGTGGCGATCTGGGTCTTGTCGCCCATCTCGGCCAGGAAGAAGGCGATCAGCGTGGTGCTGAAGACCCCAAAGCCCTTGAGGCGGGTATCGTCGTCGTCGAGCTTGTCGGGAATCAGCGTCCAGACCGCCATGGCGACGAACGACAGGCCCAGCACCCAGCGCAAGGTGCCGGGGCTCATCAGCGTCGTGAGCCAGGCGCCGACCGCGCCGGCCAGCGCATGGTTGACCAGGGTGGCCGCGAAGATGCCGAGGATGATCGGCGCCGGCTTGCGAAACTTGGCCGCGAGGATGAAGGCCAGCAGTTGGGTCTTGTCGCCGATTTCAGCCAGGGCGACGACGCCGGTGGAGATCAGGAAGGCTTCCAGTTGAGGGCTCCTCGGCCGGCAAGACGACGATGACCATGCGCCTTCCCGGCCGGGTGAAGGCGACATGGTCAGTGGTCTTGCCAGGCGGGAACCAGCTTGCACCATGACCTGCCGGTCAAGCGTGTTGATGCAAGCCCCATGGGCGCGTGATCGCGCCGCCGGGAGGCTACTCCCCAATGACTGGGCGGATTCTAGCGGCGCCCGGCAGCCGAGTCCAATCGGCGCCCGGCATTCGGGCGCAGGGCAGCAGGCCGGTTGCGGCGATCCGATCAGGCGCGGATGCCGCTCCGAGGATCAGAGGCCGAGCGTCAGAGGCCGAGGATGCGGCCCAGTTCCGCCAGATAGCGACCCGCCTGGAAAGCATCGCCCTTGAGCTCTTCCGGGAAGTCGTGCAGGCGGTTGCGCATGCCGTGCAGACCGGAGTGCATGTCTTCCGGCGTGCTGCTGTCCGCATGCAGCACCTGGCGCAACGCGCGGATCTCCGCGCGCAGCACCTCGAGGTCGACGGCGCTGCCGTCGAGACTGGAGACATCACGTTCCAGCGCGTCCAGCAGTCGCCGCGCCTCGTCCACGTCGATGCCGCGATCGGGCGGCTGGCTCTCGAAAGGTTGCGACGACGGCGACGATAGCGGCATGGGCAGGCTCCTGCGGAATCTTCCGCAAGAGAGTAGCAGCGTTGCCGCCGACCACCTCATGAGACCCTGATGCCGGCAACGGCCGCTCGCGCTCAAGGCCCGATGCGGCCGCTTGCCCGCAGGTCCAGTTCCCGCAGGATTCTTGCCGTCTCGCGCGTCAGGCGAGTGGCGGGACGCGCCAGCGCCGTGGCCAGCACCAGGGTGTTGCGGATCTCGGGCGGGCCGATGCGGGCGACCTGCAGGATGGACGAATGGCGCGCCGAGGCAAGCGCGCCTTCCGGCAGGACGGTGGCACCGACACCGTCGCAGACCAGCGCCAGCGAGGCCTGGACGGTGTTCACCTCGGCGACGATCTGCAGCGTGATGTTCCTCGGCGAGAGGGTGCGGTCGAGCAGGCTGCGGATCGCGTTGGGCGAGCTGGGCAGCACCAGGGGATGGTTCGCCAGGCTCTTCAACGACAGGCGGGCCGGCAGTCGCGGCCGGCTTCGCCGGGCGGCGAGGATCAGCGACTCGTGCGCCAGCGTCTCGTACGAGAGTTGCGGCGAGGATGGCGGATCGAACAGCATCGCCAGATCGATGCGGCCGGCGATCAACCACTCCCGCAGGTGTACGCTGAGCCCTTCCGCGACGGTGATGACCGCCTGCGGGAAGGCGGCGCGAAAGCGCTGCACCAGGCGGGTGGTCGCGACCAGGGCGATCCGCGGCGGCAGGCCCACCACCACCCGCCCCCTCGGCATGCCGCGCATGTCGCGCAGCTCCTCGCGGGCGCGTTCGGCCTGCTCGATGATCGCCTTGGCGTGGTTGAGCAGGGCAAGGCCGGCGTCGGTGGGCTGGACCCCGCGGCCGGTCCGGGTCAGCAGCCGCTGGTCGAACTCGGCTTCCAGCAGGGCAACCTGGCGACTCAGCGTCGGCTGCGACAGCATCAGCTCGGCGCCTGCAGCGCTGAAGCTGCCGGCTTCCACCACCCGGACGAAATAGGCGAGCTGCCTCAGGTCCATCGGGGCTCGCCGGTGATATAGGTTCCAGGCATAGCTGCTATTGTAGTTATGCGCTCACGGTCGCCGGGGGCGCGCGGCGACAATCGTCGGCAGGCGCCGGAAGACGGTCGCCACCGGGCGCCCTGTTCATCCGGTCGCAGAGGCACTTCGACGTTCCGGGCCGGCCAGCCCAAACCGCTCCGATTCATGACTGCAGCCGCACCGACACCATCCTTCCACCCGTCGCCGAGCGCTCCCGAGCTGAAGCTGCCGCGCGGCGCCTGCGATACGCATTGCCATGTCTTCGGACCGGCCAGTCGCTATCCGTTCGCGGCCGAGCGCACCTTCACGCCGGCCGATGCGCCGCGCGAGCGGCTCTTTGCCCTGCACGCGCTGCTCGGTATCGAGCGCTGCGTGATCGTGCAGTCGGGCTGCCACGGCTTCGACAACCGGGTCACCGAAGACGCGATCGCCGCGCGCCAGGGAAACTATCGCGGGATCGCGCTGTTGCCGACCACCGTGGCCGACGCGGAGATCCGGCGCCTCGATGCCGCCGGCTTCCGGGGCGTGCGCTTCAACTACATGAGCCATCTGGGTGCGGCGGCACCGATCGACGACGTCCTCGCCCTCGGCAGGCGGCTCGTCGACTTCGGCTGGCACCTGCAGATCCACTGCGAGGCGCGCCTGATCGAGGAGCTGTCGCCAAGCCTGCGGCAGTCGGCGGTGCCGGTGGTGATCGATCACATGGGCAGGGTCGACGCCTCGCTGGGTGTCGACCAGCCGGCGTTTCGTGCCTTGCGCAAGTTGCTCGAGGACGATCGCTTCTGGGTCAAGGTCAGTGGCTGCGAGCGCTCCTCCCGGCAGCCGCCACCGTGGGACGACGCGGTGGCGCTGGCGGCGACCCTGGTGTCGGACGTGCCGCAGCGGGTGCTGTGGGGAACCGACTGGCCTCATCCGAATCTTCCGGGCGGTGCACCCGATGACGGCGTCCTGGTGGACCTGCTGGCGCGGATCGCACCGTCTTCCGCTGCCCGCGAGGCGCTGCTGGTGGTGAATCCGCTGCGGCTGTACCGCTTCGGCGACCCGCAGGCCGTCGCCGGAGCGGCGCAGTGAGCGCGCGGTGGGCGGCGCGGTGAGCGGACCCGGCGAAGCGGCGAGCGGCGCGCGCGGACGGCTCGGTGGGCGGGTCGCCGTGGTGCTGGGTGCCGGTTGTGTCGGCCCGGGCTGGGGAAACGGCCGGGCGACCGCGGTGCGCTTCGTCGAGGAAGGGGCGCGGGTCTTCGCCGTCGATCTGGATGGCGCCCGGCTGCAGGAGACGCTCGAGCGAGCGCGGTCCGCAGGCGGCGACGGGCCGGGAGAAATCCGCCCGTGGCATTGCGATGTCACCGATGCCGCCTCGGTGGCCGCCATGGCGCAGGCCTGCCTCGACTGCTGGGGGCGCATCGACGTCCTCGTCAACAACGTCGGCGGGTCGGCTGCCGGCGGGCCGGTCGAGATGACCGAGGCGGTGTGGGACGCCCAGGTCGACTTCAACCTGAAGAGCGTCTTCCTCTCCTGCAAGTACGTGCTGCCGGCCATGGTTGCGCAACGCGGCGGTGCCATCGTCAACATCGCCTCCACCTCGGGCCTGCGCTGGACCGGCGCGGCACAGGTCGCCTATGCGGCGACCAAGGCGGGTGTGATCCATCTCTCGCGCGTGGTGGCGGCGCAATACGCGGCGCAAGGGATCCGCGTGAACTGCGTCGTGCCGGGCCAGCTGCACACCCCGATGGTGGAGACGCGGCTGGCCGGGCAGCGGGCCGGCGGTGATGTGGAGGCGCTGCTGCGCCAGCGCCAGAAGCGCATTCCGCTGGGCTTCATGGGCGATGGTCGCGATACCGCCAACGCGGCGCTGTTCCTGGCGTCGGACGAAGCCCGGTTCATCACCGGCGCCGAGATCGTGGTCGACGGCGGCATGACCATCCGCTGCGACTGAGCGCCGCGCAACAAGGAAACGAGAGCAGGAATACCAACCGGAGGAGGCAAGGGATGAAGGCGATGGAGGATGGCGCAGTGGCGCATCTCGCGATGCAGAAGGGCGCGCCGCGGAGCGGTGCATTCCGCCCCGGGCGCCGAAGCGCCGGCAGGAGGCTCGCGCTCGCGCTTGCGGCTGCGACCGCACTGGCGGTGTCGGCCCTGGCGGGGCCGGGCGCGCAGGCGCAAGCCGGCGGCACGACCCGGATCGTGGTGGCGTTCCCGCCGGGCGGTCCGGTCGACCTGGTGGCCCGGACCCTCGCCGACGAACTGGGCAAGGCGCTCGACTCGCGGGTGATTGTCGAGAACAAGGCCGGCGCCAACGGGGCCATCGGCGCCGAGGCCGTTGCGCGGGCGGAACCCGACGGCCAGACGCTCTGGCTGACCAGCGTCGGTGCCGTGGCCATCAATCCGAGCCTTTATGCGAAGCTGCCCTACGACATGGGCCGCGACTTCGCGCCGGTATCGCTGGTCGTCAACAACGTCGAAGTGATGGTGGTAAGCCCGCAGAACCCGGTGTCGAACGCGGCCGAGTTCATCGCGGCGGCGAAGAAGGACGAGAAGCTGGCGACCCTGGCCTCGTCGGGCACCGGCAGCATCCCGCACTTCGTCATCGAGCAACTGGCCGACGTCAGTGGCGCGAAGCTCCTGCACATTCCCTACAAGGGCGCGGCGCCGGCGATCACCGACGTCATGGGCGGACAGGTGGGTGCCTTCTTCGGCGACGTGCCGGGGCTGCTGGGCCACATCAAGGGAGGGCGGTTGAAGCCGATCGGGCTCGCCGCCGAGAAGCGCCACCCGGCGCTGCCCGAGGTCCCGACGCTCGGAGAACTGGGCATGCCCGGGGTCGACTCCAACAACTGGTACGGCCTGTTCGCGCCGCGCAAGACGCCGCCGGCGGTGATCGAGAAGCTCAATGCAGCGGTCCGCAAGGCGCTGGCGGTGCCCGAGGTGGCCGGCAAGCTGACCGGCACCGGCGCCGAGCCGGCTCCCTCCAGCCCCCAGGAGCTTGCCGCACTGCTCCAGCGCGACACGGCCAAGTGGGGCGAGCTGATCCGGGCGAAGAAGATCGTCGTCGAATGAGTGGAATGAGTGACCGGAACGGGTCGACGGGAATGGCGGCGGGTGACGGCATCGGCGATGGCGCAGTGACCGGCGCGGCGCGCGTGCCGCTGGTGGAGCCCGGCTCGCGCCCGGAGCTGGCCGAAGTCGAGGCGAGAATCCTGGCCGAACGCGGCCGGATCTCGCCGCTCTACCGCGTCCTGCTGAACAGCCCCACGGTGGCCGACGGCTGGGAGCGGCTTCTTACCGCCATCCGCAATCGCACCCTGGTGCCAGCCGACCTGCGCGAGCTGGTCATCCTGCGGGTCGCCGTGCTGAACCGCGCCGGGTTCGAGTTCGATGCCCACGTGCCGCATGCGCAGGCCGCGGGCGTGAGCGACGAGAAGATCGCCGCCGTGCGCCAGTCGCCGATCGCGCCGTCGTTCAGCGCGGCCGAAGGGCTGGTGCTGGAGCTTACCGATGCGATGACCCGCGACATCGAGGTGCCGCCGGCGCTGATGGACAGGCTTCAGGCACGGTTCGACCATCGCCTGACAGTCGAGATTGTCGCGACCGTGGCGGCCTACAACATGGTGTCGCGCCTGCTGGTGGCGCTCGGGGTTTCGCATCGATGAGCCGGCGCATCCTGCTGCTCCGCTTTTCCGCCCAGCCCGGCGATGCCGTTCCCGCTGCCTTGCTGGCCGCCCTCGGCCAGGCGGGGTTCGAGGACGGCGACCTGGCGGTGCATCGATCGCTCGATTCGGCGCAGTGCTACGGCTACGTCCATCCGCCGCCGCAACGCCACAGCGTCGGCGACGACGCGTGGCAGCGACTGCGGGCGGCGCTGGCCGCGGCCATGCCGGCTGCGACCGTGGCGCGGCTCGAGGCGCTGATGGAGATCGACGGTGCGGCCGCGGGGGCGCTCGCGACGCATCACTACGTGGTGGAGACCGATGTCGTCGCGGCTGCCGACGCCGATCTCAACGCCTGGTACGACCAGGAGCACCTGCCGGGGCTCGCCGGCGTGCCGGGAACGGTCCGGGCGGCGCGCTACCGCAACCTGGACGACGGCCCGCGCTACCACGCCTGTTACGAGCTGGCGTCACTGGCGACCTTCGGGTCGCCCGCCTGGCTCGCGGTGAGGGCCAGCGACTGGAGCAGCCGCGTGCGGCCGATGTTCCGCAACACCCGCCGCATCATGTTCCGCAGCCTGTCGCACCTCCCGCCCGACTGACCACGGCGCCGGTGGCCGTCGATCAGAGGCGGTCGTCGGCTTTGCGCAGGTCCGCGAGCCAGGCGGCGAAATTGGCCTCGAGTTGCTCGCGATCGCCGCGCAACAGCGCCGACGGATGCAGCGTGAGCAGCACCGGAATGCCATCCTCGCGCTCCAGCCACTGGCCGCGCTCCTTCATCACCGAGACGGCGCGCCCCATGACCGAGCGCGCCGCCACCGCCCCCAGCGCGACGATGGCGCCTGGCCTGACGGCGGCGATCTCGCTCTCCAGCCAGTGCAGGCAGGCCATCGCCTCGCGCTGGCCCGGCGTCTTGTGCATGCGCCGCTTGCCGCGCATCTCGAACTTGAAGTGCTTGACGGCGTTGGTGACGTA
>JAEZQX010000478.1 GCA_023441105.1 Pseudomonadota bacterium | reverse complement strand
CGGCGGTGGCGGTGGCGGTGGCGGCGGGGGCGTTGCCGACGATGGCGGCGGAGGCGGCGGTGCCACGGGCGGAGGTGTCGTGGGTTGTGCAGGAGATGCATCCGCTGCGCCATAGCGGCTGTTCGCGCTCTCGATCGCCGAGGCGATGCGCGTCGAGAAATCGGTCAGCCGATAGGTCAGTTCGCCCTCCGGCGCAAGCGGTTTACCGCCCGGGCCCGCGCCGTCGAAGCGGCCATCAGACAGATCCGTGGCGATCTGCTTGGCGATGCTGAAGCCCGGCGCCGGAAGCGCAGGGTTGAACTCGCCCGCTGCTACGCTCAGTCCGGCAATGTACGATCCGTACCGGCCTGCCGGCGTCGCGAGCGTGAGCGTATTGGTTTCGTCCTTCGCGTTGAGGGACCCTGGCCCGACCAGGACCGGCAGGATCGTGATGTCATTCAGCGCGTATTTGATCGGCATCTGGCTGTTGACCTGGACCAGGACCTGATCGTTCGCAGCCCGTATCCTCTCGGCGGGCGGCTTCTGCGCCAGGGCGGGATCGTCCTGCAGCTGGACGGCAGCCTCGGTCAGCGGCGTGATGCCGATGTTGCCGCGGATCTTGTCGACGTGGACCCGGAGCCGCTCGCCGTCCGGGAACGGCAGGTCGGCAATCTTCGCCTCATCGAAATAGCGCGTGTCCGGCACGCCGCGGAGCTCGATCCTGAGCCCCCCCTTGTAGTCCTTCCCTGGCTTGATGGTGACCAGGCCGCGGTCGTCGGTGGAGGTCGGCCCAAGGACTCTTCCGTCATCCAGGACGACGGTCACCTGTGCCTGCGTGAATCGGCCGAGTGAACCACCCGCACCGACTCCCCCGCCGCCATCGCCGCCGCCACCCACGCCGCCGTCGCCGCCACCCAGGTCGAAGGCGAAGATGCCCGCATATCCTGAGTAGACTCCGACCTCCTCGAGAGCCGTTGCACGTGATTGCCCCGATACCGCCACGACGGGATCGGGGCTTTCGTCACCGCCGCCGCCACATCCGGAAAGAGTGGTCACCCCCGCGATGACGACCAGACGCTTGATCTCGGGTCTCATTTACGTATCCCCCTGCTGCCTGACTACTGTTGACGGGGCTGGCGCCGAGACCACCTTCACTGGGAAGCCACGTCCGGGCCCGATGCCTTCGGCATTCGGCGCGGACGTCAAAGATGAGGCGGCGATACTGGTTGGACGAAGGAAATCCGTCGTGAGCTTCGCCGAAGCAGATGTACCCCGGCTTCATACTGGCATGCTCGCCGCCGGTATGAAATCGTGCCGATTGAGTAGTACGCGGTCGAACCGCTTGACCGGAAGATCTAGCCCGTGCGGTGGCCCGTCCGTTCCGCTGGCAGCGCGGGACCATCCGCAAGACCCATCGCCGGAGTCATCCCGATGCGAGAAGTGAGGTCACGGCCCCGGTTCGCTTGTCGATGGCGCAGCGCTCCACTGCGGCAAGCCCATCGTGCTCGAGCACATCGCGTCCGGCATGTACGGGATGATGATCCCTTGCCTGCCTCGCAGGCCTGCATGTCGGGCGGGGCTCGTGACACCGCGTCGCCGATCGAGATCCCCGCTTGTCTGGTTCAACGCTGCCTGCCATCTGCGCGAGCCGCAATCAGATCCGCCGTTCTCGTCAAGGCGCTGCGGAATGCATCGGGATTGAAGCGGAAGCTGGGCGCTGCGACGACCAGGCCAGCGAGCGGAGCCTGGGTCGACGTCCGCACCGCTACGGCGATGGCGCTTATGCCTTCGACCGGGATGTTGCGAACGATGGCGCAGCCCTCCTGCCGAGCGACCTCGATCGCCCTATCCGTCTTGCGCCGCTCCGCCTTCGACATGTCCAGTGCGTCCAGGATCTGTTCCCGCCGTTCCCGTGGCATCTCGGCCAGGATGATCCGGCCGATGGCGGACGTCTGGATCGGAAGTTGCGTGCCGACTCTCAGGTCCACCCGAAGCACGGATTCCGCCTCCACCCGCTGCACCAGAGAGACGCTATTGCCCGTCAGCACGCCGATCGAACAGGTCTCGTGGACTTCTGCAACCAGCGCCTCCAGCAACGGCAGGACGGCCGGCCCCAAGCCGGCCTGGGTGGAGGCGACCGCACCGGCCTCCATGGCGCGCACGCCAAGGCGATAGCGGCCGGAAATACCGTTGTTCTCGACGAAGCCATGCGCCGCCAGCGTCGCCAGCAGCTGGTGTGCCGTGCTTTTGACAACGCCGAGCTCGCGCGCAACCTCGGTCACGCCCAATTCATGCGTGGGACTCGCGATCAGCAACTCCACGATCTGCAGCGCGCGGGAAACCGATGCGACCAGTCTGACTGGGATTTGCGTATTCACCTGCGTTCTCCGTGGCTGGCGAGCATTGGAACGCAACCGTGAATCCTTGCCGCGTTCTGCCGGTTGGTCCATAATAGCCTGAATGCGAACGCCGTTCGCTATACACGAACACACATCGAGACAGTCCCCCAAAGGAGTCAGCATGAACCACGTCAGGCGAACCTTCACCCGCTCGGCCGCACTGGCCTGGCTCATGGCAGGCTGCGCCGTTCCGGCGCTGGCGCAGACTAGCGTCGGAAGCGCCACCATTTCGGTCGTTCCTTCCACCAGCGCGGTCGTGCTGTTCGTGGCTCGGGACGGCGGCTACTTCGAGCGCGAAGGGTTGGATGCCAAGATCACCGAATTCTCCAGCGGGGCCGAAGCCGAGCGCGCCATGGTCGCCGGCGCCGTCGATATGGGCGGCGGCGGGGTCGGCACCACGCTGCTCATGGCTAACCAGGGCATCAAGGCGAAGAACGTGGTGCTGTTCCAGAAAAAGCCGATCTTCACCCTGGTTGTGTCGGACAGGATTTCGGCCAAGCCCGGGGACTTGAAGCAGCTCAAGGGCAAGACCATCGGCATCAGCTCTCCCGGCAGCCTGACCGACCTGTTCCTGCGGATCGCCCTGCGCGATGCGGGCATGGATCCGGACCGCGACGTGACGCTGGTGGCGACCGGTGGATTGAACGCGCACTTGCCGGCTCTCCAGGCCGGCCGTGTCGATGCGCAGATGACGTGGGAGCCCGCCACCGTGAACATCACGCGCAAGGAAAAGGCCGCCACCGTATTCCTGGACCTGCGTGGCGACGATGTTCCGCCATCCCTGCAGAACATGCTCGGCAGCTCGCTGCAGGCAACGGACAAATGGCTCTCGGACCCCGCCAACCTGGCCAAGGCCAAGGCCGCGGCGCGTGCCATTGCAAAAGCCAGCCGCGCAATCAACGCCAATCCGGACCTGATGCTCCCGTCGCTTCAGCGGATGTTTCCCACGCTGGCCCCGGATCTGCTCAAGGAGATCGCCCGTATCGAGGCGCCCGCGTTCAGCCCGCTCATCACCAAGGATGCGGTCGATCACATGAACAAGATCTATCGAGCCGCAGGCCTGACCAAGCTGGATGTGGGATTCGCCGACATCGTCGATGCTCGACTGGCCGCGGAATGGCAGTGAGCGTCACGGCACCCAAACTCGAGGTCGAAGGAATATCTCTCTCGTTTCCAGCAACTCGCGGGGACAACGGCCGCGTGCAGGTGCTCGACGATGTCAACCTGGCGATCCGTCCCGGCGAGTTCTGCTCCATCGTCGGCCCGTCCGGCTGTGGCAAGAGCACTCTTCTGAGCGTGATCTCCGGTCTGGTCGCGCCTGACCGGGGTGTCTGCAAGCTCGACGGCAGGCAGATCAGCCTGGGCGATCCTGCCGTCGGCTACATGTTCCAGTCGGACACGTTGCTGCCTTGGGCCACCGCACTGGAGAACGTTCGATTACCACTCGAAGCGGTCGGCCGCAAGGACGACGGCCTCTGCACGGCGCTGCTCAGGAAGGTGGGTGTCGGGCAGTTCGCCGACGCCTACCCATGGCAGCTCTCCGGTGGAATGCGCAAGCGCGTGCAGCTGGCGCGCTTGCTCGCGCAAGAGCCCAGGATCTTGCTGATGGATGAGCCCTTCGGCGCACTCGATGCCCAGACCCGCTTGCTGATGCAGGAGGCGCTGCTCCGATTGTGGGAAGCATCCGGCCTGACAGTCCTCTTCGTCACGCACGACCTTCAGGAAGCGATCGGTCTGTCCGACCGCGTGCTGCTCTTCAGCGCGCGTCCGGGCCGGATCAAGGCGGAGTATCCCGTGGATATGGAACGCCCACGTGGAATCGAGACGATCGTGACGCATGAGGCATACAACGACCTCTTCGTCGGGATCTGGCGCTCGCTCAAGGAAGAGATCCACCTCGAATGAATCTCGCGCTCATTTTCTACCGGCTGGTCTTTCTCGCCGTGGCTTTGGCAGTCTGGGAAGGTGTTGCGCGACTCGGCCTGGTGCAGGAGTTCGTGATGAGCCGTCCCTCCCGCGTCCTTGCGTGGCTGGGCGACGCGCTACTCACAGGATTCTTCTGGATCAATGTGGGCGTCACCCTGCGCGAGACACTGCTCGGCCTGCTGATCGGTTGCGTATTGGGCGTCGGCTCCGGCTTCGCCCTGGGCCACTGGCCCAAGGCGTTCCGTCTCCTCGAGCCGTTCATCATGGCGCTGTACAGCCTGCCTCGTGTCGCGTTGGCGCCGCTGTTCATGGTCTGGTTCGGCATCGGCGAAGGGTCCAAAGTCGCCCTCGCGGCATCCCTGGTGTACTTCGTGATGCTGCTCAATACCTACACCGGGGTTCGCGAGATCGACCAGGGCCTGGTGAATGCGGCGCGCACCATGGGGGCTAGAAGCGGCTTCATCACCCGTCGCATCCTTCTCCCCTCTTCCATGACCTTCATCTTCGCCGGCTTGCGCGTCAGCATCGGCCTGTCGCTGATCGGCACCATCGTCGGCGAAATGATCGCCGGCCAATTCGGTTTGGGACAGATGATCGCCAAGGCGGCGAACATGTTCGACACCGCCCAGGTGTTCGGCCTGATCGTTGCGCTGGCAGTGCTCGCGGTTCTGATGAACGAGGCCATGAAGCTTCTCGAACGCCGCGTCATGAAGTGGCAGCCACCCACCCGAACCTTGTAAATGACCATGAAAGCAGCCTTCATTCGCGGCGTCGGCATGACAGCCTTCGGTCGCTTCACCGAACGTTCCATGAAGGACCTCGCACGCGAGGCCATCGAGGCTGCCCTGGCAGACGCCGGCATCCAGCGCGAGGAGCTCCAGGCTGCCTACTGCGCCAACTCGATGGCCGGTATCGTGACCGGCCAGGAATCCATCCGCGGCCAGGTGATCCTCAATACCTTGGGCATCACCGGCATTCCGGTGGTCAACGTCGAGAATGCCTGCGCCAGCGGCGCCACCGCCGTTCACCAGGGATGGCTGGCGGTCGCTTCCGGGCTCCACCAGGTCGTTCTGGTGCTGGGCGTCGAGAAGCTGTTCCATGAGAACCGGGAGGTCTCCTTCCGCGCGCTGGCATCGGCAACGGACGTCGAACTCGCGGCGAGCAACAAGGGGCAAAGCTCGTTCTTGCAGGAGTCGAGCAGGCGCCTGGCGCGCTACATGGAGACCTCCGGTGGCACGCTCGAGCATGTCGCGAAGGTGGCCGCCAAGAGCCGTCGGCATGCGTCGCTGAATCCCCTCGCGCAGTATCGGGAAGCTCATACGGTCGAACAGATCCTCGCATCGCCCGTGGTCGCGCCACCGCTGACCCGCCTGATGTGCTCTCCGTTCACGGACGGCGCCGCCGCACTGGTGATCTGCTCCGAGCAGTTCATCGGCAGGGTTGAGCAGGTGCCCGTGCGCATCGCGGCATCGGTGCTTCGCTCCGCCGGGGCGCCCGGCCCGCTGGCCGGTCGCACCGTCGAGGACGCGGCGCAGGAAGCGTACCGGATGGCCGGCATCCGTGCCGACGCTATCGCCGTTGCCGAGGTTCACGACACCACGGCAGCAAGCGAACTCATGCTGTACGAGCGCCTCGGCTTCTGTCCCATCGGCGGCGGCCCGGCTTTCGTCGACGAAGGTTGCGCTGACCTCGCGGGGCGACTGCCCGTCAATACCAGTGGCGGCCTCATCGCACGCGGCCACCCGGTTGGCGCAACGGGTGTGGCGCAGCTGTGCGAACTCACCTGGCAACTGCGCTCGCAGGCTGGCGCGCGACAGGTGCGAGGGGCCCGGGCTGCCCTCGCTCACAACGCAGGCGGAACCGTTGCCGGCGAACCCGCCGCGGTGGGGCTGCACATCCTCACCACCACCTCCTGAACCTGAAAGAGACGACATGATCCACACCTTTACACCCGAACAGTCGGCCGTGCGCGAGACGGCCGCGGCAGTGGCCCGCGAGATCTCCAAGACCATCAGCGACATCGACCGCCAGACCGGCCACTCGAAGCAGTGGTGGGATGCCGTCCACCTGATGGAGAAGTCCGGACTGCTCAGCCTGCACATACCGAAAGCCCTCGGCGGTGGCGGACACGACCTGATGGCCGTGGTGCTGGCGGAAGAGGAGATCGCCAAGGTCGATGGCGGCTTCGCCAACATCGTGTCCCACGAAGCCTGCTCGTATCTGATCTTCACCAACGCGCGCGACGCGGCGCTGCGCGACGACTGCATGAAGCGCATGTCCGAGGGCAACCTGACCTGCATCGCGATCACCGAGCCCACCACCGGCGCCGACCTGGCCAAGATGAAGACCGAGGCGTCCCGCGACGGCGATGGCTGGGTGATCAACGGGCACAAGCGCATTGCCTCACTTGCTGCTGCGGCAGGCATGTATCTGGTCTTCGCGATCACCGATCGCAGCAAGGGCACCAAGGGCATTTCGGCCTTCCTGATCCACAAGGACACGCCCGGCCTGTCCGTCGGAGAGGTGGACGAGCTCATGGGCTATCGGCAGCTCCCCCCCGCCGACGTCTTCATGAAGGACGTACGCGTTCCGGCCAGCCAGCTGCTGGGCGAAGAGGGTGGCGGGCTGAAGATATTCGCGCAGGCGTTGAATGTCGGGCGACTCGGCGGCGGCACCCAGGCACTGGGCATCGCCCAGGGCGCCTTCGACCTCGCCCTGGCGCGGTCAAAGGAGCGGCACACCTTCGGCAAGCCGCTGATCGAACACCAGGCCCTCATGTTCAAGCTGGCCGAGATGCAGACACAGATCGAAACCTCGCGCGCGCTGGTCTACCAGGTCGCGCGCTGGATGGACACCCTGGACGACATCACCAGTGCAGAAGTCGGCAAGTACTGCGCCATGGTGAAGCTGCAGGTCTCCGAGATGGCGATGAAAGTCACCATCGATGCGATGCAGATGTTCGGTGCCTACGGCAACTATCGCCAGTACCAGATCGAGCGCCTGATGCGCGATGCGCGGGTGACGATGCTGGTGGATGGACCGAACGAGCTGATGAAGATGCGTATCGGCCACGCGCTCGGCCGCAGCAAGGCTTGAGGAGGCGCCGTGCTCACAGGTGACATGCTGCGCCGGGCGGCGGAGCGATTTCCTGCGAAGACTGCCGTGATCTGGCAGGACGTGCGCATGTCGTATCGCGAGCTCGATGCGCAGGCCAACCAGGTGGCGCACAGCTTGCGCGGACTCGGCATGGGCAAAGGCTCGAAGGTCGCGATCCTCAGCCGCAACCGCCCCGAGTACGTGACGGCCTTTTTCGGCGCCTCGCGCAGCGGATGCGTGCTGGTCAATGTTTCCGTGCTGTATTCGGCGGAGGAACTCGAGTACGTCCTGGGCAAGGCCGACGTGGAAGTGCTGTTGTACGAGGATGCCTTTGCCGACAAGGTCGCGGCAGCTGTTCCGCAACTGCCGCGGCTTCGTCATGCGTTCACCATCGACGGAGCATCGGAAGGCAAGCCGTCCTGGGCACAACGACTCGTCGCCCAGCCCGACACGAATCCCGCCGTGGACATCAGTGAAGACGATGCCTTCTGCATGACCTACACCGGGGGCACCACCGGGCGCCCGAAGGGCGTCCTGGCCAGCCACCGCGCCAGGGCCGTCACCGCCCACACCGTCGTCGTCGAGAGCCAGCTTCATGAGAACGACGTCGTTGCCATCGTCACGCCGCTGTTCCACGTCGCCGCCCTGAACATCATGCTGCAGCCCGCCGTGCTGCTCGGCGCGACCGTGGTCCTTTTTCCGAAGTGGGAAACCGGCAACTTCGCCCAAGCGTGCAAGCAGCACGGCGTCACAGCGGCCTTCATGGTGCCGACTCAAATCAGCATGGTGATTTCCGATCCGGCGTTCAACGCGGATGACTACGCCAGTTGGACGACGCTGAACTTCTCAGGGGCGCCAATGCCCGATTGGGTGCAGCGCGCGGTCCTCGAGAAGCTGCCGAAGCTGCGGCTGACCCAGTTCTACGGCCAGTCCGAGATGGGCATCGTTGCCGTGCTGAAGCACGGGGACTTGACTGCCAAGCTGGGCAGCGTGGGGCGCCAGGCCTATAACGCAGACCTCGCCGTGCTCGATCCACAAGGCCGGCGAGTCGCCGCCGGCCAAGTCGGCGAGATCTGCGCCCGCGGCGAGAACGTGATGCTGGAGTATTACGGTGAGCCCGAACAGACCGCCGCCTTCCAGGCGCACGGTTGGGCGTGGAGCGGCGATCTCGCCACTATCGATGACGAAGGCTTCCTCAGACTCGTGGACAGATCCAAGGACATGATCATTTCGGGGGGCGAGAACATCTACCCCAAGGAAATCGAGAACATCCTCTACGAGCACGGGGCGGTAGCCGAATGCGCCGTGTTCGGAACGCCTGATGCCGTGTGGGGCGAGCTGCCCGCAGCACATGTGCAGCTCAAACCAGGCTGCAACGTGACAGACGCCGAGCTGATCGACTACTGCGCGCAACGCCTCGCGCGATTCAAGCGCCCCCGCTTCATCAAGCTGGTGGACGACTTCCCGAAGACCGCTATCGGAAAGATTCAGAAGAACATCCTGAGGGCTCAGTACGGGCCTGCGAACAAGCGCTGAATGGCGGGGAACATGATCACGATCACGGGAGCATCGGGCAAGCTCGGGCGGGCGGTGGCGCACGAACTGGGCAAGCGGACAGACATGGCAGGCGTCACCCTCGGCACCCGCACGCCCGCGAAAGTCGAGGACCTTCGCAAGCAGGGATTCAACATCGCGGCTGCGGATTTCGAGCGGCCCGACGCCATGGAGACGATGTTTCGAGGTTCACGCGCCGTGCTCATCATCTGCGGACACGGCGACAACGAAACGCGCATCCGGCAGCACAGGAACGCATTCGCCGCCGCGCGCGGCGCCGGCGTGGGAAGGCTGCTGTACACCAGCTTCACCAACCCGATCGCCAGCAGCCTGTTTCCTTTCGCGCAGGTGCACGAGGCCAGCGAAGCCTTCGCGCGCGAGATGGGACTTCGCTGCACGTTCCTGCGCAACAACCACTACGCAGAGAACCTCGATGCCGCGCTGACGCACGCGCGAAGGACAGGCGTGCTCGCCCTGCCCGGTGCCCGCGGGAAAGTCGCCTACATCGCCCGCGCCGACATCGCGGCGGCAACCGCCGGCGCGCTCACTCGGGATGATGGTCGCACGGAAGCCGAGATTACCGGCAACGAAGCACTCGACCTGTTCGAGGTGGCGGAGCTGGCTTCGCAAGCGTGGGGAATGAAGGTGACAGCGCGGGAGATGCCTGAAGCGGAATATGCCCGGTTGCTCACCGAACGGGGCCTGCCCGACTTCGTGGTCGAGGCCCAGGTAGGGATCCGATTGGCCGCAGGCGCGGGGGAGTATGCAAGCGTGACGCGGGACGCAGAGCAACTCGCCGGCCGGCCGATCGATGACCTGCTGACCTATCTGAAGGCTTTCGGCACGGCCGGTTCAGCCGCTGCCGCCTGAAGGCATCGGCGGTCCGGCCGATCCGCCCTCGGCAGCGGCCACGAGCAGCCGATTCTCATGCGGGGCAACCGCGGTGTTGCAAACGCTGGGCATCACTTGCTCGGTCGGGAGGCGGAATTCCATTCTGATCCGATCTTCCGTCCAACCGGCCTGCTGCAATATGTCATGGCAATTGGCGGCCACGAGGTGGGTTGTCGGATGTGCCCAGCCCAGGCTCCCGACAATCATGGCGACTGCCCGGCGTGCCAGCGACTCGGCTTCGACAAGCCGACCCGTTGCCTGGAGGAGCGCAGCAAGGTTGTTGAGGCGGATGGCCGTCTTGCTCCGTCTGTTGGAGCGGATCGGAAACATGGGTGTCATTCCGCTGCGCCACCGACTGCGGTACGGCGATGATGAGCCTCCTGCCGTGATACAGCGCCATTTATGCTGTAGGAAACTGGCGGTCCATCGCACGCCAGGAACGAAGCCATCACCGGCAAACGGTCGGCAAAGTCCGGATGAAGGCGTCGGAGAGCGCAAACCGACGGCGGGAGCGCCGCCGACCCGTCATGTCGCCCACCAGGTGGATCACCACGGCGCACCGGCGGATGTAGGTATCGAGCAAGTCGGGGGTTTCGGTGCCGGTGGCAATGAAGTCTTCCTGCACCTTGACCGTGACGTCGGGTCGCTGCAGGTAGCGGCGCAGGGAGGCGCAGTAGCTGCGGAACTCGATGCTCACGGCAGAGAGGAAGATGCAGATCTCGGCAGCCATGCTCGTGACTCGGACCCATCGTACGAGTGGCAAGAACACTAGGCTTAACCGACCTTTGATGAATCCCGGATGACTGTTGCCGCTCGACTAGGAGGAATGTCGCTGCTGCTGTCCGGTCTTCGCGGCTCCCTGGTCGCCCCAGGCGACTTCTTGCTAACCTCCGCTCGCCTTCCTCGTCGCCAAGACTGCCTTGGTTCGATCGAACTCCGCCGCCATCTGGGCCGCAAAAGCTTGCGGTTCGCTCAGCGACGTTTCGAATCCCAACTGGCTGACGCCGGCAGACACCTCTGGCGACCGGGCCGCATCGACCACTTCCTGGTGCAGCCGCTTGACGATTTCATCCGGCGTCCCCTTGGGCATCACGAACCCATACCAGACCATCGCTTCATAGCCCGGAAGCCCAGAAGCCTCCGCCATCACTGGAACGCCGGGCAGCGCCTGGGTCGGAGCCGGCGAAGCAACGGCCAGCGCGCGCACCTGCCCCGCGCGCACGTTCCCCAGTGATGTCGACTGGACCGTGTAGTACATCGACACCGTCCCACCGATGAGGTCCGTCAGCGCCTGGGCGTTGCTGCGGTAGGGGACTTCGCGGATGTCGATTCCCAGCTTCGCCTTCAGAGCCTCCATCTCAAGCTGGCTCGGTGTGCCCGGGCCGGAGGAGGCATACGTCAGGAGGCCTGGATTTGCCCGCGCATAGTCGATCAGCTCCATCATCGACCTGGCGGGAACAGTGGGATTGACGGTAAGCGCCAGCGGATTGACGGCGATGCGGCCTACAGCGACGAAATCCTTGAGTGGGTCATAGGCGGCATTGCCCATCGTGACAGGGCCGACGACGAACGGAGTCGTGGCAACCAGCAAGGTCTGGCCGTCCGCTGGCAGCCTGGCAGCGTAGGCAGCGCCGATCATCCCACCGGCGCCTTCGCGGTTCTCGACGATGACCGGCACCTTCAATTGCTCGCCAAGCCGACGCGCATAGAGCCGGGCGATCGAGTCGACGCCACTCCCCGCACTGAAGGGTGCGACGATGCGGATCTGCCTTGGCGGAAAGTCTCCGTCGGCCCGCGCCGTCGCGGAATGGAGTCCGGCACCGATAGCCAACAAGGCGAGGACCGAGAACAGGCTTCTGCGGGCGGGTGAGTGATGTCTCATCGGGGTCTCCGTATGTGGTGGTTTCTAGACGGGCAGTTGTTCGGTCGACAGGGGACGCCGCACGGCGCGAGCTTCGAGAATCCGGATCACCCGCTCGCGATGGCTCGCCGGCGATCCAAGCAGTTCCATGTTTGCCCGGGCGCGCTTGAAGTAGAGGTGGTTCTTCAGTTCCCACGTGAATCCGATCGCGCCGAAGATCTGGATGCTGCGATGTGTCGCCTCCCGATAAGCCTCGCTGGCGCAACTCTGCGCCATGGCGACGGCAAGCGCTGCGTCTGCATGCTCTTCGGCCAAGGACCAGGCAGCGTACAGAACTGCCGTGGCCGCGCACTCGGCCGAAGCCATCATGTCGGCCAGCGAATGCTTGATCGCCTGATAGGCGCCGATTGGCCGGCCGAAAGCGGTCCGTTCCTTCGCCCACGCCGTCGTGTCCTCGAGCACGGCTTGCAGGCCGCCGCTGCTTTCGGCTGCCAGTACAAGGAGCAATCGGTCGCGGATTGCCGGCCAGGTATCGGAGACAGTGCCTTCCAAGGCAACTGCAGGGGTGTCTTTCAGTCGAACCGTGCAGACCTGTCGGGTGATGTCTCGCCAGTCCATCATCTCCACGACCAAGCCGGCGGCATGCCTGTCGACGACATACCAGCGGCGTTGCTCGCATCCGGCAGCGACGACGATCAGGTCGGCGGCTGCCGCATCGACGACATAAGGGCGCATGCCGGTCAGCCGAGGCCCTGCCTCGACGGACGCAACGGCAACGTCGCAATCGGGCTGGTCGCAGCGGCCATCCGCGGAGGCTACGGCAAGCGCCAGCTTTGCGCTCCCTTCGGCCACCGGCGTCAGCCACTCCCGCTGCTGGGCCGGGCTGGCAGCCATCTGGAGCGCCCAGGTACCGGCCAGGGTTCCGAACAACGGCGAAGGCGCCAGCACCCGACCGCACTCACCGACCACCATCGCCATGTCCAGCAGCGACATGCCCAACCCGCCAAGGTCTTCCGGAATCACCATCGCAGGCCAACCGAGCGCCACCATCTGCTTCCACAGCGTGTCGTAGCCGGCCTGCGCCACCGACGCGCCGGGGACCAGTAACGGGCCCAGGTCCACCTCCTTGCCCAGAAATGTCCGGGCAGAATCCCGCAACAGCCGATGCTCGTCACTCAGTGAAAAGTTCATGGCGCACCCGCCTCGCGGCTCGCCTGCGCCCGCAGCGCAGTGCTCTTCTGCAACGCCGACCACGGCGTCTTGCGCGTCGGGTCGGGATCGCGCGGCAAACCCAATACACGCTCGGCCACCAGGTTCTTCAGGATCTCCTGTGTTCCGACGCCCAAGGTGACGGCCGGGCTCCACCAGAACGCATGGTCCCAGTTCGAGTACGGACCACGCTCGGCCTTGCTCATCGGCAGCACGTCGCGGTTGCGCACCATGCCTGCGACTCCCTGGCTGCGCTTCGCCAGGTCCAGCACGCGCTGCCCGTGCGGTGCCGCGATCATCTTCCGCGCCGCCCCCTCATGACCGGACGATTTGGCGTTCATGCGGTCGCTCAATGAGCGCCACGCCAGCAGCCGCAGGATCTCGCCTTCGATGTACAGCTTCGCGGCTTCGTCGCGCAGCAACGGGTCTCGGATCCGACCGGACGCGATGAGACCGTCGACCAGTTCCCTCGCCGACGGACCCGAGCCCCACACGACGCCTGGTCGAGACAGCGCTACCCGCTCGGTTTGCAGCTGCTGCATGCAGATCCTCCAGCCGTCGCCCTCCTGCCCCAGCAGGCGATCGGCCGGGACGCGCACTTCCTCGAAGAACACTTCGTTGTATTCGCCGCGCTCGCCGGTCATGTCGACGATGGGCCGCACGGAAATACCCGGGCTCTTCATGTCGATCAGGAACTGGGAGAGGCCGGCGTGCTTCGGAACGTCCGGATTGGTCCGGGCGACGAGCACCCCGATCGTTGCCTTGTCCGCAAGCGACGTCCAGGCCTTCTGGCCACGGATCACATAACTGTCGCCCTCCCGGCGGGCGGTCGTGCGCATCGCGCCGACATCAGATCCGGCAGAGGGCTCGCTGAAGAGCATGCACCAAATTTCCTCGCACGCAAGGGCCGGCGGGAGAAAGCGGGCGCGCTGTGCCTCGGTTCCGAACGTCAGCAGCGACTGGCCACAGTTGTTGATCGGCACCGGATTGAGGTGGTGCGGCGCCCGAATTCCGGCGCGAGCGATCTCGTCATCGATGATGATCTGCAGGGCCGGGTCCGCTGCGAGGCCCCAGGGTGCCGGCCAGTGCGGTACTGCGTAGCCCTGCTCGGCAATCTCCCGATGACCGCGCGGCGCGCCATCATTCAGCCACTGCCGCACCTGCAGGCGCCGAGGGTCGTCTTCGGCGGGAAGATTGAAGTCCATCGGATTGCTTCTCCGGGGCGGCTACTCGGGCGTCCTGCCCTGGTAGAAGGATTCGCGGTCATGGTTCGCCGAGGTGACGCCGCGAACCTTGCGTTCCCTCATGAAGTTGAACTCGTCCGGCTCATACCGGACGTTGGTCGCCAATGTGTGCAGCAGATGTCCGTAGCCGAACTGCTGGGTAATGCCGAGCGCCTGAAGCGCCATGGTGGTCGCTGCCTTGCCGAGCGCGACTCCGTCCCGCGGCAATCGGACGATCCGCTCGGCCCATTGCTCGCCGGCTTGCTCCAACTGCTCGAGGGGCACGACCTTGTTGACCAGGCCATTGGCTCGCGCCTCGTCGGCCGACCAGACCTCGCCCAGCAGCAGCAGCTCCCGGGCCTTGCGGGCGCCCAGGGTGACGATCTCCCATGCATCCAGGTAGGCAGCGCCGGACAGCCCGAGCTTCTGCTCCGGGTGGCCCATTCGAGCGGTGTCCGCGGCGATGACGAGGTCGCAGCACTCTGCCAAGTAGAGCCCGCCGCCGAGGCAATAGCCCTTGACCAGCGCCAAGGTCGGCTTCAGCGACACGAAGATCCGCTGCAGCCGCTCGACATAGCGCTTGTCGTACTTCAGGCGCGCCCGCTGGCTGGGCCGGCGACGCGCGGTGCCCGGCTCGGCGGCAACCGGGTCGTCGTACTGGTTGCCCACCTCGGCAAAGTCGTGCCCAGCGCAAAAATCGTCGCCGGCACTACGCAGCACCACCAGCCGGACATCGTCGTCCGCTTCGGCGCGGTCGTAGCAATCCATCAGGGCTTCCCACATCGACTCGCTCATCGCGTTCTTCTTCTGGGGGCGATCGAGGGTGACGTAGGCGCGACCGTTCTCGGCCCGGTAGGCGACGTGCGGCGAGACACTCATGACCGAGCCTCCGTGGCAACCTGGAACCGGCACTCCGCCAGCACCTCCTTGGTGTGCTGACCCAACAGGGGCGGTGGACGGCGAATCGTCGGCGGATTCGCGGCCATCCGGATCGGCGTTCGCAGCAGCGACAAGTCGCCCGCAACTGGATGACGAACGTGTTCCACCAGAGATTCGCGAATAACCGGATCCGAAAGCACTTCAGGCATGTCACGAACCGGTGCGAACAACGCGTCACTGGCGGCGAGACGTCGGGTCCAATCGTCCAGATCGCGCTCCCTGAAGCGCGTCGCCAGCAGCTTGTCCAACTCGTCCCTGTTTCTCAGGCGTGCGGCCGCACCGTCGAAACGCGGGTCACTGACCAGGGACGACAGGTCCAGCGCCGTCGCCAGGTTGCACCAATATTTCTCCGTGTGCGCGACGACCAGTACGTGGCGCCCGTCCCGGGATTGATAGGTATTCCAAGGGGTGATCTGATAGTGCGCATTGCCATGACGGCCCGGCGTCTTCCCCGTGGAATAGAAGTACTGCTCCCGCGGCACCATGGAGAACACGGTCGCGTCCAGCATCGAGACCTCCACCTGCTGGCCTTGGCCACTCGCGTCCCGTGCCCGCAAAGCGGCGAGGATTCCGATGACCGCGAACAGCGGCGGCACGAAGTCCGACAGCAGCACACCCGTCTTCAAGGGTCCGCTGGTTGGTGTGCCGGTCAGGTGCATGATTCCGGACATCGCCTGGATCACCGGATCCAGCGCCGGACGATCCCGATACTCGCCGGTACTGCCGAAGCCCGACAGTCCGCAGTAGACAAGGCCAGGGTTGATGGCCTTCAGCTTTTCGTAGCCAACGCCGATTCGCGCCATCGTGCCGGGGCGGAAGTTCTCGACCAGCACATCGGCGGATTGCGCGAGCGCCAGGAAGGTCTCCAGGTCATGTGACGCCTTCAGGTCCAGCACGACGCTGCGCTTGTTGCGATTCATGCTCAGGAAGTAGTCGCTCTCGCCCCCGCTCCGGTTGAGGCCGATCTGCCGGGCCGAATCGCCATTCTCCGGCTCGACCTTGATCACGTCGGCGCCCAGGTCCGCGAGGATCAAGGTGCACAATGGTCCCGAGACCATCTGGGTGAGATCGAGCACCCGGATGCCGTCGAGCACACCGGCGGGTTGTTGGGCGGTCATTGGTTGATTCCCCTGATTCATGCGTTGGCTGGCCAGTGGGCCAGCACCTCGATCTTGACGACCTTGCCGGTCGCGTTCACCGGCAGCGGCTCTTCACGGAACCACCAGCGCGACGGAACTTCGAACCGAGCAAGCCGATCGGCGAGGTGGTCTTTCAGGTCACTGACGCTCGGCGAAGCGCCTGGCTTCAGGACCACGGCGGCGGCGACCTCCTCTCCGAGATCGGCGTGCGGCAGCGGCACGACGGCAACCTCGAGAACGTCCGGATGCGTGCGGATGCAGCGCTCGACGTGCGCGCTCGCCACGTTCTCGCCGCCGCGGATGATCATGTCCTTGCTGCGGCCCACCACGTAGAGGCGGCCTTCGTCGTCGAATCGGCCAAGGTCACCCGAGGAAATCCAGCCGTCGGCATCGGCAAGCGGCGCTGGATCACCGAGATAGCCGGTCATCGCACTGGCGGTGCGGACCCTGATTTCGCCGACGCCGTGGCTGTCGGGGTTCGCAATGACGATCTCGGCCATCGGCAGGGGCCGTCCGACGCAACCAGGACGGTCCGCGACATCGGCACCGGTGCCGGTTGCGACGACACCTGTCTCGGTCAGTCCGTACATGGTGCCGACACGTCGCCGGGAGTTCGGAAAGCTCCTGGCAACCTGCTCCCGAAGTTCATGCGGAACCGGCGCACCACCCATCTGGATGCTGGCGACGCTGCTGGTGTCGTGGCTTGCGAACTCGGGATGCTGCAGTACCCTCGACACCATCGTCGGCACGCTGCCCCATGCCCTGACCTTTTCGGACTGCATCACCTGCAGCACCTCCAGCGGGTCGAACTTTCCCTTCAGGAAGACGACGGTGCCGCCGGTCAACAACGTCATCAGCGTGATCTGCATGCCGCCCTGGTGGAACAGGGGCATCGTCACGAGATTGACGGTTCCCGGATGCGAATCAGGCAGCTGGCTCGGGAGCCGCCCTGTCATCTGCAGCAGGCTCTGGATATTGGCGATGACGGCCCGATGGGAGAGCACCGCGCCCTTGGGCTCTCCGGTCGTGCCGGAGCTGAAGATGATGACGGCCGCCGCATTCTCGTCCACCGGCGGGATCCGCAGGAGCGGCTCGTTTTCGCGTGCGGCCAGATGCCCGGCCTGCTCAAACGTCAGCCAGGAAACGTCCGAAGGCGCCGGCGACGCCGATGACCATGGCGCCTCGCGCTCGGCTAAGACGAGTCGCGGCGAAAGCAGCCGGATGGCATCGCCTGTCTCCTGCCCGCTCCACCAGGCATTGCCCAGGGCGACGGTGACCCCGAGACAATGCAGCGCCCAGAAGCAAACCACCCAATCGATCCGGTTGAAGCCCTGCAGCAGCACCCGATCGCCGGGGGCCAGCCGATACGGCGCGAGGGCCGCAACCATTCGCACGACGGCGCGCTCGAGCTCATGCCCGGACATCCGTCGCTCACCCTGGACCAGACAGGTTCGCGAAGACCAGCGCCGCGCATCGAGGAGCAGATCCGAGATGGCTCGCGGACGCCGCACGAACTGGCGACAGGGACGGCCATCCACGAGGCCCGGTTCGATCCTGATGCCCCACAGATTCGCAGTGCTCCCAGCCATCATGGCGCCTCCACGCCGGTGAAACACGGCGGGCGACGGTCGGCCATCGCTGCAATCGCCTCCCTGAAGTCCGGCCCCCGCATCAAATCGCCGATCTTGATCTTGGAGTCATCGACGCAGGCGCCGACATCGCTGGTCAGCAGTTCCGCGTACAGCTGGCGTTTGGTCACCAGTGCGGCGCGCGGCGAGACCGTGGTCGCGATCGAAAGAGCGATCTCGTCGATCCGCCGATCGAATTCCTCCTCCGCGAAGACACCGTTCAGGAAGCCCATCCGCAGCGCCTCTTCAGCCGAGAAGATGCGGCCGGTCAACAGGATATCGGCCGCGTTCGTGACGCCGACCAGCCGCGGCAGCAGCCAGCCGAGCCCGTACTCCGCGGGCAGGCCCAGGCGCGCGGCAACCGTGGTCAGTTTCGCCCCTGCCACGGCGTATCTCAGGTCGCAATATCCCGCGATCGCGACGGCGATGCCGGCGCAGGCTCCGTTGAGCGCCGCGACGACGGGCTTGCGCAGGCCCCAGTGCCAGACCAGGTCGTGGTCGAACTCGGGCCGCACGCCGAATCCAGGCTTGGCGTCGTCCGGCACTTCGACGGTCCGAACGTAGTCGCGTTCCTCCTCGGCATAGAAGCCCAGCGCCTTGAAGTCCGCACCAACGCAGAACTGCTTGCCGGCGCCCCTGACGACGATCACTCGAACCGCCGGATCGTCATCAAGCAGCGCCATGATCCAGCGGTACTCCTGGGACATCCGGGCCGTCCAGGAGTTTCCGCGGCCGGGGCGGTTGAACCGGACGATGGCCACTCCGGTTGGTTGGACCTCATAGTCCGTCACTTTCAAATCCATCCACGCAGCTCCAAAAAATCTTGGTCCAACCAAAACTTACGGCTAATCTACTCTTATGTTTGGGAGAACACAAGTTTGGTCCAACCATGATTTCGGCAGGCCTGTCGGCCAACGCGGCTCGCTCCATCGGCGTCGCCCGGGGGACGCGTGCGAAACATTGAAGTAGATTGCGATTCCTGGAGCGCCCTACCCCTCTGCTTGCCATGACCGACAATCAATTGCTGGCCTTCAGGCCTGCCCGCCGCCGCAGTTTCGAAGAGGTCGCCTCGCAGATCCGGGAACGGATCGAGGACGGCACGTTCAGGGTCGGCGACAAGCTACCCGCCGAGCGGGCACTCGCGGAACAGCTCGGCGTAAGTCGCAATACCGTACGCGAGGCCCTGCGCTCCTTGGAGTACGCCGGCCTGCTCGACCAGCGGCCCGGGTCAGCCGGCGGAGCCTTCGTCCGGGACGGCAGCGTCGACGTGATCCGATCGGCGTTCGACAACCTGATGCGGTTGCGCACGGTGACGGCATCGGACGTGATGGAGGCGCGCCTGGCGATCGGCCGCCAAGTTGCGATGCTCGCGTGCGAGCGCTATACAGAAAAGGATTGGCAGGCGATGGTGGAGAATGTCGAGGCAACCCGCGAGGCTGCGCTCGCCGGGGATCTGCGAAGAAGGGTGAGGCACAGCCTGGCGTTCCATGACCTGCTCGCGGCAGCCGCCAACAGTCCCCTCCTGCGCATCCTCAGCGGCGTGCTGACGGACATCACGACGCACTTTGTGCGCGCCCGCGGCGAGATGCCCAACGAGTTCGTGATCGCATCCCGCGAGCGGATGCTGCAACACCTAAAGGACCGCAATGGTGCAAGAGCTGCCGATGAGATGCACGCGTACCTGAGCCGGGCCTTCGGGTCGTACCTCCAGGGCGTGGAGTTGCCGGCATCGGCTCTTGCAATGTGGCCGCAGCGGGAGTCCCACGACGATTGATCTTGCGCTAGAAGCCGAATGACAGCCCCAGCAGCCCCTCGACCTGCGTCATCGTATCCCCGCGAATGGAGACGACACAGCCGCCCGAGCAGAAGAATCCGCCTTTGCTGTTGACCAGGGTCAGGTAGCCTCGAAGCTCGGTGCGCAGCATGATCTGCTTCGACAGCATCCACTGGTAGCCGATGCCGAGATTCCCGGAGGGGCGCAGCTCGGAGGACAATCCGCCGAGACCCGGCGAAAAATAGGTGATCCCCAATCCGCCCACGACATAGCCGGCGCTGGTGGATTGCGTGCCATGGAAGAACACGCGCCCACCGCCATGCAGGTAGTTGATGTTGACCGGGAGCTCGCCTGTCTGGTTCGACACCGCACCCGGTAGCGCGCTGCGCTGGAAGGAGTAGAAGATCTGTCCCTGCCGGCCATCGGTCAGAGGCCAGTCCAGGCTCAGCGAGAAGGCCGCGCCACTGTCGAGATTGACAGTTGCGCCGGTGTTGTCGTCGATGAAGTCGCCGCCATCCCGCGCGCCCCCATACAGCGTCACGACGCCCTGGGCAGCGGCCGTCGCGGAGGCAACGGCCAGCCCCGCCGCGACGGCCGAACGAGCAAGCGCCCGATGAAAAGCGCACGCCGCTGCCGTCGCCTGGACTCGCAGAGTCATTGACGCTCCCCCATTTACTTTGAGGGCCTCAGCATACATCGGCGCACTGCACCCTTGAACTGCAGGTACGTTGGCCGTGGTTCCGGGATCAATGCCGGAAGTCAGGAAGGCCGTCGCCGCCGCTCCGTGGGCGGCGAAGAGGTGTCTCAGAAGCGCTGGCCGATGTACATCATCACAGCGCTTCGATCGCGCTGGTTGTTGTAGGTGCCCCCCCAGGTCGGCAGCCAGGCGATGTCGGCGATGAAGCCGCTGCGCCAGTTGGCGCGCAAAGAGGCGATCAGGAGCTTGCGGCCTTCCAGGATGCCCCCGTCGCCGGACCATCCCGATACGTCCTGCCCGAACAGGACGGAGGGGACCAGGTCCATGCCCTCGACGACATTGGCATAGCGTAGCGCGGCGACCAGGCGGTAGCCGAACGCATGGCGCGAGACGTAGCCGTCCGTGGAGCATTGAGTCGGCGCGGCGGGCGGTGGGCAGACGCCGTTGACCGGCCCCTGCCCGAACACGTCCACCCGGCCGAAGCGGGTCACCGACTGATCGGGAAGGTCCGGCACGTTCTTGTAGATGACTTCGGCACCCCAATTGAGACCCGCCGCCCCGAGCACGCGCGGCACTTGTCCGATCGCCCCAAGCTGCAATTGCACGCTCTTGTGCCGCTCGAAGCCCTGGAGCGTGGCACCCGGCGGCAGCGCGCGCTCCTCGTCACGCAGCGTGGTCGGCGCTACCGGTGACACCACCGCCCCCAGGAGGTCCGACGCGTTGAACTGGAACGGCTGGTTCGGCCGGTAGGTCAGCTCGCCGAAGGCGGTCGCGACCTTCATCCGGGTCTCGAAGCTCAGGCCGAACATCCTGATGTCCTCGGGGTACTCGGTGTAGTACTTCGGATTGGTGCCGGCCGGATCGCCCGGCACAAAGGGCGGCCCCCCGGCAGCGGTCGACTTGATCACGCCGCTGTAGCCGGTGCGCGAATGGAATTGCGTGGCATAGAGGCCGAACCGGGTCCTCCAGCTATCCACCGTGTGCAGGAGCGCTGCGCCGAACTGGCCGCTGTCGGAGGGCATCGTATTGTCTGCGCGCTTGAGGAAGCTCCCCGCCGCCAGCGCTTCGCGGTCGGACAGGTTGCCGACCATCACGGCGTTGCAGCCGTCCGAAAACCAGTCGACGCCGGAATAGAAGGTGCCGCAGTGGTTCGCGGCATTGCGTTCGAATCGGAACTGGTAGAAGGCCTCGACCGAGGTGGACTGCGGGCTGCCCAATCGGGCGAAAATCTGCGGCACCGGGATGCGGGTTTCCTGCTCGCGCTGCAACATGCCAGGCCTGGTGAGGGCCGGAATGTCGATCGGGTTCAGGTCGCGGAGGCCGCCGATGACGATGTAGCGATTGCCCCAGTCGAGCTTCTGGTACCCCAGCTTCCATTCCAGTGGGCCGCCGCCGACGCTGTGGCTGCCGTTGGCGTAGAGGTTGTCGAGCACCACGTTCCCGGAGCGGGAACGTCCCTGGGCGCCGCTGTCGCTCAGCGGCACCCCCGGCGCATAGCCGTTGGGGATGTTGCCCCAGGGCCGGTCACCCTGCGCGTACAGGTAGTCGTACCAGGCCTTGGCGCTCGCCGTCGCCCCATAATTCCCCGCCTTGTATTCGAGGCTCAGGTAGCCGTTGACCACCTGCGACACCGGGTCGCCCTTGTCGAAGTTGAGATTGCCGTCGTCCTGGTTGCGGCCGGTGGTCGGCGTCAGGGAGGTGCCGCCGATCCCGATCTGCGAGCTGTTCACGTCGGCCAGCAGCCCGGTATCGCGCGAGCTGGCGCGGTACGCGACGCCCGCCGAGATCGAGCCCTTGACGCTGAGCTTGCCGCCGGCGACCTCGTACTCGGCCGCCTGGGCGGACAGCGATCCCAGGGCCAGCAGCACGGACGCCGGCAGCCGGCTCAGCGCATGATTCATGTTCATGGTCGGACGCCTCCCGCTCACCGGCCTTGCGATCTTCATTCAGGCCTGAAGTCGATCGACTTCAGCACCATTCCCATCCGCTGGTGCTCCTCGCCGAGCGACTGCGCCAGCTCCTGCGGCATGCGAGGCTGGCCGACCTCGAAACCGATCTCCTGCAGCCGCTCGCGAGCGGCGGGTTGCGCCAGCACCCGGAGGGTGACTTCGCGCAGCCTGGCCTGCACGGGGGCCGGCACGTCGGGCTTCAGCCACAAGCCCATCCAGGCGACGGTTTCGAGCCCGGGGTAGCCAAGCTCGCGGAAGGTCGGCACGTCGGGCAGCAGCGGCGAACGCTCGGGCGTGCTCACCGCCAGCGCCTTGATTCTCCCGGACTTGATCAGCGGCAGCGACGTGGCCATGCCGTCGAACATCAAGGGGACGTGCCCACCCATCAGGTCGGTGAGCGCGGGCGTCGAACCCTTGTAGCCGACGTGGGTCATGTCGAGACCGGCCGCCCGGTTGAGCTGCAGCCCCAGCACGTGTGACATGGTTCCGGCGCTGTAGGAGGCATAGTTCACGCTTCCCGGATTGTTCTTCACCCAACCCAGCAGCTCGCCGAAGTTGCTTGCCGGCACCGCGGGCGCGGCGACCAGCACCAATCCGCCGCGTGCCACCTCGGCCACCGGCTTGATTTCCTTGGCCATGTCGACACGCAGCTTGACGATGTGCGGGATCTCGCTCACCAGCGAGCTTACGCCCACCAGCAGCGTGTGGCCATCGTGCGGCGCCTGGCCGAGGTCGTTGACGGCAAGCACGCCGCCGGCGCCCGGCTTGGGTTCCGCATACACCGGCTGTCCGAGCTCCTTGGCCAAGCCGTCTGCCAGCAGGCGCGCCACGATGTCCGCCGATCCGCCGGCCGGGCCGGCGGCGACGATCCTCACGGGCTTCTCCGGCCACCTGGCGGGCTGCGTCTGCGCATCCACCGTGGGGGCGGCCACCACCAGGGCGACAGCCCAGGCCACTGCGATGCAGATCGCATTGAACGAACGATTCCTCATCTTGATCCTCTCCTGTCTGGGCGCTTCAAGGCATCGACCGAGTCAAGCCGTCGGCAGCTTGTGGTCCCTGAACTGCTCGCGCAGCTTGTTCTTCTGCATCTTGCCGGTAGCGCCGAGCGGGATGCTGTCGACGAAAACCACGTCGTCCGGGGTCCACCACCTGGCGATCTTGCTCTCGTAGAACTGCAGCAGCTCGCCCCGCGTCAGCTCGCTGCCGGGCTTGCGCATCACCACCAGCAGCGGACGCTCGTCCCACTTCGGATGACGCGCCGCGATGCAGGCCGCCATTGCCACGCCCGGATGGGCCATCGCGATGTTCTCCAGGTCAATCGAGCCGATCCATTCGCCGCCGGACTTGATGACGTCCTTGCTGCGGTCGGTGATCTGCATGAAGCCGTCGGCGTCGATGTTGCAGACATCGCCGGTCGGGAACCACCCGTCCACCAACGGGTCGCCGCCCTCGCCGCGGAAGTAGCCCGAGATGACCCAGGGGCCGCGCACCAGCAGCTCGCCGGAGGCCTTGCCGTCATGCGGCAGTTCCTCGCCGTCGTCGCCGACGATCTTCATGTCGACCCCGAACACCGATCGTCCCTGCCGGGACTGGATTGCCAGGCGCTCCTCGGCGCCGAGCGCGAGTTGGCCCGGCTTGAGCGTGCATACCGTGCCGATCGGGCTCAGCTCGGTCATTCCCCAGGC
Source organism: Pseudomonadota bacterium (assembly GCA_023441105.1). Next base: position 12,810 of record JAEZQX010000478.1, on the reverse strand, counting down.
GTGCAGCACGGCAACCCCATAGCGGTCCTGGAATGCCCTCATCATCGCCGGCGGGCAGGCCGAACCGCCAATCACCGTGCGGCGCATGGTGCTGAATTCAAGGTTGTTTGCCTCCACGTGCGCGAGCAGCCCCTGCCACACCGTCGGGACGCCCGCCGACAGGGTGACACCTTCGCTCTCGAACAGGTCGTGCAGCGACTTGCCATCGAGCCAGGGCCCCGGGAACACCAGCTTGGCGCCCACCATGCAGGCGACGTACGGCAGGCCCCAGGCATTGACGTGGAACATCGGCACCACCGGCAGGATCACGTCGTGCGCCGAGCAGTTCAGCGAGTCGGGCAATGCCGCGGCGTAGGTGTGCAGGACCGTGGAACGATGGCTGTAGAGCGCCCCTTTCGGGTTGCCCGTGGTGCCCGAGGTGTAGCACAGCGAGGAGGCGGAGTTCTCGTCGAAGATCGGCCAGGTGAACTGGCTGGGATTGGCCTCGATCAGCTCTTCGTAGCACAGCAGGTTGGGCACCTTCGTGGACACGGGCATGTGCTCGCGGTCGGTCATGGCCACGAAGGCCTTGATCGTCGCGCTGCGCGCGGCGATCGCCTCGATCAGCGGCATGAAGGTCAGGTCGAAGAACAGCACCTCATCTTCGGCATGATCGGCGATCCATACCACCTGGTCGGGATGCAGGCGCGGGTTGAGCGTATGCAGCACCGCGCCCGAGCCGGAAACGGCGTAGTACAGCTCCATGTGCCGGTAGCCGTTCCAGGCCAACGTGGCGACGCGGGAACCCGGGCGGATGCCGTGCGCGGCCAACGCATTGGCCATGCGGCGAGAGCGCTCGGCCAGGTCGCGATAGGTGTAGCGATGCACGTCGCCTTCGACGCGACGCGAGACGATCTCCTGCTCGCCGTGGTGACGCTCGGCGTGCGTGAGCAGGTTCGAGATCAGCAACGGCTGATGCATCATGAGTCCGTTCATGGAATACCTCTTTTCGACGGTGCGGATAGGTGACGGGGGTCAGGCGTGCGCGTTGTGGGCGCCCGCAATCGTTGGGGGAATGATTTCGGCGGGAGGCTCGCTGGCCCGCTGCATGTCGGCCTCGTAGGTGCGCGCGGCGACCCGGAAGCCCAGCGCCGCCAGCAGGCCGAAGACCGGCATGGCCGCCAGGACGGGGGTCAAGCCCCAGACGTCGGACAGGCTGCCCGCGATGAAGGGCCCCGCAGCCAGGCCGAACAGGTTCTGGAACAGCGCCAGCACCGAAGCGCCGGTGGCACGGATGCCGGGGTGGATCACGTCGATCACGATGGCCGCGACCGGCCCGACGGTGCAGGTCATCAGGAAGCCGCCGCCGGCGATCAGTGCGAAGCGCGCCTGTGCCGAGAGCTCGATGCCGACGAGCGGCCCGCCGAAGCCGAGACCCAGTACCAGCAACGAGGCAATGCACAGCAGCGCCAGGAAATGCAGCTTGCGAACCGGCCGGCCGGTGCCGGACCGGTCGACCAGCGCACCCCACACCACGCTGCCGATGGCACCGCACAGCACCACCAGCGCCGCCTTGACGGCCGCCTGGTCCGGCGCGATCCCGTACTCGCGGTTCAGGAAGCTGGGCAGCCACGCCCAGACCGCCGAGACCACGATGAGCTGCGCGGCGCCGCCAACGCACACCCACAGCATGGTGCGCGAGCGGAGGAGCGCGCGCACCACCGCCTCGGCGGCCTTGGAGGTCGAGCGCGTGGCACGGTCCAGGCGCGGCGTGAGCTCGACCGTCTGGTAGTCGCGCACCTTGAGATACAGCAGCGCCAGCAGCAGGCCGGGCACGCCGACCACGCCGAAAGCAGCCTGCCAGCCCCACTTCGCCGCGATGATCCCGCCGAGCATGACGCCCAGCACGGAGCCGATCGACGCAGCGGCGAAGAAGCCGGCCATCAGCGCGCCGCGCATCCGCGAGGGGAAGTGGCTGGCGATCAAGGCCGCGCCGACGGAGCCGTAGCCCGCCTCGCCCAGGCCCACCACCGCACGCGCGGCCAGCAACTGGCCGTAGTTGCGCGCGAACATGCAGGAGATCGTCGCCAGGCTCCAGGCGGTGGCCATCACGACGATGCTCTTGACGCGGCTGGCGCGGTCGGCGAAGAGCGCCACCGGCAGCGCGCCGAGCGCCACCGTCAGCGAAACGATCGAGACCAGCGCGCCGAGCTGCTTGTCCGAGAGGCCCCACTCGCTCTTCATGTGGGGAAAGAGCGAGACGATCACCTGGCGGTCGATATAGTCGAACAGCATCAGGCCGATCGTCATCGCGAAGGCGAACCAGGCATGGCCGCGACCGAACAGATAGCCGTCGGCATCGTCCTTCTTCGCCTCGAGTGCGTGCAGATCCATGGGAACCTCCTTTCGATGCGAACGCTCAGGGGACCAGCACCGTGGCGCCGGTGGTCGCGCGTGACTCGAGCGCGCGGTGCGCCGCGGCCGCGTCGGAGAGTGCGAAGCTCTGCCTCGGCTCGCCGGTGATCTTGCCGGCCAGCACCAGGCCGAACAGCTCATCGGCCATTGCCAGCATGTGCGAGCGTGGCGTGGCGTAGTGGATCATCGCCGGGCGCGTCACCCAGATCGAACCCTTGACCGCGAGTTGCATGGTGTCGATCACCACCGGCCCCGAGGCGGTGCCGTTGCTGACCAGCGTGCCGCGCGGCTGCAGGCTGTCGAGCGAGGCCTGCAGGGTGTCCTTGCCGACGGAGTCGAACACCACCGGCACACCCTTGCCGCCGGTCAGCTCGCGAACCCGCTTGGCGATGTCCTCCCGCGAGGTGACGATGGTGTGGGTGCAGCCATGGGCCCTGGCGATCTCGGCCTTTTCGTCCGAGCTGACGGTGCCGATCATCGTGACACCGAGCGCCCTCGCCCATTGACAGGCGACCAATCCGACGCCGCCGGCGGCCGCGTGATAGAGGATGGTCTCGCCGCCCTCGAGCGGAAAAACCTGCCGGAACAGGTACTGCGCCGTCATGCCCTTCATCATCAGCGTGGCGGCGGCGCGGTCCGAGACGCCATCGGGCAGCGGGATCAGCATGTCCGCCGGCATCAGGCGCACATCCGAGTAGGCCCCTTGCGGCCCCATCAGGTAGCCGACGCGCTGGCCGACGCGGATATCGGTCACGCCCTCGCCCACCGCCTCGACCACGCCCACCGCATCCGAGCCCAGGCCGTTGGGGAGGGGCATCGGATAGCGGCCGCTGCGGAAGTAGATGTCGATGAAGTTGACAGCCACGTAGCTGTGGCGCACGCGGGCCTGCCCGGCGGCGGGGTCTCCGACCTCGACGTTCTCGAGCTTCAGGACTTCCGGTCCGCCGGTCTCATGGATGCGTACTGTTCTTGCCATGGTCTTCTTTCCTCTTACTTCGATGAAGGTGCCGGGATCGAGCTGCCGCGTCGCGCGGATCAGGCCGCGAGTGCAATGTGATCGATGTAGTTCTCGGCGCTGTACCAGGTTCCGAACCCGAACTCCGGGTTCAGGTGGCCCACCTCGCCGAGGTCTACGAGGCGGCTGCCCCAGTCATGTGCGAGCTCGGCTACCCGCTCGTAGCGACCCAGCGGATCGTTGCGGCTGGCGGCCACGATGCTCGGGAACGGCAGGTGTCGGCGCGGCACCGGCAGCCAGCCGCCGGCGTGCAGCTCGTCGAGCCTCGGGTAGCCGGCCGGCATGGCTTCCTCGAAATCGGGCGGAGTCGCAAGCAAAGCGCCCCAGACCCGGCCCTTCCACATCCGCGCCCAATGCGCGAGCGCCACGCAGCCTCCGCTGTGCGCCACCGCGACCACCGCCCCCTCGATCGCCAGCATTTCGCGCTCGATGGCCTCGACCCTGCTCGCGCAATCGAGGTTGGCGCGGCCCATCGGCGCCACGCTGCGCACCTTGCGGCCCTGGCCTGCAAGCCGAACGTGCAGCAAGGTCTGCCAATGATCGGCGACATGGTCGCGCAAGCCAGGGATGATCAGCACGGTCGGCTGGATAGCGCCTAAGCCCATCTCAAGCAGCCTTGCGCAGGAAGCCCTGGTGGCGACCCTTCGGGTTGGGGGCAAGTCCGTTGGCGGCCAGCGTCTCTTCGACGGTCTCGTAAAACACGCCGATCTTGCAGATCTCGCGCGCCTCCTTGGCGGTGGCGATGTCGCGGCCGAACTCGCGCGAGATGCGCACGAGCTGCTCGATCTGCTTGACCGTGCCCATCTTGCGGGTGCGCGACTGGTTCCAGAGGTTGTCCTCGATGCCGCAGCGCACGTGCAGGCCCATGGCGATTCCCATCATGTTGACCGGCAGCACGTTGCGCATGCTGCTTTCCACCGTCAGCATCGAACCGTCCGGAATGGCGCGCAGGAAGTTGGCCAGGTTGTAGATGTTCGGCGCATCCATGCCGCCGCCGATCGCCACCCAGTTCATCACCAGCGGCCCCTTGTAGATGCCGCGGCGTACCAGGCGCTCGACCGTCTCGTAGCTGTTGATGTTGTAGAACTGGAAGGCGCTCTGGATGCCGCGGTCCGAGAGGCGCTTGATGTGCTCCTCGAAGAAGCTCGGGGTCGAGGGCACGATCATTTCGCTGTAGGCGCGCAGGTTTTCCGGCTCGGCAAGGGAGGTGCCGGCGATGTCGGCGGCATCCATCTGTTCGATCACGTTCATCTGCGACGTGTTGACCGTAACCGTCACCTGGTCGGGTTTCGGTTCGAGCTCGGCGAGCATATGGCGCGTATCGTCCGAGAGCCACTTGGCGGACGCGCCGCTCGTCTCCGGCGCGAACGAAATCGAGCCGCCCACCTGGATGATCATTTCGGGAACGGCCTCGCGGACGCCGGCGATCAGCTCGTTGAACTTGGATAGGCGCTTGGAGCCCTTGCCGTCGAGCTCGCGCACGTGCAGGTGGAGCACGGTGGCGCCGGCGTTGTAGCAGTCGACCGCCTTCCGGATCTGGGCGGCCATCGTCACCGGGATGTCTTCGGGAAAGTCGGAAGGCATCCACTCCGGCCCATACGGGGCGGCGGTGATGACCAGCGGAGGTTGGTTCTCGGGGAACAGCGAACCGTCGAGGAAGTTCATGATGGCTCCTAATGGGGCTTGACGTTGGTTGAGCGAGTCTTGGACGTGGGGTCAGGGCGTGGCGTCAGAGCGTCGCGTCAGAACGGGGCGTCACCGACGATGCCGGCGCGATCCATCTTCCGGTGGCAGGGTGGGTAGTCCATGACCGCGTAGTGCTGGGTGGCGCGGTTGTCCCACATGGCGACGCTGTTGCGCTTCCAGCGGAAGCGCACCTGGTATTCGGGAATCGCGGCCTGCGAGATCAGGTAGCGCAGCAGGTCCGAGCCGCCATGCGTGTAGTCCTGGCCGACCCGCACGTTCGCCGGAGTGTGAAAGTTCGTGAAGTGCGTCGTGAAGGCGTTGACGAACAGCAGCTTCTCGCCGGTCTCGGGATGGGTGCGCACCACCGGATGCTCGGCATCGGGGAACTGGGCGTGCAGCGCCAGGCGCTTCTCCGTCGGCATCGCAGCCCCGAAGCTCGCCTCGATGCTGTGGCGCGCGCGCAGGCCGGCGATCCTGGTCTTCACTTCCTCGGGCAGGCGGGCATAGGCCTCCGCCATGTTCACCCAGATGGTGTCCCCGCCAACCGGCGGGCACTCGACACAGCGCAGGACGCAGGCGAGCAGCGGCTTCTCGCGCCAGGTCGCATCGGTGTGGAAGGCGTTCTCGTAGCGCTCGTTGGGGGTTTCGGGCGACTTGTAGATGCGCACCAGGCCCGGATGCTCCGGATCGCTACCGGCCACCGGATGGTCTTCCAGCGCCCCGAAGTGGCGGGCGAAGGCGACGTGCTCGGCGGGCGTGATCTCCTGGTCGCGGAAGAACAGCACCTTGTACTTGAGCAGCAGCCGCCGCAACTCGGCGACCAGGCCGGGGTTGCGCGAGGCGACGCCCAGGTTCACGTTGGCGACCTCGGCGCCGATCGTGCAGGTGAGCGGCTCGACTGCGAGGGAGGTCATCGATGAATCCATGCTTGCGTCTCCTGCGGATGGCCCTTGGCGTGGTGATGTCCGGTCCGATCGAGGAGGCCTCGGGCGCCTCACAAGAAAGAGAATAGGACGCCGGCGCCGCTTGCCGCCCCTCCTTGCGGGAGGGGTCCAGGAGGGGTCGTGGGGGTCGACAGAGTGGGAAGGGGCGGTGCAGCTGGACGAAGCGGGATATCGGCCGACTCAGCCGCTCGCCCGCCCTAGGCCGGCGGAAGCAACCCCAGGACGCGCGCCCGGAGCACCACTTGCTTCCGGGTGCCGGCATCCAGCTTGGCGAACAGGTTCTTGACGTGCCACTTGACGGTGGTTTCTCCGGCCTGCAGGGCGCGCCCGATCTCCTTGTTGGACAGATGCCGGGCCAACAGGTCCAGCACCTCCCGCTCCTTGGCGGTCAGCACCGCCCCCGTGCCTGCCGCTGAGCCGGGCAGGCCACGATCGCGCTGCGGCTTGGCCGGCACCGCCACCCTCGCCGGCTCGCCGGGCAACCGGCCTGCAAGCTCGCGTATCCACTCGCCAAGGTCAGGATGGGCATCGAGCAAGACCCGCCGCAGCCCGTAGGCCTGCGCCAGGTCCATCGCTTCGCGCAGCAGCGGCTGCGCCTGCTCGCCGCAACGATCGAGCGCGAAGGCCCGCAAGCCGAGCACCTCGATGTGCGCCCGCCCGAGCTTGAGTTGCTGCGCCACCTCGCTCGCGCCGGTCAGCGACTGCAGGGCGCGGCGCCAGTCCCGCGCTGCGATCGCTGCATGGGCGAAGGCGAGATCGCGTAACAGGGCAACACTCCTGCGCCACAGCCGGCCCTGAGGGAGTTCGGGATCGTCGAGCAGATCTTCGATCTGCTGGCACAGCTCGCGGCAAGTCTGCGCGCGGTAGCGGCGCGCATGCATGCGCACCCGATCAGCGAGGCTCGCGACGCGCAGCCGGGGCAATCGCCGGGCGGCGCCGACTGCCTCCATGGCATCCAGCAGCTCGATGGCGCGATGCTCCGCGCCCTCGGCCACCGCGATCCGGACCAGGGTGCGATAGGCGAGCAGCAAGGATTCAGGCAGCCCGCACCGCTCCAGCACGTCGAGCCGGTCGGCCAGCAGGGCGGCGGCTTCGCCCGGGTGATCGCGCTCCCACAGCGAGGCCGCCAGCAGCGCCGCCAGCATGCAGGCGAACGGGCTGCGACGGCCAAGCTCGCCTTCGGCGCTCGCCAGTGCCGGACGGAGCAGCTTCTCGGCGAGCAGCACCTGCCCTTCCCACAGGTAAGTCAGCGCGATGATGAGCTCACCCCAGCGGTCGACGTAGGCGATCGCCTGCCCGAAGGCCTGGCGGGCCGCCCGCTGCTGTTGACGCAGGCGCGCCAGGGCCGGTTCGCCTTCGAGCAGCGTGCGGTAGGCCGTCCGGTTGGCATGCACGTCGAGCAGCAGCGGGTCGTGCAGCGGGGGCGCCTGGCTCCAGGGGTCGTGCAACTCCGCGAAGCGGTCAGGCTCATCTGCGAAGACCGCCGCACCGCCCAGGATGAGCGCTCCTTCGCAGCGCAGCGCATCGTCGGCGCCAGGCAGCGCCAGCAAGCGCTCCACCAGGCGACTGGCCTCCTTGTGACGCTCGCTGATCGCGAGCGACCAGGCAGCGGCCAGCAGCAGGCGGGGTCGACGGCCGAGCTCCTGGTCCGGCAGATCGGCCATCCATCCCAGGACAGTGCTCTGCCGGCCACGCCTCAGGATCGATCCATAGAGACTGCGCTCGGCCAATTCGTACGCCTTGTCGCGCAAGCCGGCCGCCAGCGCGTGGCGGGCGGCCGGTTCAAGCATACGATGCTCGTCCAACCAGGCCGCGGCCCGTGCATGGGTCTGCTCCTGCGTGGAGGCAGGCAGCGCTGCGAAGCGCTGGCGCAGCGCTTCGCGTGCCAGCATGGACATGCGCATCCAGTCGCTGTGCTCGCCGGCGACGAACAGCGGCGTATCGCGCGCCAGGCGCACAAGCCGGGCCAGCGCATCGTCGTCGCCAGAGAGGCTGCGGCAGAGGTCGGGATGCACGTCCTCGAGAATCGAGACGCGCACCAGGAAATCGACGTCGGTCGCGTCGAGGTTCGAAAGCAGCACGCCCACCAGGTACTCGCGCAGCTCGCCGAGGCGCCCCGCCAGGCCCGACACCGCCGCGCGCGGCTCGGCCCCCGCCGAGATGCCCGACAAGGCGAGCTGCAGACCCAGCGGCCAGCCCTCGGTCAGCTCATGCAGGCGGGCCGCGGTGTCGTTGTCGATGCGAGCATCGAGCTGGCCATGCACCAGCTCCAGCGATTCCTCCAGTCGGAAGCGCAGCAACGCCGGGCCGATCTCGATGCACTGTCCGTAGGTGACGAGGTCCGCGACGTCGAGCCAGGCGTCGTTGCGTGCCGCGATGACGCAACGCAGGTTCGCAGGCGCATTGCGCAGCAGGTACACCAGGGCCTCGCGCGATGCCGCTGGCAGGTTGTCGGCCTCATCCACGAACAGGACGGTACTGAACGCCGCCTGGGCCAGCTCGGCCAGCCAGATGGTGATGCCCTCCAGCCCGCCCGGCGTGGCAGCTTCGAGCAGGATATGGCAGAAGGTCTGTCGCCCCGAGGCCATGCGCACCGAGAGTGCCAGACATTGCGCAAGGCGATCGGGCTCGTCCCGCGCCTGCGCCGACAACCAGGCGACAACCGTACCCTGCGCCAGGTGCTCGAGTCGCCATTGAGCCAGCAGGGAGGTCTTGCCGAAGCCCGGTGGGGCCTGCACCAGGATCACCGGACGGTCGGCAAGCCTTTCGGCGTTCAACGACAGGTGAGGCCGCGCAAGCAGGTGACGGGGCACGCGCGGCGGGGTGACCTTGAGCCGCAACTCGGAGATGGGGGTGCCGCTTGCCGAAGGAGTCGTCACGCGTTGCCTCGACGGTGACCGGTTCCGTCAATGGTAGCCACACCCGATGCCCCCGCGCCAGTGCCGCGCCAGAGCCGCGCCTGACTGATCCAGCCGATCCACCGCCATCGGCAACCTGTCTTCGCCTTGCACGGCTTCGGGGTGGCGGCGTAGGACCAAGGTCCAATTTCCCCGCCCGTCCCGGGTACTAGACTCGGTTGGATATGCGCTGTGTCAGTCGCTTCCCGACACCGGCACTTCACAGGTTGCTGGGCAACCAGACGGCTCTCGATCCGCGCCCCAGGCCATCCAAATCGGAGGCTGGAATGAAGCTTTCCAGATCTGCGATAGCCCTAGCTGCCGCCTTCACCCTCGGCTACGCGCAGAACGCCCCGAGCGAAACCACTCACTGGACCTATCAGGGTCATGGCGGCCCCGGCGAATGGGGCAGCTTGAGCCAGGAGTTCGCGAACTGCAGGATCGGCAGGACCCAGTCTCCGATCGACATTCACGACGCGAAGGTGGCGGACCTTCCTCCCATCCGGTTCGACTACAAACCTTCGCCACTCATGATCGTCGACAACGGCCATACGATCCAGTTGAACTACGCCCCAGGTAGCTCGATCGACCTCGATGGCATTCGCTTCGACCTCGTCCAGTTTCACTTCCACAAGCCCAGCGAAGAGAAGATCGACGGCAAGTCGCATCCGATGGTCGCGCACCTCGTGCACAGGAGTGCCGCCGGAAAGCTGGCGGTGGTAGCGGTGTTGCTCGACACCGGCGGCGACAGCGCGTTGATCGATCTGATCTGGAAGAACCTGCCGAAGCAGAAGGAGAAGGAACTGTTGATCCAGGACGCCACGATCGATGCCACCGATCTGCTTCCGAAGCAGCGCGGCTACTACACGTTCCAGGGCTCGCTGACGACGCCACCATGCAGCGAGGAAGTGACGTGGCTCGTCCTGAAGACCCCCGTGAAGATCAATGCAGCGGCTGTAGCCAGGTTCGGGGAGATCTACCCCATGAACGCGCGACCGGTCCAGTCGACCAATGGCCGAGTGATCCTGACGACCAGGTGAAGAACGGTGGCCACTTCGACACTCAGCTGAACATCCAACCGAGGGCGGAGACCCCGAATATCAGGAGAATTAGAAGCACGCCCTTGTACCCCCAAGCGCGTGAATAACGCACCTCGACCTCGGTCAGCAGGTAGTGGCAGCGGGGGCAGCAGACCTGGGTCGCCAGGTCCTGGACAGAAGGGGCGAGCATCAGCGTCGTGAGCGCAACCTTCGCCCAATCTTCATGAGCGGAGAACCTGGCGCCACACCTGGGACACTCCTGCATGGCCATATCCCCTCCGGCAACAGCGAGCGGGCAGTCGATTCTCCCACTTTGGCAGCCGGTCGAACAGCCAGCGCGCTGCATGCGGCAGCCGAGCGAGACCGACGCTCAGACCTCGATGACCGGGTAGGCGAACCAGCTCATCGGAGACGCAGGGAAGCGGAACTGACCCTCAATCCAGCTTCGTCGCCTCATCCGTCTGCTCGGCGATGACCTCGCGCGCCTCGCCCTCGCGGCGCATGCGGCGTTGAACCTCCAGCATCTCGCCGCCCAGCCGCTCGAGCTCCGGCGCGTCCAGCATGCCGCGGACCGCCGGGAACAGATCCTCTTCCTCTTCCTTGTGATGATGCACGGCCTGCTCCCTCAGCACCTTGCACTTCGCCTGGAAAGTCTCGTCGGCGGGATCAAGCGCCAGCAGGTCCGCCAGCAGCCGTTTCAGCGAGAGGTGCTCCTCGAGAGATTCGAGCAGATCATCCTCGGTGCGTTGCGCGCGCACGGCCGGATAGAACACCTGCTCTTCTGAGGCCAGGTGGACGCCAAGATGGTCCCCGACCTCCGCTAGGAACCTGCGCCGAGCCTCGTCGTCGTCGGCCTTGACGAGAGACTCCAACTGCGCCTCCAGGAGGCGGTGCTGCTCGATGAGGAGGTCGACGGCGTCCATGCGATGTATGAAGTCAGGATTGGAATGCGTCGGCTCAAGCAGCGAACGTGCCCGCCCCGTCAAGCGCTTCGGGAGCTTCCCCGGGCAAATCCCCTAACCCCTGTGTGCGGTGAACCGCAGCGCCTTCACGACCAGCGAAAAGGCCGGGGACGGCCGGCGCCGGCTGCTGTTCGCCGCAGTGCTTGCCTTCCTGACAGCGCGTTCGGGGGCCTTCCCTGAAGCATCTCATTCGAGCGCGACGCCGAACGTCCGATATGCGAGAATCGACACGAGCATCGGACTTGCCGACGCCCGACGCCGGTATCGCGAGAACGCTGACCTGGCCTCCACTCAACAGAAGGAGATTCCAGATGATCGACTTGAAGAATCGAGGCTGGATCGGGCTGGCTTCCGTCCTGACCACCGCCAGTCTTCTCACCCTTTCGGGTGCTGCGTCGGCAACCGAACAGGCACAGCAGCGCCAGCAAGGCCGAAACGCCAACCAGGCTGCCAAGCAACAGGCGCGCCAGGACAAGGTCGACTGCAGGGCCGCGAACCAGCAGAGCAATGCCGCGTGCCGCCGCGACAAGCGCGACGCCAAGCAAGAGGGTCGTCAGGAAAAGCGGGATATCAAGTACTAGCCTGCTCATGATCGGCGCCCGGCGGTGAGGGCGCGCGTCACAACAAACCGCGGAATGGATTGGCCGGCGTTGGAGCGTCGCCGCGGTCGCTGCGTATCTTGACTCGCCGCTGCGCGCCGCGGCCAGGCACGAGGAGGCTGTGATCGCGGGCGGCCGGGTGCCCCGCATCCGGGATCAGGCCGTACATGGCGCGTCTCAGGGGACCGGGACCTTCTGCCAGCTCGGGTCCGGATTGAAGGTCGTCATCGCGTCAACGATGGACTTGGTGTCGGGGCCGAGGTCCTTTTCATAGACGATGCCGGCGTGGCTCACCATGAAGCTCATCACACCGGTGTCGTCATAGCGCACCGGCCAGGCGATGGCGGCGAAGCCGCTGCGCATTCGCTTGCCGATGACGTAGTCGTAGGCGCCACCCGGCGCGTCCTTGCCCTGCTTGGTGAGGATCTTGTAGTGGTAGCCGTAGAAGCCCGTGCCCGATTTCGGCTTCTGCTGCGCGAGCAGCGGGCCCAGGGGGCTCTCGTCGGCGTCGGCCGGAGCCTCCCAGTACAGGCCGTCCTTCTTGCCTTTGGTGCTGACGAACTTCTGCGCGTACTCGTAGATGCCGTCGCCGTTGTGGTCGACGGTCGAATACTCGCGCTGCGCGTCGTAGTACGCGAGGATCGCCTGGATGGTGGCAAGCTCGTTGCGGCCAATGCGCCGCGTGCGCATCTCGTCGGCCCCAGCCGCGGGATCGAACTGCCAGCCGGCCTTGCGCTTGACGATCGGGATCGGTAGCGTCCATCCGCCGTCGCCAACGGCAACCTCGGCCTTGTCGCCTTCGGTGGTGACCTTGTGCTGCTTGTCCCAGGCCGCGAGGTAGGTCTCGATGTCGGCGCGCTCGACGCCTTCCGTGTTGACGAACTGTTTGTAGTCGGCGCCCAGCACCTTGGCGAGTGCCGGGCGATCGGCCTTGCGCAGCGCTTCGGCGAAGGCATCGGCGGCCGCCTCGGGGCTGCCAAATGCCTGTTGCGCCCGAGCAAGCGGTGACGCGAGTGCGCCGACCAGCAGCAAGCTACCCAGTAACCCGGCAATCGATGGCCTCACTCGCTCTCCTGATTGCTAGCGACGGCCACCACCGCCGCCACCGCCGCCGCCACGCCCACCGCCACCACCATGGCTGGCTCTGGCACCGCCGCCGTGGCTTCCTGCCGAGGCGCGGCTTGCGCTGCCACGGTCGGCCTGTTGACGCGTGGCCCCGGCGTTGCCGGCGCCACGCAGTGCGTTATCGCTGGCGCCGCTCGCACGGTCGCGC
>JAEZQX010000440.1 GCA_023441105.1 Pseudomonadota bacterium | reverse complement strand
TGATCTTGTCGGCGATGGTGGCGACCACGTTCATGTTGTGCTCCACCATCAGCACCGTGCGATTGGCGGAGACCTTCTTGATGAGCTGCGTGACGCGGTCGACGTCCTCGTGGCCCATGCCCTGGGTGGGCTCGTCGAGCAGCATCAGCTCGGGCGCGGTGGCGAGGGTCGTGGCGATCTCCAGGGCGCGCTTGCGACCATAGGCGAGCTCGCCGGTGATGGTGTCGGCGAAGCCGGCCAGGCCGACCGTCTCCAGCAGCTCCATCGCCCGGCCGTTGAGCGAATCGAGCGAGCGCGCCGGCTTCCAGAAGTGGTAGGAAGCACCGGTGGCGCGCTGCAGCCCGATGCGCACGTTGTCGAGCACGGTGAGGTTGGGAAAGGTGGCGGAGATCTGGAACGAGCGCACGATGCCGCGCCGGGCCACCTGGGCGGGCTTCTCGGTGGTGATGTCGTTGCCGTTGTAGAGGATCTTGCCGGCGGTCGGAATGAGGAACTTGGTCAGCAGATTGAAGACCGTTGTCTTGCCGGCACCGTTGGGCCCGATCAGGGCATGGATGTGACCCCGCTGCACCTGCAGGTTCACATCGTTCACCGCCCTGAAGCCCTTGAACTCCTTGACCAGCCCGGAGGTCTCGAGAATACAGTTGTCTGCCATGCCTGCCGTTCCAAGATGGGGCCGGATTATTGCAACCGCAGCACCGAGAGCAAATCGGGGAAAACGTGAGTCGGATTGCTGCGGTGCTTCAAGGGCTTGCGGGGTGCGTCTCGCCGGCTATTTGACAAGGGGGCAGCCGCCTTCCGACAACGGCCGGAACGCCTGGTCCGCGGGGATGGTGGTGCGCAGCTTGTAGTAGTCGTACGGTCCCTTGGTCTCGTTCGGCTTCTTCACCTCGAACAGGTAGGCCGGGTGGATCTTGCGACCGTCCGCGCGGATCGTGCCCTTGCCGAACAGCGGATCGTCGGTGGGGATCTCCTTCATCTTGGCGATGGTCTTGGTGCCGTCGTCGGTCTTGCCGGCTTCGATCGCCTTCAGATAGTGCAGGACAGAAGCATACACGCCTGCCTGGACCATGGTCGGATACTTGCCGCCGCTCCTCGCGACGAAGCGCTTGGTCCAGGCCCGGGTGCTGTCGTTGAGGTCCCAGTAGAACGTCTCGGTCAGGATCAGGCCCTGGGCGATCTGCAAGCCGAGGCCGTGGATGTCGGTGATGAACACCAGCAGGCCGGCGAGGTTCTGGCCGCCCTTGGTGATGCCGAATTCCGATGCCTGCTTGATCGAGTTGATGGTGTCGCCGCCGGCATTGGCCAGGCCGATGATCTTGGCCTTGGACGACTGCGCCTGCAGCAAGAACGACGAGAAGTCCTGCGTGTTCAGCGGATGGCGCACCTTGCCGAGCACCTTGCCGCCGCCCTTCTTCACCACCGCTTCGGTGTCGGCTTCCAGTGCGTGGCCGAAGGCATAGTCGGCGGTCAGGAAGTACCAGCTGTCGCCGCCAGTCTTGACGATGGCGCTGCCGGTGCCGTTGGCCAGCATCCAGGTGTCGTAGGTCCAGTGCACCGTGTTGGGCGAGCATTCCTTGCCGGTCAGCGCGGAGGTGGCGGCGCCGGAGTTGAGGAACGCCTTCTTCTTCTCGCGCGTGATCTGGTTGACCGCCAGTGCGACCGACGAGGTCGGCACATCGGTGATCGCATCGACGCGGTCGGTGTCGAACCATTGGCGGGCGATGCTGGCGCCGACGTCCGGCTTGTTCTGGTGATCGGCCGAGACGATCTCCACCTTGATGCCCTTGCCGGTGCCGAAGTCCTCCGCCGCCATCTGCGCCGCGAGCACCGAGCCAGGTCCGGCGATGTCGGCGTAGAGGCTCGACATGTCGCTCAGCACGCCGATCTTCACCACGTCGTCCGAAATCTGGGCGTTGGCAGCGCCTGGTAGTGCCGCCAGCGAGCCGAGTGCGCCCGCCACCAACAACGCCGAAAGCTTCCGTCTCATCGCTGTCTCCTGGGATGCTGTTGTCTCAAGCCGGGGATTTTCTGGCGCAGCCGGCGGCGTCCTGCGGGGGCCGGGCGGATGCTCCCAGCATACTCGTCCAGCAGGTCGTCGGCGTGCAAATGGGGAAAACGCGGGGGACCGGCAAAGCACGTGCGTTCATAATCGCCCGGGCCGCCCGTGGCGGACTTTGGAAATGGTTACGACTCAAGCGTGAGCGGATACAAACCCGATTCGGCGACGTCAGCGGCCCTGCGCCTGGGCATCGACCTCGGTGGCACCAAGACGGAGGTGGCGGTGCTGGACGGCGACGGCCGATTCGTGCTTCGGCGTCGAGCCGACTCGCCGCGGCACGACTACCGGGCGACCATCGGCCTCATCGCCCGACTGGTCAGGGAGGCCGAGGCAGAGGTCGGTGAGACCTGCTCCGTGGGCGTCGGCATTCCCGGTACCCTCTCCCCGGTCACCGGGCTGGTCAAGAATGCCAACTCCGCGTGGCTCAACGGAAAGCCGCTGCTGCAGGACCTGCAGGACGTCCTCGGCCGGCCGGTACGGATCCAGAACGACGCCAACTGCCTGGCGATGTCCGAAGCAACCGACGGCGCTGCCGCCGGCGCCGACTGCGTGCTGGCGCTCATTCTCGGCACCGGCGTCGGCGCCGGCATCTGCATCGGCGGCCGGGTGCTGGCCGGACGCAATGCCATTGCCGGCGAATGGGGCCACAATCCCTTGCCGCCGGCGGCGCCCGGCGCAGGTTCGGGGCTGGCGACCGCCTGCTGGTGCGGCCGCCGCGGCTGCATCGAAACCTGGCTGAGCGGGCCGGCGATCGCGCGCGATTTCAGCGGCCATGACCGCGGCGCGGCGCGGCGGACCGACCCGGTCGATGCCCGGGGCGTGTTCCGGCTGGCCGAAGAAGGCGACGTCGATGCGGCCGCGGCCGTCGAGCGCTGGCTCGAGCGTCTCGCCCGCAGTGTCGCCACCGTGATCAACCTGCTGGATCCCGACGTGGTCGTGGTTGGCGGCGGACTGTCCAATGCCGCGATCCTCTACGAGGAACTGCCGCTTCGCTGGGGCGCCCACGTCTTCTCGGACAGCATCGACACCCCCGTGCGCCAGGCGGCGCACGGCGATTCGTCGGGCGTGCGCGGCGCGGCCTGGCTGTGGTCACGGATGCCAGCTTGACGGACGCCTGGCAGCGACCGCTTCCGACGAAGGCCCGGCCAGCGCCCACGACAACGCCTTGGCCGAATCGATGACCGCGGCCGACAGCTGGAACAGTGTCTTGCGCGGCAGCCGCGACGCGGGACCGGAGATGCAGACCGCGCCCAGCAGGCGGCGATGCGAACCGAACACCGGCGCCGAAACGGTGGCGATGCCTTCCTCGCGCTCGCCGATCGACCAGTGCCAGCCACGACGACGAATCTCCTCGTACAAGCGTCCAGGCTCGCCCGAGAAAGCGAGGATCACCCGGCCCGGCGAGCCCTTCGACAACGGCAGTTCCTCTCCCATCCGGACATGATGCCGCAGCGCCTGCGGTCCCTCGACTCTCACCAGGCAGGTCCGAACCGCTCCTTCGCGGACGTAGAAGGCCGCGCTTTCACCGGTTCGTTGCGTCAGCTCCCGAAGCGTCGGCTCTAGTACGTTCTCCACGTCGAACGCAGCCTGGTAGCGCGCACCGAGCCAGCCGGCGGCCGGTCCGAGCCGCCAGGCGCCGTCCTCGCAGCGAACCAGGTAGCCGGCAGCCATCAGCGTGCGCGACAGCCGCAGCACGGTGGTCTTGTGCAGCGACACCCGCCGGCTCAGCTCGGCGAGCGGCAGCTGCGCCTCCCCGAGCTCGAAGGCGTCCAGGACCTGCAGGGCGCGCAGCACCGCCGCCACGCCACTGGTAGCGGAGGAAGCGGTGGGGCCGACGGCAGAGGCGGTGGTGGCCGCCGGCGGGGCGGAAGCTGCCCGGCTCCCCTGCCGCGGCGTAACGGGACGCAATCGTTTCATCTGATGCAACAGTATTGTGCAGGCCGCAACGATGGTCAATAGTCCCGACCAGCCGGCCGTCGCTGCTGGCCCCGGCCTCATTCGAGATTCCCAAGGAGACGACCCATGCAGATCCTCGCGCACTCGCGTACGCCCCGGCACCGCCCCCTCGCTGCCTTCGCCCTCGCGGCCTTCGCCCTCACCCTGCTGCCAGGCGAGCAGGCGCTGGCCCAGGGCGACTGGCCAAGCCGCCCCATCAAGTTGATCGTGCCCTTCCCTCCGGGCGGCGGCACCGACCTGATCGCCCGTACGGTCGCCCAGCAACTCGAGCAGCAGACCAAGTGGACGATCGTCGTCGAGAACCGCGCCGGCGCCGGCGGCAACATCGGCGTCGACGCCGCCGCCAAGTCGGCTCCGGACGGCTACACCATCGTGATCGGCCAGACCAGCAACCTGGCGGTCAACCCGTCGCTGTACTCGAAGCTGCCCTACGACCCGCTGAAGGACCTCAAGCCCGTCGCGCTGTTGTCGTCCTCGCCGATCGTGATGGCGACGAGGGCCGACTCGCGCTTCAAGACCTTCGCCGACGTGGTCGCCGCCGCCAAGGCCAAGCCAGACACGGTCACGCTGGGCTATTCCGGCAATGGCACGGTCTCTCACCTGGCAGGCGTCCAGGCTGCGAAGGCGGCCGGCATCGAGCTGCGCAACGTGCCCTATCGCGGCGCTTCGCAGGCGATGACCGACCTCGTCGGCGGCACGATCGACCTCTACATGTCGTCCGTGCCGACGCTGCTGGGCGCCGTGCGCAAGGGCCAGCTTCGCGCCATCGTGACCACGGGCGCGACGCGCAGCGGGCAGCTGGCCGACACGCCGACCCTGGCCGAGTCCGGCTTGAAGGATTTCGAATCGGTCACCTGGTTCGGCATCCTCGCGCCGGCTGCCACGCCGGATCCGGTGGTCCAGAAGCTCAATGGGGCACTCAACGAGACGCTGAAGAATCCGGAGGTGGCCGACAAACTGAGGGCCGAAGGCGGCGAGGTGATCGGCGGCAGCAGCGAGCGCTTCGCCAAGCTGCTCCAGGCCGAGCTGCCACGCTGGGCGGAGATCGTAAAAGCTTCCGGCGCGAAGGTGGATTGACATGGAGACGCTGCAAACCAGCCCCGAGATCATCCGCGAGTTCACCCGGGTCGACGCCGAGACGGTACGCGAAGCCGCGACCTTCCAGGCAGCCATTCTTGCCGACGTCGCCGGCCGCCGCGGCAGCCTGCACGGGCGGGTCGCACCCGTCCATCACGAGATGAAGCTGTGCGGCCCGGCCTTCACCGTCGAGATCCGCCCCGGCGACAACCTGATGATCCATGCCGCGATCGCGCTGGCCAAGCCGGGGGACATTCTCGTGATCGACGGCAGGGGCGACCTCAGTGCGGCACTGATGGGCACGCTGATGATGAGTGCCTGCAAGAAGAAGGGCCTGGGCGGCGTCGTCGTCGACGGCGCCGTCCGCGACCGGCTCGAGCTGCTGGAGCTCGGCTTCCCGGTGTTCGCGGCGGGGTTCAATCCGGCGGGCCCCACGAAGTTCGTGCCGGGCCGGATCAACCATGCCATTTCGGCTGGCGACACGACGATCAACGCCGGCGACCTCATCGTGGGGGATGCCGACGGCGTGGTCGCGATCGAGCGCGAGAAGGCGCCGGCGATGATCGCGCTGGCACGGCGGAAGGTCGCCGACGAAGCCGCCCGCCTGGAGGCAATCGCTCGCGGCGAGCTGGCCGCGAAGTGGCTGCCGGCCGCGCTGCAGGCAGCCGGCGTGCTGAAAGAAGGCGAGTCGCTGTGAGCCGACGAGTCTTTCTCGTGACCGGAGCGGACCTCGCCCCCGAGGCGCTCGAGCTGCTTTCCGGCTACGAGATCGTCTACGCCGGCAGGATGCCGACCGAGGCCGACATCGTCGACCTCTGCCGGCGCCACGATCCGGTCGCGATCATCGTCCGCTACAGCAAGGTCGGCGCCGCGGCCATGGCAGCGGCACCATCGCTCAAGGTGATCTCCAAGCATGGCAGCGGCACCGACACGATCGACAAGGCGGCCGCCGCCGCCCCCGGGCTCGGGGGGGTGGCGGGCGCGGGGGGGG
>JAEZQX010000436.1 GCA_023441105.1 Pseudomonadota bacterium | reverse complement strand
CGTCATGCCACCCAGCGGCCCCGCCCCGTGCCTGCGGGCGGGGCCGGCGGTGGCGGCGAATCCGCGCAGCAGGGCGCGCAGCATGGAAGGCCTCCTGTCGGGGCGGAACATACGGAACATCGGCGGGACTCCTGTCGCCGGCCGGATCATGGCCCGGCACTCGCCGGGGCCGAACGCTGCCCGGCGACGGGCATTCTCGGCGATCCTGGGCGGCGTGGCGGGCGGTCGCAGCGTAGTGGCGTTTCGGCGCCACGCCGGAAGCCGCCTAGAATGGCCGATGGGTCCGCGATACAGCGGCGGACCGGAAGCACCGGCAGAAAGCCTCATGAGCACCGAAACCTCCGATCCCGCAGCAACCGTCGACGCACCGCTTACCGACACCGACACCAGCCAGCCGCCTGTCACCATCCGGCGCAGCGACTATCGCCAGCCCGACTACCTGGCGCCATCGCTGCACCTGAAGTTCGAGCTGGACCCGGCACGCACGATCGTCACCGGGACGGCGCGCTATCTGCGCCGGCCCGGCGCAGCCGCCGATGCGCCGCTGCGACTGGACGGCGAAGGCCTCGAGCTGCTGGCGATCGCGCTCGACGGCCGGCCGCTGGCGCGTGGCGGCTACCGCGTCACCGGCGACACGCTGGTGCTGCACGATCCGCCGGCGCAGTTCGAGCTGACGACGACGGTGGCCATCTCGCCGGTCGCCAACCTGCAGCTGTCGGGCCTCTACAGCTCCAACGGCATGCTGATCACGCAATGCGAGGCCCAGGGTTTTCGCCGCATCACCTACTTCCAGGACCGCCCCGACGTGATGGCCCGCTACCGGGTCGAGTTGCACGCCGATCGCCAGCGCTTCCCGGTGCTGCTCTCCAACGGCAATCTCGTCGCCAGCCGCCAGGAAGGCGACCGCCATGTCGCCGTCTGGGAGGACCCGTTCCCGAAGCCGAGCTACCTCTTCGCCCTGGTTGCCGGGCTGCTGGAGGTGAACGAGCGGCGCCAGCGCACCCGTTCCGGTCGCGACGTGACCCTGCAGGTATGGGTGGAGCCCGGCAATCGCAGCAAGACCGAGCATGCGATGGCCAGCCTGCAGCGGGCCATCGCCTGGGACGAGCAGCGCTTCGACCTCGAGCTCGACCTCGACCGCTTCATGATCGTCGCGACCTCGGACTTCAACATGGGGGCGATGGAGAACAAGGGCCTCAACATCTTCAACGCCAAGTACCTGTTCGCCAATCCGCGCATCGCGACCGACGAGGACTTCGCCCGCGTCGAGTCGATCGTCGGGCATGAATACTTCCACAACTGGACCGGCAACCGCGTCACCTGCCGCGACTGGTTCCAGCTCACCCTCAAGGAAGGCCTGACCGTCTTCCGCGACCAGGAATTCTCGGCAGACCTGCTTGCCGCCGAACTCGGCGAAGGCTCCACCGCGGCGGCCAGCGCCCGCGCGGTGCACCGCATCGAGACGGTGCGGCTGCTGCGCGCCATGCAGTTCGCCGAGGATGCCGGGCCGATGGCGCACCCGATCCGCCCCGACAGCTACCAGGCGATCGACAACTTCTACACCACCACCGTCTACGAGAAAGGCGCCGAAGTCATCCGGATGCTGCAGATCCTGGTCGGGGTCGACGGGTTCCGCAAAGGCATGGCGCTGTACTTCGAGCGCCACGACGGCCAGGCGGTAACCTGCGACGATTTCGTCGCCGCGATCGCCGACGCCAACGGCCGCGACCTCGAGCAGTTCATGCGCTGGTACGAGACCGCCGGCACGCCGCTGGTGCTGGTGCGCAGCAGCTTCGACGCCGCTGCCGGCCGCTACTCCCTGTTCCTCCGCCAGCACCTGCGCGATGCCGAGGGTCGCACCGTGCCGGCGGCAGACCTGCCGCGCCCGCTGCAGATTCCGATCGCGCTGGGCCTGCTCGACCGCGCCGGCAACGAGATCCTGGCCACGACGATCGAGCTCACCCACGGCGAGCAGCGCTTCGACTTCGACAACCTGCGCGCCGAACCGGTGCCGTCGCTGCTGCGCGGCTTCTCGGCACCGGTGATCGTCAAGCACGACTACAGCGACGACGACCTCGCCTTCCTGCTGGCGCACGACACCGATCCGTTCAACCGCTGGGAGGCTTGCCAGCAGCTGATCGTCCGCGCCATCGTGCAGGCAATGGACCAGGCCCCCGGCGCGCCGGCTTCGGCCCGCACCGGGGACCTGCTGGCCCGCTCGCTGCTGGGCGCACTGAACGACCGCCGGCTCGACGACGGCCTGCGCAACCAGTTGCTGGCGATGCCGTCGGAAGGCTTCCTCACCGAGCAGCTCGACGACATCGATCCGGCGCGGCTGCGCGCCGCCCGCAACGGCGTGCGCGCCGCGCTGGCGCAGGCGCTCCTCGAGCCGCTGCAGGCGCTGGTCGCGCAGCGCCACTGGCAGGAGCCGTACCGGCTGGACGTCTCCGCCTGCAGCCGGCGGGCGCTCGCCAACAGCGCCCTGCAGCTGCTCAATGCGATCCACCTGCCGCAGGCCGCCGAGCTGGCACGCCGGCAGTTCGGCGCAGCCGACAACATGACCGACCGGCTCGCGGCGCTGCAGTCCCTGCTGCTGACCGACGCGGCCGGCAGCGGCGCGGCGCTGGCGGCCTTCGAAAAGGAGTACGCCGACGAGCCGGCGGTGATGGACAAGTGGTTCATGCTGCAGGCGACCATGCATCGCCTCGAAGGCATGCCGCCGATCCTGGAGCGCGTGCTGGCGCTGACCCGGCATGCGGCCTATTCGGGCAACAATCCCAACAAGGTGCGCTCGCTGCTCAACGCCTTCTGCACCGGCAACCTGGCGGAGTTCCACCGGCCCGACGGCCGCGGCTACGACCTGTGGGTCGAACAGGTGCTGCAACTCGACCGGATCAACCCGCAGGTGGCGGCGCGGCTGGCGCGCGCGCTCGACCGCCACAGCAAGTTCATCGCGCCGCTGCGAGACAAAATGCACGTCGCGCTCGGCCGCGTCGCCCAGAATGCGAGGTCGGCGGACGTGCGCGAGATCGTCGAACGCTCACTCGGCGCGACCAGGCCATGAACCTTCCGCAATCAACCAGCAACCGCATGAGATCGATCAGCCTTACCCAATACCTCGTCGAGAAGCAACGCGAAAAGAACCTGATCCCGGGCGAGCTGCGCCTGCTCCTGGAGGTGGTCGCCCGCGCCTGCAAGAAGATCAGCATCGCCGTGAACAAGGGCGCGCTCGGCAACGTGCTCGGCGAAGCCGGCACCGAGAATGTCCAGGGCGAGGACCAGAAGAAGCTCGACGTGATCGCCAACAGCGAGCTGCTCGAGGCGAACGAATGGGGCGGCCACCTCGCCGCCATGGCGTCCGAGGAGATGGAGGCGCCTTATCCGATTCCGCATCGCTATCCGATGGGCGAATTCCTGCTGCTGTTCGACCCGCTCGACGGCTCGTCCAACATCGACGTCAACGTCTCGATCGGGACCATCTTCTCGGTTCTGCGGCTGACGGATCCGGAACCGACCGAGCGCAGCTTCCTGCAGCCCGGCAACCAACAGCTTGCCGCCGGCTATGCCGTCTACGGCCCCTCCACCATGCTGGTGCTGACGGTGGGCGACGGCGTGGCCGGCTTCACGCTCGACCGCGAGAGCGGCTCGTGGTCCCTCACCGCCGAGCGCATGCGCATCCCGGAGCAGACCAAGGAATACGCGATCAACGCCTCCAATGCGCGCCACTGGTATCCGCCGGTGGGCCGCTACATCGACGAGTTGCAGGCCGGCAAGCAGGGGCCGCGCGGCAAGGACTTCAACATGCGCTGGGTCGCCTCGATGGTCGCCGATGTCCACCGCATCATGACCCGCGGCGGCATCTTCATGTATCCGGCGGACAAGCGCGACCCGGACAAGCCGGGCAAGCTGCGCCTGCTCTACGAGGCGAACCCGATGGCGATGCTGGTCGAGCAGGCCGGCGGCGCGGCCACCGACGGCCGCCAGCGAATCCTCGACATCCAGCCGCAGAAGCTGCACCAGCGCGTGCCGGTCTTCCTGGGTTCGAAGGAAGAGGTCGAGCGGGTCACCTCCTACCACGGCTGATCCCGGCGCCCCTGGGACCACCGCCTGGCGGGACGCGTGACAGCCTTCTACAACGTCCTCGCCCGGCTCGCCGCCCAGGTCCTGCTGGGCCTGGCGCTGTTCCTGTGGGGTGTGATCGCCGTACTCGACACCGAGCGTGCGGCGCTGCGGCCGTGGTTCGCGCTGGGCTTCGCCGCGGCGCTGGCGGCTCTGATCGGCCTGTCGCGCGGCCGGCGCTGGAGCGCTCCGGTCGCGGCCTTCGGGCTGTTCTTTCCGATCGGCATCCTCGCCCACGGCAACGGCGCGTCGCCCTGGCTGTGGCTGTTCTGGCTGGCCTGCGGCGCCGCGACCGAACGCTGGATCAGGGACGGGAC
>JAEZQX010000428.1 GCA_023441105.1 Pseudomonadota bacterium | reverse complement strand
GTCGAAGGCAGCGATCGCAGCGGCGGCGCGGTGGCCGAAATCCCCTTGCTGGCGCAGCATCCGGCGCTGTCGCCTGGCCCGGACCGGCGCTCGCGGCTCCTGGTCGCCGCGCTGCTGGCCAGCGGCCGGCTCGCCGACCGCTTCGGCGCGGCGATGCAGCGCTGCGGACGCTTCCAGCCGATGCCGATCGGCGAGGCACGGATGCGCACGGCGGGCCTGCCGGCTGGGCTCGCCGAAGCGGTAGACCGCTCGACGCTCGCAGCCCATGGCGTCGACGGACTGCCGGGCATCTGGTTCCCGGGCTGCGCCCTGGTCGATCCGCAGCAATGGTGGCGCCAGGTCCTGCGCTCGCCGCGCGTGCGACTGCTGCTGTCGCGGCCGGTCTCCGGCATCGAGCGGAGGGCGCACCGCTGGCAGGCCCTCGATGCGCAGGGGCAGCCGATCGCGGCAGCCGCGCTGATGATCCTCGCCAACCAGGCGGGCGCGCTCGAGCTGGCAGGGCTGCCGCCGGAGGCGGCCGGTCCGCTGCGTCGCAGCCGCATCCAGGTGGCGATCGGCACTGCTGCGTCGGCAGGCCGGGCCGTGGCCTCGTCCGCACTCGACCAAGCGGTCGAGGCGGCAGCAGCGACGCGGCGGCCTGCCATTCTCGGCGGCAGCAGCTATCGCCTCGAGGATCCCGGCCGCTGCTGCGTGATCGGGCCGTTGCAGCCGGGCGCCGACAGCCTCGCGCAGCATGGCATCGTGCTGCCGCCACCGACCATCGGCGACCCTTCCTATTCCTGGCGGCTCAGCGAGCCCGGCGAACGGCTGCTGATGCGCGACAACCTGCCGATGATCGGCGCGGCGCCGGACATCGCCGCCATCGCCGCGCAACGCCGCCGCTTCGAGCGCAACGACCGCTTGCCGCTGCCGCGCTGCGACTCGCTCCACCTGCTCGCCGGTCTCGGCGGCAGAGGGTTGCTGTGGTCGGTGATCGGTGCCGAAATGATCGCAGCACAGGCCTGCGGCGAGCCGCCGGTGGTCGAAGCGGAACTGGAAGACGCGGTCGATCCGGCGCGCTTTCTCAAGCGCAGCCTGCGCCGCGCCGGCGCTCAGGCGGACGGGATGAAGGTCTTGTCGTCCTGATGCTTGCGCTCGAACTTGAGGAAGTTGTAGTAGCCGCAGGTCTTGCCGTTCGGATAGTCGCGGCAGACGGCAGGCCGTCCCTCGTAGATCGTGCAGCGCCGTTCCTCGGTATCGAAGAAGCGGCAGATGGTCTCGTAGACGGTGTCCTTCTGGTGGCGAAGAATCCGCTCGGGCTTGCCGTCATCCATGTAGATGCGCGTGAAGCGGCGGGCGGCGACCTCCACCGAGACGTTGAAGTACTTGGCCAGGCGCTTGAGGTCCGACGGCTTGACCTCGATGCGCGGATAGCTGCAGCAGTAGCCCGGACACTTCGAGCAATCGTAGCGGACCTTGGTTGGTTCTTCCGCAGCTATCCTGTCTTTCTTGCCCATGGTTCCCGCGCTTGACGCTTGTATGACCTACCTGCCTGGGCCGCCATTCTAGCTTGCAGCGGCGGTCCTTTCGTCGGCCGCGCGGGCTACTAGGCGAATTGCGCGCGCGCGTTGTGCCACAGGCGCATCCAAGGGGAATGATCCCGCCCGCTGTCGCGCAGCTCCGGCGGACACCACGACCATTGTGCGAGCCTGAAGACCCGTTCCGGATGCGGCATGAGGATGGTCGCGCGGCCGTCCTCGCTGCAGAACCCGGTGAGTCCGCCCGCCGACCCGTTGGGGTTGAGCGGATAGCGTTCGGTGGCCGCGCCGCCGCCGTCGACAAAACGCAGCACCGGCAGCGCCCTGCCCGCCCTTCCCGCCGAATCCGCCGCACCCGCCGGAGCATCGAACTGCACCCGGCCTTCGCCATGCGCCACCGCGATCGGCAGGCGCGAACCGGCCATGCCGGCGAGCAGCAGCGAAGGCGACGGCATGACCTCGACCTGCGCCAGCCGCGCCTCGTACTGCTCCGAGCGGTTGCGCACGAAACGCGGCCAAGCCGCCGCACCCGGGATCAGCGACTTGAGCTGCGACATCATCTGGCAGCCGTTGCAGATGCCCAGCGACAGCGTGTCCGGCCGGCTGAAGAAGACGCTGAAGGCTTCTGCCAGGCGCTGGTTGAACAGCACGCTCCTCGCCCAGCCGACGCCGGCGCCGAGGACGTCGCCATAGGAAAAACCGCCGCAGGCCACCAGCACCTGGTAGTCCTGCAGCCGGTGGCGGCCGGCCATCAGGTCGCTCATGTGGACGTCGTCGGCATCGAAGCCGGCGAGGTCGAAGGCGGCGGCCATCTCGCGCTGGCTGTTGACGCCCTGCTCGCGCAACACCGCGACCCGCGGCCGCGCGCCGCGACCGAGCATCGCCGCGGACGGCGGCTCGGCCGCTTGCGAAGCTGCAGGCGCGCCGGGGACCGGTTGCGACTCCGTCGGCGACGACGGTGCCGCGGCCGCGTCGAGATCCGCGTCGAAGCCCAGCTGCAGCGACAGCGGGGCGGGCGCCGTGCCGTCGGCAG
>JAEZQX010000419.1 GCA_023441105.1 Pseudomonadota bacterium | reverse complement strand
TCGTTAATGGTTTGGGGCGCCGCCGGCGCCGGCCGATTCGCAACCGCTTGCTGCGCCCGCCTACTTGCGCTTCTTGTTCGCCGCTTCCTTGAATGCTGCACCGGCGCTGAACTTCGGCACGGTTGCCGCGGCGATCTTGATCTTCTCACCCGTGCGCGGATTCTGGCCGAGCCGCGCTGCCCGCTTGGTTGCGTAGAACGTGCCGAAGCCCACCAGCGTCACCCGGTCGCCCTTCGAGACGGCCTTCATGACGGCCCCAAGCGCCGACGTCAGTGCCCGTTCCGCAGCCGCCTTGCTGATATCCGCATCACTCGAGATGGTGTCGATCAATTCGCTTTTGTTCATTCAGTCCCTCTACGTAATGGATCATCTGTCGTCCCGCCCAAGCCGCGGACGGTATGGTCGTTTGAGGTTTCCCATCAATCGTGCGGTGTCCAACATACCAACCGCTTTGCAGCAATGCCGCACTTTCGGCATGGCGCAAGGCGAACGGCAGATTCTACAGCGATTCAAGCGGACGAGAACCCGTGACCGGCTGAAAAGGCCGATGGACGCTGGATCGGCCGGCTTTGTAACGGGCCGTCAGTTAAACTCGATTAGCAGATCATGCGCGCTAACTGTCTCTCCGGACTTCACGTGCACGGCCTTCACCGTCGCATCGCGCTCCGCGCGTATCTGCGATTCCATCTTCATCGCCTCGATCGATAGCAGCGGATCGCCGCTCTTGACGGCCTGTCCCGCGCGTGCTGCCACGGTGACGACCATCCCCGGCATCGGCGCCGCGACATGCGCCGGATTACCGCTCTCCGCCTTGATGCGCGGCTCGACGGTTGCGGCGACGCCGGCCTTGCGCACGCGGATCGTCCGCGGCTGGCCGTTGAGCTCGAAGAACACGCGCACCACGCCCTCCTCGTCGGGCGGCGACGAGCCCTGCAGGCGCACGATCAGGGTCTTGCCCGGATCGAGATCGATCGCCACCTCTTCGCGCTCGCGCAGGCCGTAGAAGAAGGCCGAGGTCGGCAGCACGCTCACATCGCCATAAGTGCGGCGATGCTCCCAGTAGTCCTTGAAGACTTTCGGATACATCAGGTAGGAGGAGACGTCGCGATCGGCGAGCTGGCGCCCGGCGACCTTTTCGGCATCCTTGTGCGCCTGCGCGAGATCGACCGCCGGCAGCCGGTCGCCGGGCCGATAGGGCGCAGGCGGCTCTTCCTTGAGGACCTTGCGCGACAGTGCGGGGGGAAAGCCGTCGGGCGGAAAGCCGAGCTCGCCGCGGAACAGCGAGACGACGCTCTCCGGGAAGGCGACTTCGCGCTGCGGGTCGGCGACATCGGCGGCCGACAAGTCGTTGGCGACCATCATGATCGCCATGTCGCCCACCACCTTGGAGGTCGGGGTGACCTTGACGATGTCGCCGAACAACTGGTTCACCTGCGCGTAGGCTCGCGACACCTCGGGCCAGCGATGCTCGAGCCCGATGGCACGCGCCTGCTCGCGCAGGTTCGTGTACTGGCCGCCCGGCATCTCGTGGCGATAGACGTCGGCCGTGCCGGAACGGATGTCGGACTCGAACGGCGCATAGCAGCGTCGAACGCCTTCGAAGTAATCGGACACCTCGCGCAGCGCCTGCTGGCTCAGGCCCGGATCGCGCTCATCGCCCTGCAGCATCGCGACGATCGAGTTCAGGTTCGGCTGCGACGTGAGGCCGCTCATCGAATCGAGCGCCGCATCGAAGGCATCGGCGCCGGCATGCACTGCGGCGAGCACGCTGGCGGCGGCCGCACCGCTGGTGTCATGGGTGTGGAAGTGGATCGGCAGCCCGGTCTCCTCGCGCAATGCCTTCACCAGTGCGCCGGCGGCGCGCGGCCGGCAGACGCCGGCCATGTCCTTGATACCGAGGATGTGGCAGCCGGCGCGTTCCAGCTGCTTCGCAAGCTTCACGTAATAGCCGAGATCGTACTTGGGACGCTCGGCATCGAAGAGGTCGGCGGTATAGCAGATGGCGCCTTCGCACAAGGCGCCGGTTTCAAGCACGGCATCGATCGCGACGCGCATGTTCTCCACCCAGTTGAGCGAATCGAACACCCGGAACAGGTCGATGCCTTCGCGCGCCGCCTGCTGCACGAAATGGCGCACGACATTGTCGGCATAGTTGGTGTAGCCCACCGCATTGGAGGCCCGCAGCAGCATCTGCAGCAGCAGGTTGGGCATCGCGGCGCGCAGCTTCTGCAGGCGCTCCCAGGGATCTTCCTTGAGGAAGCGCAGGCTCACGTCGAAGGTGGCGCCGCCCCAGCACTCCACCGAGAACAGCTGCCCGAGCAGCTGCGCATAGCTGGGCGCGATCGCGAGCATGTCGTTGGTGCGCATGCGCGTCGCGAACAGCGACTGGTGCGCATCGCGCATGGTGGTGTCGGTCACCAGCGCTCGCGGCTGTTCGCGCATCCAGCGCGCGAAGGCGGCCGGCCCGAGCTCGCGCAGGCGGTCGCGCGACCCCTGCGGCAGCGGCACGTCGGGCAGCTCGACCGGCAGGCGAAGCCTGACGTGGCTGAGGTCCGGCGCGACCCTGTCCTTCATGTCGGGATGGCCATTGACGGTGACGTCGCCGAGAAAGTGCAGCAATCGGGTGGCGCGGTCGCGCCGGCGCGCAAAGCGGAACAGGGCCGGCGTGCTGTCGATGAAGCGCGTGGTCACCCTGCCGGCGGCAAAGTCGGCATGGTTGATCACGTTCTCGACGAACTGCAGGTTGGTGGCCACGCCGCGGATGCGGAATTCGCGCAGTGCGCGGTCCATGCGGGCGATCGCCTCGCCGGCGGTCGGTGCCCAGGCGGTGACCTTGACCAGCAGCGAGTCGTAGTAAGGCGTGATCACCGCGCCGCTGTAGGCGGTGCCGCCATCGAGGCGGATGCCGAAGCCGGCGGCGCTGCGATAAGCGCTGATGCGGCCATAGTCGGGCGTGAAGTTGTTCTCCGGATCTTCGGTGGTGATGCGGCACTGGAGGGCGTGGCCGTTGAGGCGGATCTCCTCCTGTGCCGGCACGCCGCTGCCCGCCGCCTGGAGGCGGCCTGCGTCGTCGAGGACGTCGTCCCGCACGCCGATGCGTGCGCCTTCGGTGATGCGGATCTGCGCCTTGACGATGTCGATGCCGGTGACCTGCTCGGTAACCGTATGTTCCACCTGTATCCGGGGGTTGACCTCGATGAAGTAGTATTCGCCGGTGTCCGCATCCATCAGAAACTCGACGGTGCCCGCATGCGTGTAGCCCACCGCCCGGGCCAGCTTCAGCGCCGACCCGCACAATGCGCCACGCCGGGCAGCGTCGAGATATGGCGCAGGCGCGCGTTCCACCACCTTCTGGTTGCGCCGCTGCACCGAGCAATCGCGTTCGAAGAGGTGCACGATCTGGCCGTGGCGGTCGCCGAGGATCTGCACCTCGACATGGTGGGCGCGCTGCACCAGCTTCTCCAGGTACACCTCGTCGTTGCCGAAAGCGGCCGCGGCCTCGCGCCGCGCCACCGGCAATTGCGCCTTGAGGTCCTCGTCGTTGGCGATGATCCGCATGCCGCGACCGCCGCCGCCCCAGCTGGCCTTGAGCATCAGCGGATACCCGACCTCGGCGGCCATTGCCAGGCACTGCGCCTCGTCCGCCGGCAGCGGCGCGGTGGCCGGCATCACCGGCACGCCGGCAGCCACCGCGGCATTGCGCGCCGCCACCTTGTTGCCCAGCGTCGTCATCACTTCGGGGGTGGGACCGACGAAGGCGATGCCGGCGCGGGCGCAGGCACGCGCGAAGTCCGGATTCTCCGACAGGAAGCCGTAGCCCGGATGGATCGCATCGACACGCGCCCGGCGCGCGATCTGGATGATGCCGTCGATGTCCAGGTAGGCCTGCAGCGGCTTCTGGCCGCGACCAACGAGGTAGCTCTGGTCCGCCTTGAAGCGGTGCAGCGCGAAGCGGTCCTCGTGCGAGTAGATGGCGACCGTTCGCATGCCGAGCTCGGCCGCGGCCCGCATTACACGGATGGCGATTTCCGAGCGGTTGGCGACGAGCAGCGAGTTGAGTTTCTTCATCGTAGGGCCGGCCGAGGCGCGGTTCGTTGCAGTGCGGCACCGAGCTTATCACCGACCGGCGGAGGGCGATCCGCTCCGGACGGTCGTTGTGATCTTGCACCCGGTCGGACGGTGGGAAGGCGTTCATCGATAATGGATCGAATGGCGGCCGGATGCCCGGCGGGCTGCCGGGCGCGGTCCCGGTAGCGACGACAACAAGCAGATGCAGAAACGAAGGCACTCGGCCTGCTGGCTGGCAGGCACCATGTTGGGGTTGTTGTCCGCCTGCGGTGGTGGCGGCGGCTCGCCGTCGCCCGCTCCGGCGCCGGCGCCGTCGCAGGTCGTGATGAACGACGCCAGCTGCCCGCTGCAGTACTCGCCGACGGACACGCCGCTGTTGACCGGCACCGATCCGCTGCTGGCGCAGCAATGGCACCTCAACAACAACGGCACGGTCACCGGCCGCGCGGGCGAGGATTTGCGCGCGTTCGCCGCCTGGCAGTCCACCCTCGGCGAGGGCGTGCGGGTGGCGGTCATCGACGATGCGATCGAGGTGACCCACGACGACCTGGCGCCGAACGTCGTCCCCGACGCCAGCTTCAACTACCGCAGGAGCAGCCGCGGCAATGCCTGGCCCCTGCCCTGCAACGCCAACGACAATCACGGCACGTCGGTGGCCGGGCTGATCGCGGCCCGCGACCAGAACGGTCGCGGGGGTGCCGGCGTCGCGCCGCGGGCCGCGCTGGTCGGCTACAACGCCCTGGCGACATCGGTGGATACCGATGTCTCGGAGGCGCTCAATCGCGACCTCGGGCTCAACTCCATCTTCAACAACAGCTGGGGCTCGCCCGACGACGGCTTCCTGCACGTGGCCGAGCCGAGCTTCATCGAGGCGATCGAACGCGGCATCACCGTCGGCCGCAACGGCAAGGGCGCCATCTACGTCTTCCCGAGCGGCAACGGCGGCTGCTACAACCCGGACCTGCAGTCGACGCCGGCTGTCGAGCCGTGCGTGCGGGAGAATTCGAACTACGACGGCTACGTCAACAAGCTCGGCGTCATCGCCACCTGCGCCGTCGACGCCAACGGCCGGCAGCCGTTCTACGGCGAGCGCGGCGCGAACATGCTGGTCTGCGCGCCGTCGTCGAACCTGCCGCCCGAGTCGAGCAACGGCTTCACCAATACCCGCATCACCACCACGGCGATCCGCAACCAGTACCGGTCCGACTTCACCGGCACCTCCGCCAGCACGCCGATGCTGAGCGGCGTGATCGCGCTGATGCTGGCGGTCAATCCGGAGCTCACCTGGCGCGATGTCAGGCTGATCCTCGCCAGCACCGCGCGCCAGAACGACTTCCCGCCGGCCGGCGGCAGCGTCCCGGACCCGGAGTGGCATAGCGCGCTGGGATTGAACTTCTCGCACAAGTACGGCTTCGGCGTCGTCGACGCCGCTGCCGCCGTGGCGGCATCGAAAGGCTGGGCCAGCGTCGGCGGACGCGCCTCGCTGCTCCAGTGCGGTCCCTTCCCCCGGACGGTCAACCAGCCGCTGCCCGATCCGGTGCCTGGCGTACCGGCGGCGGTGCCGCAGCCAGTCGCGAGCACGCTCGCGGTGCCCGCCTGCGGCATCGGCAAGATCGAATTCGTGGAAGTCCGGCTGACGGCGACGCACCCCAAGAGCGGCGACCTGCGCATCCGCCTGAGCAGCCCGCAAGGGCTGGTCAGCGAGCTGTCCGATGCCCACATCTGCTATGACGACGCGGAGAACCCCGTCAACTGCGGCGCCTACAATAGCTATCCCTTCGGTTCGGTGCGACACCTCAACGAGCCGGTCATCGGCACGAGCAACAACTGGACTCTGGAAGTCACCGACATGTTGAGCCAGGACGTCGGCAACTTCGTCGGCTGGTCCATCACCTTCTACGGCCGGCCATGACCTGCGGCATCCTGCGCGCCCCGCGCGCCGGCATTGGCGTGGCGGTCGTCGCCGCCCTCCACCTCTGCATTCCGGCCGCGGCCTTCGCCCAGGCCCGCGGCCATGCGGCGGAGGGGGCGGGCATCGCCGTCCTGCCGGCGAAGCCGAAGGCGGCGGATCCGGCCATTGCCGCCGGTGCCGGCAGCGAGATGAACGACAGTCACACCCACCTCAGCCGCGAGGGCGGCATCGAGCGGCGGCTGTGGATCGACACCGGCCGCATCGCCGAATTCGGCGACGATGGCGTTCCCTCCATCCGCGTGGCCG
>JAEZQX010000163.1 GCA_023441105.1 Pseudomonadota bacterium | reverse complement strand
TATGTGTATAATAGACAGTCCCGACGCCGTCGGGCAAGGTCCAGTTCTTCAGCAGCCGGCTGGCGGCCGCTGGCGAGGATCCGCTGCCGGACTACCTGCCGCCCTATGAATCCGCCGCCTCCAATCCCGAGCTCGCGGCGCGCTATCCGCTAGCGATGATCTCGCCCCCGGCGCGCAATTTCCTCAACTCGACCTTCGTCAATGTCGCCAGCCTGCGTGCCGCGGACAAGGAGCAGCAGGTCCATGTCAATCCGGCCGACGCAGTCGGTCGCGGCATCTCCTCCGGCGACCTGGTCAAGGTGTTCAACGATCGCGGCAGCTTCCAGGCCCGGGCCGTCGTCAGCGATGCCGCCCGGCGCGGCGTCGTGATGGTGCCCGGGGTCTGGTGGCACAAGCTGAGCCCCGGCGGTCGCAACGTCAACATGGTCACGCATCAGCGCCTGACCGACCTGGGCCGAGGCCCGAGCTTCTATGACTGTCTGGTTGAAATCGAAGCCTGCTGAATCGCGGCGCCGGCCTCGCAAGTCGCCGATGCTGATGCTGGCGGCGATCGGCGGATCGTTGCTGTTCGCCGGTTGCAGCGTGTTCGGCACCGGCATCGATCGCTTCACCGAGGGGATCGGCTACTACTGGCAGACCGTCAGCGGGCACCTGTCGATCATGCAGCGCGCCGAGTCGATCGACGACCTGCTGGCGCAGCCGAGCCTGGACGCGCGGACCCGCGAGCGCCTCGAGCTCGCCAGCAGGATCCGGCGGTTCGCGGTCAGCGACCTCGGCCTGCCGGACAACGGCAGCTACACGCGCTTCGCGGACCTCAAGCAGCCATTCGTCACCTGGGGCGTAGTGGCGGCGCCCGAGCTGTCCCTGCGGCTGACCCAGTGGTGCTTCCCGGTGGCCGGCTGCGTGACCTACCGCGGCTACTACTCGCTCGAGGCGGCCGAAGCCTATGCGGCACGATTGTCGGCCCAGGGCCTGGATGTGCAGATCAACGGCGTGCCGGCGTATTCCACGCTGGGCTGGCTCGACGACCCGCTGCTGTCGACGTTCATCAACTATCCCGATGCCGAAGTCGCGCGCCTGGTCTTCCATGAGCTGGCGCACCAGGTGGTGTACGTGCCGGGTGATTCGATGTTCAACGAGTCGTTCGCCTCGGCGGTCGAGCAGCTGGGTGTCGAACGCTGGCTGGGCTTGCACGGCACGCCGGAGCAGCGCCTCAGCTGGCGGCAGCAGCGCCTGAGGCGCGACCTGTTCCTGGCGCTGCTCGGGCGTCATCGCGACCGTCTCGCCGCCGTCTATGCGTCGACCATGTCCGACGAAGACAAGCGCGAAGGCAAGCGCAAGGTGTTCGAATCGCTGAAGGCGGAATACCAGGAGATGCGCGCGGGCCCCTGGGCCGGCTTCGCCGGCTACGACCGCTGGTTCAGCCGCCCGCTCGGCAATGCCCACCTCGGCTCGGTCGCCACCTACACCACCTGGGTGCCGGTGTTCCGCCAGTTGTTCGAGGAGAGCGGCGAGGATTTCGCGCGCTTCTACGTGAAGGTTGGGGAGGTGGCGGCGCTGGATCGCGCCGAGCGCCAGGCCTTCCTGGTCAGGCGCAGCGACCGGCTGATGGGCACTGACGAGCTCGACGCCGTCAAGGAGCGGGCGCCGCTGCTGCGTTCGCCGGAGGAGGCGCGCGCGCCGGAGAGGCCGCTTGCCACCGGCGACGGCGTCGACGGCTTGCTGCGCAGCCCGCAGGCGCGCGAGGTTCAGGCGCTGCCGGCGCGTGACCAGGTGGCGCACCTGCGCGACGACAGCGTCACCACGCCCGCACCGGGCGACCTGCATGCGCGCGAGCCGGTGACAGGCGCTACCATCCGGGCCTATCACTGACCGACAGCCGGCCCGCACCAAGGCTCGGGGGTGATCCGGGGAGCCCGCGGCGCAGGGGCGGCAGGCCCGGGGACGACAAGAACTCCAGAATCAGACGAGACATCGGGAGAGGGGACATGGAGCGCTTCTGGCTCAAGAACTATCCTGCCGGGGTGCCGGCAGACATCGACGCGTCGCAGTACCGCTCGCTCGCCGAGCTGATCGAGGAGGCTTTCCGCAAGTTCGGTCAACGCGATGCCTATGTCAGCATGGGCAAGGCGATGACCTTCCGCGAGGTCGACGACCTGTCGCGCAGCCTGGCCGCCTGGCTGCAGTCGCGCGGGCTGTCCAGGGGCGCGCGGGTGGCGCTGATGATGCCCAACATCCTGCAGAATCCGGTCGCCATCGCCGCGGTGCTGCGGGCCGGCTATGTGGTGGTCAACGTCAACCCGCTCTACACGCCGCGCGAGCTCGCGCACCAGCTGAACGACTCGGGTGCGGAAGCCATCGTCATCCTGGAGAACTTCGCCAACACCCTGGAGCAGGTGATCGCGAAATCGCATGTCAAGCATGTGGTGGTGGCGAGCATGGGCGACCTGTTCGGCCTGCTCAAGGGGACGGTGGTCAACTTCGTCGTGCGCAACGTCAAGAAGATGGTGCCGGCGTACACGCTGCCGAACGCGGTCCGCTTCAATGCCGCCGTCGCGGAGGGCGCGCGCCTGCAGCTGACACCGTCGAGCGCCGGCCCCGATGATCCGGCGTTCCTGCAGTACACCGGGGGAACCACCGGGATCTCCAAGGGAGCGACGCTGCTCCATCGCAACATCGTCGCCAACGTGCTGCAGTCGGAAGCATGGATGCAGCCGGCGCTGACCAATCCGAAAAAGCCGCCGCCGCCGGAGCAGTCGGTCATCGCCTGTGCCCTGCCGCTGTACCACATCTTCGCCCTGACCGTCTGCTGCCTGCTCGGCATGCGTACCGGCGCCAAGAACATCCTGATCCCGAATCCGCGCGACCTGCCGGCCGTGGTGGAGGCGCTCAAGCCGCACAAGATCACGCTGTTCCCGGCGGTCAACACGCTCTACAACGTGCTGGCCGACAACGAGGCGTTCCGCAAGCTTGATTTCTCGCAGCTGCGGGTCTCCAACGGCGGCGGCATGGCGGTGCAGAAGGCGGTCGCCGACAAGTGGCTCAAGCTGACCGGCTGCCCGATCTGCGAAGGCTACGGACTGTCGGAGACATCGCCGTCGGCCACCTGCAATCCCACGGACACCGACGCCTACACCGGGACCATCGGGATGCCGCTGCCTTCCACCGAGGTCATGATC
Organism: Pseudomonadota bacterium; assembly: GCA_023441105.1. The sequence goes on along the minus strand of JAEZQX010000163.1, from coordinate 6,013 downwards.
ATCGACGACGACGGCAGGCCGATGCCGCTGGGCCAACCCGGCGAGATCGCCATTCGCGGGCCGCAGGTGATGGCCGGCTACTGGCAGCGCCCGGACGAGACGGCCATGGTCATGACCGCCGACGGCTTCTTCAAGTCCGGCGACATCGGCATCATGGACGAGCGTGGCTACATCCGGATCATCGACCGCAAGAAGGACATGATCCTGGTGTCCGGCTTCAACGTCTATCCCAACGAGGTGGAGGACGTGGTGGCCAGCCATCCCGGCGTGCTGGAATGCGCCGCGATCGGCGTGCCGGACGACAAGACCGGCGAGGCGGTCAAGCTGTTCGTGGTCAAGCGCGATCCTTCGCTGACCGAGAAGGACCTGCAGGAGTACTTCGCCAAGAATCTCACCGGCTACAAGAAGCCGCGGCACATCGAATTCCGCAGCGAGCTGCCGAAGACCAATGTCGGCAAGATCCTGCGCCGCGAGCTGCGGACCAAGAAGCCTACATCTGCCGGAGCCTGAAGCGCTGCAGCTTGCCGGTCTCGGTGCGCGGCAGGCTCTCGACGAATTCGACCTGCCGCGGATACTTGTAGGGCGCGATGACCTCCTTGACGTGATCCTGGAGCTTGCGTGCCAGCTCAGGGCGCGGCGAAAAACCAGGCCGCACCACCACGAAGGCCTTCACCGCCTGGCCGCGCTCGCTGTCGGCGACGCCGATCACGCCGCATTCGGCCACCGCCGGATGTGACAGCAGCGCATCCTCCACTTCGGGCCCGGCGATGTTGTAGCCGGCCGAGATGATCATGTCGTCGGAACGCGCCTGGTAGAACAGGTAGCCATCCTCGTCCATCGTGAAGGTGTCGCCCGGCAGGTTCCAGCCGTCCTTCACGTAGTCTCGCTGGCGCTCGTCGGCCAGGTAGCGGCAGCCGGTGGGCCCCCGCACCGCCAGCTTGCCGACCTTGCCCGGCGGCAGGTTCTTCATGTCCTCGTCGACGATGCGGGCCTCGTAGCCGGGCACGACCTTGCCGATGGCGCCCGGGCGCACGTCCTTGCCTGCCGCCGAGATGAAGATGTGGATCATCTCGGTCGCCCCGATGCCGTCGATCATCTCGATGCCGGTCGCCTCCCGCCACAGCTGCCGGGTGGCGTCCGGCAGCGCCTCGCCGGCCGATACGCACTTCTTCAGCGACGAGATGTCGTGGTTGGCCGCCAGCGTGGCCATCTGGCGGTAGAAGGTCGGCGCGGTGAACAGGATGGTGGCCCGGTGCCGGGCGATTGCCGCCAGCAGGCTGTCGGGCGTGGCGCGCTCGATCAGCAGCACCGAGGCGCTGACGCGCAGCGGAAAGCACAGCATGCCGCCCAGGCCGAAGGTGAAGGCGAGCGGCGGCGTGCCGCAGAAGATGTCGTCGGCATCGGGCTTGAGCACCGAGCGCGGAAACAGGTCGCACATCGCCAGGACATCGCGATGCATGTGCATGGTGCCCTTGGGCTGGCCGGTGGTCCCGGAGGTGAAGGCGATCAGGCAGATGTCGTCCTGCGCCGTATCGCAGGCTGGAAACTCGTGCGGCCGTCCGGCGCAGACTGCCTCGAGCGAGCCGCCGGCCGGCGTGGTGCCGTCGCCGTCGTTGAAATAGAGCACCTGCTGCAGCGGGCTGTTCGCCTGCGCCGACACCAGCTCGTCCTTCAGGCGGATGTCGCACAACGCGGCGCTGACGTTGGCTTTCTCGAGGATGGTGTGCAGCTCGCGCGCGCGCAGCAGCGGCATCGTCGGCACCGCGATCAGTCCGGCCTTGAGCACGGCCAGGAAGCAGGCCGCCATCATCGGATTGTTCGCGCCGCGCAGCAGCACCCGGTTGCCGGGCACGAGGCTCATGTCGTTGCGCAGGACATGGGCGATGCGGTTGACCTGGTGCTGCAGCTGCCGATAGCTGCAGACCGCGTCGTCGGTGCGAAGGGCGATGCGCTCGCCGTCGCCTTGCTCGACCCGCCGGTCGAGCAGCTCCACCGCGGCGTTGAGCCGCTCGGGGTACTGGACCTCCGGCCGCTCGAAGATCAGGTCGGGCTGCAGCTCCTTGCTCGGCAGGTGGTCGCGGGCAAACAGGTCGACGTGGCCGGTTCTGAACATGTTCTCAATTTCCCGTCTTCAAGAGGTCCCTGGCGATGATCAGCTTCTGCACTTCGGTGGCGCCTTCGTAGATGCGCAGCGACCTGATCTCGCGATAGAGGCGTTCGACGATCGAGCCCTGCCGCACGCCGTGGCCACCGAACATCTGCACCGCGCGATCGATCACCTGCTGCGCGTTCTCGGTGGCGACCATCTTCGCCATCGCCGGCTCGCGGGTGATCCGACGGGGCGCGGCGGGACGGCCGGCAGCCTGCCCGCCACCAGCCGACCGCTGCACGTCGATGTCGCGCAGCCAGGCGGCGCGATAGGTGAGCAGCATGGCGCTGTCGATGGCCGTCGCCATGTCGGCCAGTGCCGCCTGCGTCATCTGGAAGTCCGCCAGTGTCTGGCCGAACATCCGGCGCTGCCGCGCGTGGGCAAGGGCCTCGGCGAGGGCGCGCCGTGCGAGGCCGAGGGCGGCAGCCGCGACCGAGGCGCGGAAGATGTCGAGCGTCGCCATCGCCAGCTTGAAGCCCTCGCCTTCCTTGCCGAGCAGCCGGTCGCCGGGGATCCGGCAGCCGCTGAATTCGAGCGTTGCCAGCGGGTGCGGGGCGACGACGTCGATGCGCTCGGCGATCCGCAGCCCGGGCGTATCGGCATCGACCACGAAGGCGCTGATGCCGCGGGCCCCGGGTTCGTCGGCGGTGCGGGCGAACAGCGTATAGAAGCTGGCGATGCCGCCGTTGGAGATCCAGGTCTTGCGGCCGTCGATCACCCAGTCGTCGCCGTCGCGGCGCGCGCGGGTGGCCATCGCGGCAACGTCCGAACCGGCATCCGGCTCGGAGAGCGCGAAGGCGGCGATCCACTCGCCCTCGGCCACTCGCGGGAGATAGCGATGGCGCAGGTCGTCGCTGCCGCCCAGGGCGATGGCCCCGCTGCCTAGCCCCTGCATCGCCAGGGCGAAGTCGGCGAGCGCATCGTGGTAGCCGAGCGATTCGCGCAGCAGGCAGATCGAGCGCGAATCGAGCGCTTCGAGCGCGCCGCCCCAGGCGCGCGGCACGCAGTAGCGCAGCAGGCCGGCATTGCCCAGCGACTTCACCAGTGCGCGGCAGTGCGCGTCGAGGTCGGCGACGCCGCCGGCGATGTTCGCCAGCGAGGCCTGCGCCCAATCGTGGGCCTGCCGCGCGAGCTCGGCATGGGCGGGATCGAAGAACGGCAGCTCGAGGCAGGACGCCAGGTAATCCGGCGGCGGGGCTTCGAGATGGACGGGAGAATGGCCAGCGGTCATCGGACTACCTCCTGCCGGGCGGTGGTGCGCATCAATCCCCCTGGAAGGCGGGGCGCGACTTGGCGGCGAATGCGGTGTAGGCGCGTTCGAAGTCCCTGGTCTGCATGCAGATCGCCTGCGCCTGCGCCTCGGCTTCGATTGCCTGCTCGATGGTCATCGACCATTCCTGGTTGAGCATGGTCTTGGTCATTCCATGGGCGAAGGTCGGCCCTTCGGCGAGGCTGCGGGCGAGCGCCGAGGCTTCGGCCAGGAGGTCGGCTTCCGCAACGATCCGGTTGTAGAAGCCCCAGGCGGCCCCCTCGTCGGCAGACATCGACCGGCCGGTGAAGAGCAACTCGCTGGCCCGGCCCTGGCCGATCAGCCGCGGCAGCAAGGTGCAGGCGCCCATGTCGCAGCCGGCAAGCCCGACCCGGGTGAACAGGAAGGCAGTCTTGGCACGGGCGGTGCCGAGCCGGAAGTCGCTCGCCAGCGCCAGCATCGCGCCCGCCCCGGCACAGACGCCGTCGATGGCGGCGACGATCGGCTGGGGGGCCTTGCGCATCGCCAGCACCAGGTCGCCCGTCATCCGCGTGAACTCCAGCAGTTGCGGCATGCGCATGCCGACCAGCGGCCCGATGATCTCGTGCACGTCGCCGCCGGAGCAGAAGTTGCCGCCTTCGCCGGCCAGCACCACGGCCTTGACGTCGTTGGCGTAGGGGAGGGCGCGGAACAACTCGCGCATTTCCTCGTAGGAATCGAAGGTGAGCGGGTTCTTGCGGTCCGGCCGGTTCAGCGTGAGGATGCCGACGTCCTTCTCCATGCGCCAGAGGAAGTGCTTGGCCTGGTAGACGGCGGCCGCGAAGCGGGTGGCCTGATTGACGGGTGAATTCATCGTTGGTCCTGTCGGATTGCGGCGCGCCCGGCCCGGGCGGGCAGGGCGGCGCCGGTCATTGAAGGGGACTGCTTGAGCTTGCCAAGCAGTCGTTGCAGTTCGCGTTGCTCGCCGCGGTCGAGCGAACCCATCAGCTCGATGACCCAGGTTTCATGCACCCGCGCCATGGCCCGAAAGCGCTTGCGGCCGCGCTCGGTCAGGCGCAGCCGGGTGGCGCGCCGGTCCTCCAGGTCGGCTTCGCGAGTGAGCCAGCCATCGCGCTCGAGCTGGTCGGCGATGCCGGTGACGTTGCCGCTGGTGACCATCAGCCGCCGGCTGAGCTCGCTCATCTTCAGCCCGTCGGCGCGGTCCAGCTGGGCCAGGAGGTCGAAACGCGGCAGGGTCATCTCGAATTCCTGCTGCAGCCTGCGGCGGATGGTGGTCTCGATCAGGTTACCGCAGGTGAGCAGGCGCAGCCAGAGGCGCAACGCCATGTGGTCGTCGCTGGACAGGCGGGTCTCGTGGTCGAGCGCTGGCGGGGCCATGCGGATAGTTTAAGCCTGAAACAGTTTGGGATGCACGCCTCGCATCCGCAAGCGCGGCGAGGCCGTGACCCCGGTCGACGTCGCTTTCTCGAGCACCAAAAGAAAAACGCCGGGGCGTGAGCCCCGGCGTTTGAACTGATGAAACTCGGTAGGAGTCGATCAGAAGAAGTGACGGACACCCAGGGCGAAAGCCTTCGGACGGACGTCTTCGCCGATGGTCGTTTCGATCCTGTTGAGACCCACCGACGCGTACACGAAGGTGCGCTTGGACAGGCCGTGCGAGTAGGTCAGGCCGATCGCGTCGTCATTGAGGTCGTTGACCAGCTCGGTGCGCTTCAGGACCAGGTACACCGTGCCAGGACCGAAACCGGCGCTACCGGTGAAGCCGTAGGCCTTGGTCTTGTCGTTGTTGACTTCCTTCTGTGCGTACAGCAGGCCGACGCCGAAGTTGCCGAACTTGGCACCGACGGACGCACCGATCTCGGTCGTGTCGTCAGCACCCGGGACTACGTCACCAGCGTCGATGTTGTGGTAGCCGATACCGAAGTTCACAGGACCGAACGAACCGACACCGGCGATACCCAGTGCGTCACCAACCTTGGTGTCGCCAGGAACAGCGGTGGTGCCCAGGCCGGTCAGAGTCGGATCACCTTCACCCGGAGCGTAGGCTGCGTGGATGGTGAAGCCGCCCAGGCTCGGCGACTGGTAGGACAGGTCGTTGTTGAAGCGGATGGCGGTACCAGCCAGGCCGACCGGGTTGTTGTACCAGCTGTAGCCGGTGGTGTCTCCAGGGGCCAACGCACGGAACATCGGGGTGTACTGACGACCCATGCGGATGGCACCGAAGCCGCCTTGCAGACCAACCCAAGCCTGACCAGCCCAGAACGTGGCGCCGGAAGTGACCGTGCCGGTGTCCGGCGACAGACGGTGCTCGATGTTGAAGATGCCCTTCAGACCGCCGCCGAGCTCTTCCGTACCGCTGATGGCAAACCGGGAACCGCTCCACACGCCGTTGGTCACCCGCACGTCGCTGTCGACGCCGGGCAGATCCGGGTCAATCCACTCCAAGGCCTGGTCGATGCTACCGTTCAACACGATGTTGGTCTGCGCCTGCGCAACTGCGGGCAAAGCTGCCGCAACGGCCAGCGCGAGAAGCGATTTCTTCATTGATCAATCTCCTAAGTTTCTGGAATTCAATCGGTTACGACCGTTGCAAGGCGCGTCACCGAAACTCCCCG
>JAEZQX010000144.1 GCA_023441105.1 Pseudomonadota bacterium | reverse complement strand
GGCTTGGCGCGCCCGCCGCGGGGGTCGCGCGCAGCGCCTGCCGCGCCGTGGCGTTCGTGGCCGGCGCCCCGACGGGCGTCGAAGTGCTCGTCGAACCGCTCGTCCTCGCGCAGCAGGCGCCGGTTGGCGCGAGCCTGCCAGAGGTTGAACACCAGCACCAGGCCGACCACGACGGCGACCAGCGCAATGATGCTGATACCCAACGTGCTCATTGAACCACCCTCCTGTCGCGAAGCGCGACATGGAGCCCCGGGCCAGAGGCCCGGGTCGCTTCGCAGGCACGAACGGTCCGCAGGGACCGTTCGTGTCCGGCTGCGCCCCCGAGGGAGGTCGCGCCCCCTTCGGGCGGCCGTGCGGGGGCGCTCATGCCGCTTCCGCCATCTTCGCCGCCGACATGAGGTCGACTGCCACCAGCCGCGACACGCCACGCTCCTGCATGGTGACGCCGATCAGTTGCTCGGCCATCTCCATGGCGATCTTGTTGTGGGTGATGAAGAGGAATTGCGTCTCGCCGGCCATCGACTTGACCATGCGCGAATAGCGCTCGGTGTTGGCGTCGTCGAGCGGCGCGTCGACCTCGTCGAGCAGGCAGAACGGCGCCGGGTTGAGCTTGAAGATGGCGAACACCAGCGCGATCGCGGTGAGCGCCTTCTCGCCGCCCGACAGCAGGTGGATCGAGGCGTTCTTCTTGCCGGGCGGCTGCGCCACCACCTGCACGCCGGCATCGAGGATCTCGCCGCCGGTCAGCACCAGCCGGGCGTCGCCGCCGCCGAACAGCATCGGGAAGAGCCTGCCGAATTCGCTGTTGACCGTGTCGTAGGTCTGCTGCAGCAGCGCCCGCGATTCCTGGTCGATGGTGCGGATGGCGTTCTCGAGCGTGGTCATCGCCTCGAACAGGTCCGCCGACTGGCTTGCCAGGAAGGTCTGCCGTTCGCGCGCGGCGACGACCTCGTCGAGCGCCGCGAGATTGACCGGTCCGAGGCGGGCGATCGCCTGGTTGAGCCTTCCGACCTCGGCCTGCAGCCAGCCTGGCTTGGGCCGGTTGGGCTGCTGAGCCAAGCGCTGCGCCAGGTCGGCTTCGTCGGCATTGGCTTCGACCAGCGATTGCGCCATCTGCTCGGCAGTGAGCCGCGCCGCCTGCTCCTTCAGCTTGAGCTCGGTGATCTGGCTGCGCAGCGGATCCTGGCCGCGCTCGAGCCGCAGCCGCTCCTCGTCGAGCCGGCGCAGCGCGCCCGACAGCTCGTCCGCCCTGCCCCGGGCCTCGCTCAGCGCGTGTTCGGCGGCCAGCCGTTCCTCGAGGCACTGCTCGAGCTGCAGGCGCGCCTCCTCGTCGGAGAGCTGCGCAAGATCGTCCTGCAGGCGCTGCTGCTCCGCCAGCGACTTGACCAGGTTGTCCTCGGCCATGGCGATCTGCTGGCGCAGGTTGGCGGCCTGCTGCTCCGCCGAGCGGACCGCAAAGCTGCTCTCCTGCAAGCCGAGCTCGGCGGCCTGCGCCTCGCTGCGAGCCCCTGCCAGCGCCTCGGCGGCGCCTTCGGCGTCCTGGCGGATGCGTTCCAGCTCCGCCGCATGGGTCTCGGCGGCTGCTTCGAGCTGCGCGAGCTCCGCCTGCGCTTCGTCGCCCGCCTCGGCGCGGGCAGCGAGCTGCTCGGCGATCTCGGCCAGCTCGCCGGCCAGGCGCTCGTGGGTGGCGGCGCGCTGGCTCACCGCCTGCGCCATGCGGTCGTGCTCGATGGCGGCCGTGGAGGCCCGTCGCAGCGCGCGGGCATGGGCGTCGCGGGACTGGCCGATCTGCGCCAGCAGCGCCGCCGCCTCCGCCTCGATGCGCTCGGCATGCTGGCGCGCTTCATCGGTGAGCAGTCGTTGCGCGCGATGCTCGCGGGCGAGATTCTGCAACTCCTGCTGGCGGGCCAGGACGCCGTCCTCGTCGGAATCGAGCGCGAACAGCGAGACATCGAAGCGGCCGATGGCATGGCCCGCCTTGACCACGAAGCGACTGCCCGGCGGCAGGTCGCTGCGGGCGGCGAAGGCCTGCTCCGCGGTGTCGGCGGCGAAGAAGCCGCCGAGCCACTCGCCGATGAGGCGGCCGAGCTGCTGGTCCTGGGTCTTGACCATCGCCGCCAAGGGGGTCAGCGAACGTTCGGGCGCCGCCGCGCCCGGCGCGGCGAAGCTGGCGTTCTCGATCCGGTTGCGCAGGAACAGGCCGACCTTTCCGGGCGGGCTGTCGTCGAGCATGCGGGCAAGCTGCTCCGGATCCCCGATCTCCAGGCTGTGGACCCGCTCGCGCAGGGCCGCTTCCACCGCCAGCTCCCATTCGGGCTCGATGCTGACCCGCTGCCAGATCCGCTCGACGTTGTCGCCGATGCCGTGGCGCTGCAGCCAGGGCTTGACCTTCTGCTCGCTATGCATGCGCGCCTGCAACTCCGACAGCGCGCTGATACGGGCCTCGATGGTGGAAGTCTTGCTCACCGCGGCGCGCAGCTGCTGCTGCGCCGGCTCGCGCTGCGCATCCACCTGCCGACCCTTCGCCTCGAGGGTTTCCTGTTCCTGCGCACTGGCCACTTCCTGCTCGCGCGCCGCCTCGAGCTCCATCGCGAGGCGCTCGAGCTCCTCCAGCGGCGCCGCGTCGAGGCGGTCGAGCTCCGCTTGCAGGCGCGACTGGCGCTGGGTCAGCGAGCCGACGGCCTCCTCGATGGAATGGCGGCGCACTTCCAGCACCTGATGGGCGCGCTGCGCCTCGTTCAGCGCATGGCGGGCATGATCGACCGCCTCGCGGGTCTGCTGGTCGCGCTCGCGCGTCTGCGCCAGGCGTTCCTCGGCCTGGGCAACCCGCTCCTGCGCGGCCGCGGTGCGCTCCTGGGCTTCCTCGAGCTGCGTATCGATGCCGGCCAGCTGGGTCGCGCCGCTGCCGGACAGGCTGCGCGCGCTCTCGATCTGGTTGCCGAGCGCGGCGATGCGCTCGTTGAGCTGGCCACGGCTCTGGGTCACCAGCCGGATCTGGCTCTCGAGCGTGGCGATGCGGCTGTTGACCTCGTAGAAGGCGGCCTGGCAGCGGCTGACTTCGTCGGCCGACTGATGCACCTCCTCGCGATGCTGCGCGAGCTGTGCCTCGATCGAGCGCAGCTGTGCCTGCTGCGATTCGATGGCCAGGTCGATATCGGCCGCTTCCTTCTCGATCCGCGCCTGCTCCGCCAGCGCGTCGTCGCGCCGGATCAGCCAGAGCCACTGCTGCTTGTCGTTGCGCTCGCCCTCGAAGGCGCGGAACTGGCCTGCGACCTCCGCCTGCTGGTCGAGCTTCTCGATCTGTCCGTTGAGCTCGCGCAGGATGTCCTCGACGCGCGTCAGGTTGTCACGGGTATCCGCGAGCCGGTTCTCGGTTTCCTTGCGCCGCTCCTTGTACTTGGAGACGCCGGCGGCCTCCTCGAAGAACACCCGCAGCTCGTCGGGCTTGGCTTCGATGATGCGCGAGATGGTGCCCTGGCCGATGATCGCGTAGGCGCGCGGCCCGAGGCCGGTGCCGAGGAAGATGTCGTGCACGTCCTTGCGTCGCACGACCTGCTGGTTGATCAGGTAGGTGGACTGGCCGTCACGGGTCAGCACGCGCTTGACCGAGATCTCGGCAAAGCCGCTCCAGGCGCCGCCGACGCGACCCATCGAATTGTCGAAGACCATCTCGACGCTGGCGCGCGACGCGGGCTTGCGTTCGCCAGAGCCGTTGAAGATCACGTCCTGCATCGACTCGCCGCGCAACTCGGCGGCGCGCGATTCGCCCAGCACCCAGCGGGCGGCATCGATGATGTTGGACTTGCCGCAGCCATTGGGCCCGACCACGCCAACCAGCTGGCCGGGCAGATCGAAGGTGGTGGGATCGCAGAAGGACTTGAAACCGGCGAGTTTGACCTGCTTAAGGCGCACTGAAAGCCTCTGGAGTATTGGACATCGGCCGCTGTTCCGGCCGCCGTGATCGTCAAACCGGCTCGTATAATACCAACTACCATCTCGCGTCCCGACGGCAGTGGGCGACACGCTGCCCCACCCCGCTGCCATCAGAACTGCGGCCTGCCCGCAGGCCATGCCCCGACATGCCGAGCCAACCGAGCACCGAACTGCCCGTCTTTCCCAATCCCTCGCCGGCACGCGACTACCTGGTGCACATCGAGTGTCCCGAGTTCACCTGCCTCTGCCCCCTGACCGGCCAGCCGGACTTCGCGACGCTGGTGCTGGACTACATCCCGGACAAGCTCAATCTCGAGCTGAAGGGGCTGAAGCTCTACTTCTGGTCGTTCCGTGATCGCGGCGTCTTCCATGAGGCGGTGACCAACGAGATCCTCGACCAGATGGTTGCCCGCATCATGCCGCGCTTCCTGCGGCTCACCGCCAAGTGGTACGTGCGCGGCGGGCTGTACACCACGGTCGTCGCGGAGCACCGCAAGCGCGGCTGGAAGCCGGCCCCCGGGACGCCGCTTGGCGCCGCTCTCGAGAGCGGCGGCGGCAACGCCAGCGTGCGAGGCTGAAGCGCGGATGAACCCGAGACTGGATCTGCTCCACCCGTATCCTTTCGAGCGACTGCGCGCGCTGCTCGCGCAACCGGCCGACGCAGTGGGTGCGCCACGGACGGCGTCGCAGCGGCCGGTGCCGCAGCGCTTCGTCAACCTGTCGATCGGCGAGCCGCGGCATGCTACGCCCGCGCCCATCAAGCAGGCCCTGATCGGCGCGCTGGCGGGCCTGTCGTCCTATCCGGCCACCGCCGGCACGCCGGCGCTGCGCGAGGCCATCGGCGGCTGGATCGAACGTCGCCATCAGGTCAAGCTCGATGCGACCACCCAGGTCCTGCCGGTCAACGGCTCGCGCGAGGCCTTGTTCGCGTTCGCGCAGGTGGTGATCGACCCGAAACCCGGCGCGCTCGTGGTCGCGCCCAATCCGTTCTACCAGATCTACGAGGGTGCGGCGCTGCTGGCCGGCGCCACGGTGCACCTGGTCGACCAGTCGCCGGCCAACGGCTTGCGCTGCGACTGGTCGGCGGTGCCTGCCGAGGTGTGGGCGCGCACGCAGCTGGTCTTCGTCTGCTCGCCCGGCAACCCCACCGGCGCGGTGATGCCGATGGCCGAATGGCAGCTTTTGTTCGAGCTTTCCGACCGCTACGGCTTCGTGATCGCGTCGGACGAGTGCTATTCGGAGATCTACCTCGACGAAGCGGATCCGCCGCTGAGCGGGCTGGCGGCGAGCCAGCGGCTCGGTCGCCAGGGACATCCGCGCCTGGTCGTGTTCTCGAGCCTCTCCAAGCGCTCCAACGTGCCCGGCATGCGCTCGGGCTTCGTGGCCGGCGATGCCGGGCTGCTGGCGGCCTTCCTGAAGTACCGGACCTACCACGGCAGCGCCATGAGCCCGGCCGTGCAGGCCGCGTCCATCGCCGCCTGGCAGGACGAGCAGCACGTCGTCGACAACCGTCGTCTCTACCGCGAGAAGTTCGACGCGGTCGTGCCGCTCATCGCCGGGCAGGCACCGGTACAGCGGCCCCAGGCCGGCTTCTACCTCTGGTTGCCGGTCCCCGGCGGCGACGACGCCCTGTTCACCTGGCGGCTCAACCACGAGCTGGCCACCTTGGTGCTCCCGGGCAGCTATCTCGGCCGCGGCGGGCCTGCCGCCGGCGGGGGCGTCAATCCTGGCGCCGGTTACGTGCGGCTGGCCCTGGTGGAGGATGTCGAATCCTGCGTCGAGGGCGCCAGGCGCGTTTGCCAGTTGCTGGCCGAGTTCCGCTGACGTCCCGATTCTCCCGCGGGTGGTTCCGGATTAGCGACGGACGTCGACCGTAGCCTGCTCGATGCAGGTACTTTGGCAACAGTTGCCGTGCGGGGCATCGCGGCGCCCAGCCGCCCGCCCGGGTGCAGTTACCGGAACGGCCGCACCGGGCGACGCCCCGCTTGCCGGTAAAATGGCGGCACGAACCCGGAAGCACCGGAACGACGGCGAGCCGGCCGTAGACGACCCTCCCCCAATCGGCGCCAGATCCCGGCTTCCCGGGCGGTGATGGCAGGCAGCGCAGGCGCGGGGCGACGAAAGCGCCGGCGGCCAGCGCAGCCCTCGCCCGTCGTGGGCCGAGACCGGCCGGCGGGTATCCCATACACTCTGACCAATGTCTGTGGAAGAACGACCGATGAGCGACGCACGAGAAGCCGTAATCGAATCCGCGTGGGAGGATCGCGCCAACCTGAACCCCAAGACCGCGCTGGCCGAGGTCCGGCAGGCTGTCGAGTCGGTCATCGAGGACCTCGACCACGGCCGGCTCAGGGTTGCCTCCCGCGAAGCAGGCGGCGCCGGCGAATCCCGCTGGACGGTGCACCAGTGGATCAAGAAGGCGGTCCTGCTGTCCTTCAGACTGGCGGACAACCAGGTCATGGCCGGCTGCGAGCTGCAGTACTACGACAAGGTTCCCACCAAGTTCGCCGCCATGAGCGAAGCGGATTTCGCGGCCGGCGGCTACCGGGTGGTGCCGCCTGCGGTCGCTCGTCGTGGCTCGTTCATCGGTCGCAACGTTGTGCTGATGCCGTCCTACGTCAACATCGGGGCGTATGTCGACGAGGGCACGATGGTCGATACCTGGGCCACGGTGGGCTCGTGCGCGCAGATCGGCAGGAACGTCCATCTCTCCGGCGGTGTCGGTATCGGTGGGGTTCTCAAGCCGCTGCAGGCGAACCCGACGATCATCGAGGACAACTGCTTCATCGGCGCCCGCTCGGAGGTCGTCGAGGGAGTGATCGTCGAAGAGAACTCGGTTCTGGCAATGGGCGTTTTCCTCAGTCAGTCGACGCGGATCTACGAGCGCGCCACCGGCACGATCCACTACGGACGGGTGCCGTCCGGCTCGGTGGTGGTGCCGGGCAGCCTGCCCTCCGCAGACGGCAGCCACAGCCTCGCGTGCGCGGTCATCGTCAAGCGCGTGGATGCCAAGACCCGGGAGAAGACAGCGATCAACGACCTGCTGCGCGGGGATTGAGGCGCAGCCGGCAAGACGGCAATGGGAGAGGCCTGACGATGGCGATGAACAAGATCCTGGAGTTGATGGCGGACAAGCGCGCCTCCGACCTGTTCATTTCCGTCGGCTCGCCCATCCAGATCAAGCTCAATGGCGTCACGGTCCCGATCAACCAGAACAAGCTCGACCAGACGCAGGTGGAGGCGCTGCTGCGCGAGGTGGTGACCGACCGGCAATGGGAGACCTTCGTCGAGGAGCAGGAGCTCAACCTCGGCTACGGCCTGAAGAACGTCGGCAGCTTCCGCTTCTCGATCTTCCGCCAGCGCGGCAGCACCGCGGCGGTGGTGCGCTACATCCCGGGGGACGTCCCGGCATTCGAGACGCTCGGCCTGCCGCCGGTGCTCACCGACCTGATCCTCCAGAAGCGCGGCCTGATCCTGGTGGTGGGTGCCACCGGCTCCGGCAAGACCACCACCCTCGCCTCGCTGATCGACTACCGCAACGCGCAGCGCACCGGCCACATCCTCACGCTCGAGGATCCAATCGAGTTCGTCTTCAAGAACAAGCGCTCGGTCGTCAACCAGCGCCAGATCGGCACCGACACGGCGGACCTGCGCACGGCGCTGAAGAACGCGCTGCGGCAGGCGCCCGATTGCATCCTGATCGGCGAGATCCGCGACGTCGAGACCATGGGCGCCGCCATCGCCTACGCCCAGTCCGGCCACCTGGTGCTCGCCACCATGCACGCCAACAGCGCGAGCCATGCGCTCAACCGCATCGTGAGCTTCTATTCGCCGGAGAACCGGCGGGTGCTCTTGTCGGACCTTTCCACCACGCTGCGCGCGGTGGTGTCGCAACGCCTGCTGCGTTCGCTCGACGGCGGCCGCGTGCCGGCGGTGGAAGTGCTGCTCAACAACAACCACATGTCGGAGCTGATCGAGCAGGGACGGATCTCGGAGATCAAGGAGGCGATGGCCAACAGCATGACCGTCGGCTCGCGCACTTTCGAGGAAGCCCTGATCGAGCTCATCCTCAGCGGCAGGGTGTCGCGCGACGATGCGCTGGCCAACAGCGATTCGCCGACCAACCTGCTGTGGCTGCTGGAAAATCGCACACCGGCGAGCGCGCCGGCGCCCGCGGCCGCCGGCCTCGCCCTGCCGGACGTCCTGCAGGCGCACGCCGAGGAGGCGGCGAGGCAGCAGCCCGTCGCCCAACCTGCATCCGAGAAGAGCCCGGCCAAGCCCGACGGCGCCTCCTTCTCGGAGTTCCTGCTCAATATCTGATGGCTGTCATCGTCTACGGAATCACCAACTGCGACCAGGTGCGCAAGACGCTCGCCTGGTTGCGGGAGAATGAGATCGAGTTCCGGTTTCATGACTTCAGGGCCGACGGCGTGGAGCGCGGCATGCTCGAGCGCTGGTGCACCCACCTGCCCTGGAACTCGCTGCTCAACCGCCGCGGCTTGACCTGGCGCGCGCTCGACGATTCGCTGCGGGCGCAGGCGGTGGACCAGACCAGCGCCATCGACCTGATGCTCGACCATCCGACGCTGATCAAGCGTCCGGTGGTGGAGATTGCCGACCGCCTGCTGCTCGGCTTTTCCGCCGAGCGGCTCGCCGCCGCCCTCCTTCCCGCCGAGGCCCAGGGCAGCGGCTCGTAGGAGTTCCCCACTCATGTCGAAGGCAGAGCATGCGCCGCGCCGCGTCGTCGCCACCGGCGCCGATGCGATCAACAGCGTGCGCCGCGTCCGCGATCTGGTCCGTCATGCGGTCAGCCGCCTCGACCAGAGCGGCGTCGGCTTCGGACACGGCACCGACAATGCCTTCGACGAGGCCGTGTGGCTGGTCTGCTGGACCCTGCACCTGCCGATCGAACACTACTGCGAGCTGGCGGAGGCGGCGGTCGCCTGGCCCGAAGCGCGCGCGGTACTGGAGCTGATCGAGCTGCGCTGCGCGAGCCGCAAGCCGCTTGCCTACCTGATCGGTGAAGCCTGGCTGATGGGTTACCGCTTCCGCTGCGATGAGCGCGCCCTGGTGCCGCGATCGCTGATCGCCGAGGCATTGCGGCAGGGAACGCTGACGTCGTTCCTGCCGGCGCTCGAGCGCGGCAACGAAGACGGGGACGGCGCGGCGCGGCCGTTGCGCATCCTCGACCTGTGCACCGGCGGCGGCAGCCTTGCCATCATCGCGGCGTCGCTGTTCGACGATGCCACGGTGGTGGCCAGCGACATCTCGCCGGCGGCGCTCGAGCTCGCGGCGCTCAACCTTGCCGACTACCGCCTCGACAAGCGCGTCAAGCTGGTCAATGCCGACCTGTTCGCCGGCCTGGGCCGCCAGCGCTTCGACCTGATCCTCTGCAATCCGCCCTACGTCAACCGCGAGTCGATGGCCGAGCTGCCGGCGGAGTACCGCGCCGAGCCCGTGGCGGCGCTGGCCGGCGGCGACGACGGCATGGACCTGGTGGCGCGGATCGTCCAGGCTGCCGCCGCTCACCTGCGGCCCGATGGCCTGCTGGTGCTCGAGATCGGCCATGAAGCGCGGCATTTCGAGCGCCGCTTCGCGCGGCTGGAATTCGCCTACGTTCCAGTGGCCCAGGGCGACGACCGCATCGTCGCCTTGGCGGCTGGCGCGTTGAAGGACGCGGCCGAGGCTGCCGCGGCAGCTGCTGCGCGGTGATACGCCTTGTCGACCTGACGATCGCACGCGCCGGCAAGCAGCTCTTCTCCGGCGCATCGCTGATCATCAATCCGAACGAGCGCATCGCGCTGGTCGGGCCGAACGGCAGCGGCAAGAGCTCGCTGATCGAGTTGCTGCGCGGTCACCTCCATCCGGAAGCCGGCGGGGTCGAGATGCCGGCGCTGCGCATCGGCTGGCTCGCGCAGCACATGCCGCAGTCCGTCGCCACGCCGGTGCGTTTCGTGATGGATGCGGACCCAGCCCTGGTGGCGGCGGAACGGGCGGTGGCGCAGGCCGAAGCGGCGGGCGATGGGGCGGCGATCGCCCTCGCCTACGACCATTGGATCGAAGCCGACGGACCGTCGGCGCAGGCGCGCGCGAGCGAACTTCTTGCCGGCCTCGGCTTCACCGCGAGCCTCCTCGAGCACAGCGTCGACGAGCTCTCCGGCGGCTGGAAAATGCGCCTGAACCTCGCCTGCGTGCTGATGGCGCCGGCCGACCTGCTGCTGCTCGACGAGCCGACCAACCATCTCGACCTCGATGCCGTCCTCTGGCTCGAGCGCCAGCTGCTGCGTCACCCCGCCATCCAGATCATCGTCTCGCACGACCGGGACTTCCTCGACCGGGTCGCCACCGCCTGCCTGGTCATCGAGGACGGACGGCTCGAGCGCTATCCGGGCGGCTATTCCGCGAGCGAGCTGATCCGCGCCGAGCATGCGGCACAGCGCGAGCGCACCCGGCGGGCGCAGCAGCAGCGGGTGGAGCACCTGACGGCCTACATCGACCGCTTCCGGGCGAAGGCGACCAAGGCGCGCCAGGCGCAGAGCCGGCTGAAGGCCCTCGAGCGCATCCAGCTGCTGGCACCGGTGCGCGCCCGGCGGGGAATCGATTTCGCCTTCCACGAGCCACCACCCGGTCCCGATCCGTTGCTCCGCGCCGTCGGACTCGCCTGCGGCTACCAGCCTGGCGAGACGGTGATCAGGGTGCCGGAGCTGGTGGTGCGACGCGGCGCCCGCATCGGCATCCTCGGCCGCAACGGCAGCGGCAAGACCACGCTGATCCGCACGCTGATCGGCCAGCTGCCGCCTCTCGATGGGGAGCTGGTGCGAGCGGCAACGATGCAGGCCGGGTACCTGGCGCAGCAGCGGGTCGACGAGCTGCGCGCCGACGAGTCGCCGCTGCAGCAGATGTCGCGGCTCGCCCCGGCCGAGCGCGAGCAGGTGCTGCGCGGCTGGCTCGGGCAGTTCGGTTTCGGCGGCGACGATGCCATCCGCCCTGTCGGTCCGATGTCGGGTGGCGAGAAGGCGCGGCTCGGGCTGGCGATGCTGGTGTGGGGCAAGCCCGGTTTTCTCGTCCTCGACGAGCCGACCAACCACCTCGATGCCACCACCCGCGACGCCCTGGCCGACGCGCTGGCCGATTTCGACGGGCCGCTGCTGCTGGTGTCGCACGACCGTTACCTGCTGCGTGCAACCGTCGACGAGTTCTTCCTCGTCGACCAGGGCGTGCTGCGGCCATTCGACGGCGACCTCGACGACTATGCGCAGTGGTTGCAGCAGGATCGGCGCGAGGCCGCGCAGGAGGATGCTGCACGGG
>JAEZQX010000118.1 GCA_023441105.1 Pseudomonadota bacterium | reverse complement strand
TCAACCTCGGCCGAAGCCAGGCGCTGACCGTGCCGGCGGCCAGCGTGCTGGTCCGCGACGGCTTCTCCTATCTCTTCAAGCTCGGTGCCGGCAACCGCGTGGCCTTGTCGAAGATCGAGACCGGCCGTCGCCGCCCGAACCGAGATCACCCCGTCGTCGGGCGCGACGACGCTGCTCTGGCTCAGGCGCAGCTCCTCGGACTTGATCCGGGCCTCCGCCGCCTGCAGCCGCGCCCGCGCGGTCTGTTCCGCCGTCAGGTACTGGCTCACCTGCTGGGCGCTGATCGCGCCCGAATCCTGCAGCTGGCGCGCCCGCGCCGCGTTGGCGGAGGCCTCGGACAAGCCGGCGCGGGCCTCGGCCAGCGCCGCCCGCTGCTGCGCCAGGTCGTTGGCGAGCAGGGTGCTGCTGAGGGTCGCCAGCACGTCGCCCTTCTTCACCTTGTCGCCGACGTTGACCAGGACCTCGGCGATCCGGTAGCCGCCGACCTCGGGGCTGATCGACACCTCCTGCCAGGCCGCGACGCTCCCATCGGCCGCGAGCCGGGTCTGCCATTCCCTGGCCAACGGCTTGACCACGGTCACGGTCATGGCCGGTCTTTGGTTCGCCGGATGCGCCGCCGGCACGATCGCCGTCTCGCGCGGCGCCGGTTCGCGGACGTGGAACCACCAGCCGGAAACCAGCAGGATGGCGACCAGCACCACCGCGTTGACCAACCGGGTTGCAGCTCTCTTCATGGTTTCGCTTTGGTTGATTGCCTGCGCACTTCGCCGCCGGCTGCGGCCTGCGGCGGCGGCGGCGGATCGACGTCCCAGCCGCCGCCGAGCGCCTTGTAGAGGGAGACGCCGGCCGCGACCCGCTCGCTGCGCACCTGCAGCAGCGAGGCCACGGCATTGAGCGACGACCGCCGCGCCTCCTCCAGCTCGAAGGCGCTGCCGGCGCCGATCTCGAACCGCGTCCGGGCGGCCTTCAGGTAGACCTGGAAGCTCTGCGCCGCCCGCTCCGCATCCTTGAGCCGGTCGTTGGCGCTGGCCAGCCGCACCAGCGCTTCCTCGACCTCCTGGACCGCGGCCGTCGCCCGCTGCCGGTAGTTCGCCGCCAGCTCGTCCAGGCGCGCGCTGCTCTGCTCGACCACCGCGACGCGGCGCCCGGCGTCGAACAACGGCAGCGACAAGGTCGGGCCGAAGGACCAGGTGGCGCCGGTACCGGTGATGCCCAGGGCCCGGAAGGCGGCGTAGCCGATCGAGCCGGTGAGCCCGATGCGCGGGAACCGGTCCGCCTGCGCGACGCCGACCTCCTTGGCGGCCGCCATCATTTCGCGCTCCAGCGCCGCCAGGTCGGGCCGCTGTGCCAGCACGGCGGCCGGCACCTCCTGCACGGCCAGCACCGCCGGCTGCGGCAGCCGGGCGCGACCGGCGGCCAGCTGCCCGCGCAATACCGGCTCGGGCTGCGCGGTCAGCGTGACCAGCGACTTGACCAGCAGGTCGCACTGCGCCTGCTTGGCGCGCAAGCGGTTGGCGGCGTCCGCGGTGGCGGCGTCGATCAGCGCCGCATCGGCCGGCGGCGAAAAGCCGCTGCGGACCTTGCGCCGGGTGAGGTCGAGCACCACGCGCTGCGAGTCGAGATCCTCGCGCAGCACCTGCAACTCCGCCTCGCACAGCCGCAGGTTGGCGTAGCCGGCGGCCACCTCGGCCGCCAGCGTCACCCGCGCGTCGTGCCATTCGGCGGCGCGCGCATCGAGTCGGGCGAGCGCCGCCTCGCGCCCGTACCGGTTGGCGCCGAACAGGTCGAGCTCCCAGGCGGCATCGAGCGACACGCCCGCGATGGTCGCCACGACTGCCGGCGGCTCCAGGCTGGAACGCCGGATGAGCTGGCCGTTGGCATCGACGGTGGGCAGTCGGCTGGCGCCGGCGACCACGGCGGTGGCGCGCGCCTGCCGAACCCGCGCCAGGGAGGCGGCGATACCGGGGTTGTCGCGCTGGGCAGCGGCCACCAGCTGCACCAGCACCGGATCCTCGAAACGCTGCCACCATTGGGCAAGCTGGATGGGATCGCCATCGTGCGGCAGCGGCGCCTGCCAGGCGCTGGCCGCCGGCGCCGGTGGCGTCGGATCCGGCACCGCGACCGCGCAGCCGGCCATTATCAGCGGCAGCAGCAGCGCGAGCCCGCGGCGCATCCGGAGGACGACCGGCCGCCTCATGGGCCGGCGCCCTTGCGGCCGCCGCCTGCCGCCACGGCGCCACGGCGGCTGCGCTCATGTTCCAGCAAGGCGACCGCATAGCCGGTCAGCCGCTCCGACATCCGGTCGATCGCCGCCGGCCCGGCATGCAGCTGCGGCGCGATCTGGCGCAGCCAGTCGGCGCTGGTCAGGAAGTCCACCGCCAGCGCGACCAGGCTGCTGGCCAGGCGGCGGAGGTCGTCGTCCGGCGCCGCCAGCCCCAGCTCGCGGACCAGCATGGCCACCAGGGCATCGAAGTGCGACTGGCCGGCCGCCACCACCTCGCTGCCGGACAGGCCGGTCGGATCCGCCTGCTCGCGGAAATGCAGCTTGAGGATCTGCATGGTCTTCGTGTCGGACGCCTTGAGCGGCGCGAGGAACGCCTCGTAGGTGCGCCGCATGATCGTCTCGAAAGCCTCCCCGGATTCGGCAATGGCGCGTGCCGCAACCATCAGCTGCTGGATCGGCGCCAGGTAGACGGCGCGATAGAGGCCGGCCTTGTCGCCGAAGTAGTAGTGGATCGAGGCCGTATTGACGCCCGCCGCCAGGCAGACTTCACGGGTGGAGGTTTGCGCGTATCCTTTCTCCGCGAACAGGCGCAGGGCCGCCTCCAGCAGCCGCAGGCGGGTGTCGAGGCCGCGGGCGAGGCGCCCGTCGGTTGCCTGGGAGGTCCGCGTCAGCGGTGTTTCGGGTGCGTTCATGGCTGCGAGGACGCATCATACGCTTTAATCAAGCGCTTGCTTGATTTTCTTGGAGAACCATGGCCAATCGATTGACGAGGATCGCCACCCGCACCGGCGACGACGGCACCACCGGCCTCGGCGACGGTTCGCGCACCCGCAAGAACAGCCCGCGCATCGCCGCCATCGGCGGCATCGACGAGTTGAACTCGACGCTGGGCCTGCTCGCCGCCGAGGATCTGCCCGCCGACGTACGATCGGTGGTCGCCGCCATCCAGAACGACCTGTTCGACCTCGGCGGCGAGCTGAGCATCCCGGGCTTCCAGAAGCTCGGCGCGAAGCGGGTCGGCCTGCTCGACGACTGGCTGGCGCAATTCAACCGCGACCTGCCGCCCCTGGCCGAGTTCATCCTGCCGGGCGGCTCGCGACCGGCCGCCTTGGCGCACGTCGCGCGGGCCACTTGCCGCCGGGCGGAGCGCGACGTGGTGGCCCTGGCCAGCCTGGAGTTCGTGCGGCCGCTTTGCCAGCAGTATCTCAACCGCCTCTCCGACCTGTTGTTCGTGCTGGCGCGCGTGCTCAATCGCGCCGCGGGCGGCACGGACGTGTTGTGGGAGAAGGAGCGGCCGGACGGCTAGGAGCGTGCGCGGCAGACGACCGGCGGCCTTTGCCTCGGCCGCGGCCGGCGCGACATCACGCCCGGGGGCCGGCTGTCGCGATCAGGCGTCGCGGGCGGCTTCCAGGTACGACACCAGCTTCGCGCTGGTCTGGCGCAGGCGCTCGGACAGCAGCTGCACCAGCTTGAGCAGGATCTTGTTGCCGAGCTTGGCCTCGTCCTGCAGGACCAGCATCAGCGAATCGCGGGTCAGGACCGCCAGGCGGCACTGCTCGAGGGTGACGCAGGATGCAAAGCGCGGCTCGCCGTCGAACATCGACATCTCGCCGAGGGCATGGCCGGAGTGGGCGACCGCGATGCGGGACGGATAGTTGTAGCGATTGCGACGCAGGACGTCCACCATCCCGGACATCAGCAGCACCATGAAGTCGCCGCTGTCGCCTTCATTGATCAGGGTGAGGCCGGCCGGTGCGTCGTAGACGTACATGAAGGCGCCGAGGATGCGGGTTTCCGCCATGTCCAGGCCGGAGAACAGCGGCGTCTTGGCCATCAAGGCGTAGATGTCGTCGGCGAATTCGCTGGCGCGACCGAGCGGCGTGAGACCCAGGCCGGTGAGGCGCTCGTGCGGGCTGATCCGCGAACGCTGGCTGGCACTGACTGAGGCAGATGTACTGGTGGCCTGCATGGACTACCTCCGGGTTCTTTCGACTATTACAGCATGCACCGCCAGCGTCCGTGCCGGTGCGGCGGGCATCCCGGGGTTCCATCCGATTTCTGCGACTTTTTTGCCGACAGACGGTGCAGGCCTGTGGCAGGCGTGCCGGCACCGTCCGGGAAAGCTCACTGCGCCATGGCGATGCGCCGTTCGGCGACGCCTTCGGCCAGCAGCTCCAGGGCCTGCTCGGTGGCCTCCCAGCCGAGGCAGCCGTCGGTGATGCTGCGTCCGTACGTCGGCGTACGGCCCGCCATCAGGTCTTCGCGCCCGGCCACCAGGTGGCTCTCGATCATCACGCCGAAGATGCGCGCTTCGCCTTCGCTCAGCTGGTCGACGATGTCCTGCGCAACCAGCAGCTGGTTGTCGGGATTCTTCTGGCTGTTGCCGTGCGAGCAGTCGATCATCAGGCGACAGGCGAGCGCCGCCGCGCCGGCCTCGCGGCAGGCCGCCTCGACGCTGGCGCGATCGTAGTTCGGCGCCTTGCCGCCGCGCAGGATGATGTGGCAGTCCTCGTTGCCGCTGGTCGAGACGATGGCCGAATGACCGCCCTTGGTCACCGACAGGAAATGATGCGGCTGGGACGCGGCCTTGATGGCGTCGAGCGCGATGCGGATGCTGCCGTCGGTGCCGTTCTTGAAGCCGACCGGACACGACAGTCCCGATGCCAGCTCGCGATGCACCTGCGACTCGGTGGTGCGCGCGCCGATCGCACCCCAGGAGATCAGGTCGGCGATGTACTGCGGGGTGATCATGTCGAGGTATTCGGTGCCCGCCGGGACGCCGAGCGAGTTGATGTCGAGCAGCAGCTCGCGGGCGATGCGCAGGCCCTTGTTGATGTCGAAGCTGCCGTCGAGATCGGGATCGTTGATCAGCCCTTTCCAGCCGACGGTGGTCCGCGGCTTCTCGAAGTAGACCCGCATCACGATCTCCAGCCGGTCCTTGAGCCGCTCGCGCTGCCCCGCAAGGCGCGACGCATACTCCCGGGCGGCCGACGGATCGTGGATGGAGCAAGGTCCGACGATCACCAGCAGCCGGTCGTCCATGCCGTGCAGGATCCGGTGGATGGCGGAACGGCATTCGCTGGTCACCTCGGCGGCCACCGGCGAGACCGGGAACTCCCGGATCAGGTGGGCGGGGGGCGCAAGTTCCTTCATGGCGCGGATTCGTAGGTCGTCGGTGGTCGGCATGGCGCAAGCTCCAGATAAAAAAAACCGCCAGGGCTTTCGCGCTGGCGGTTCGGTTCGGACGGACTGCTGGTTTTTTACTTCAACACGCTCTCCGACTCATCCCGCCTGCGACAGGAAAGCCCCAAAAGTAGCCGAAGTAAAAGTACGTCGTCCGCATATTGACTTTAATGTAGTCCCAAGCGTCCCCATCTGGCAAATCGGCGCGACGGCGTTGTCGCCGCGCGACTGCCAACAACGGCAAATTCGGCTTCGTCCGCCACGGCGGCGCCGGCGACGGGAGGAACCATGGCATATCCTGCGGGAGCAGACCTGCGGAGTCCGGCAATGGCGAGAGTACTTCTGGTGTTCCTGCTGGTCATCGCCGGCCTGCTCGCGGCCCGGCGGCTGCTTGAAACCGCATCGTCCGGCGCCGGCAGCCGTGACGAACGGCACTTCCGGCCGCGCGGACCCAAGCGCAGCCGCGCGCAGCAGCCGCCGCCCTACAACGCGCGCTCGATCGTGCGGCGTTCGGCGCTGGCCGAGATGCGCGACGCGCTGAGCGGCGGTCCGCTCGATGCCGGCGCCGAGTTGTTCCGGTGCGCCGAATGCCAGAGCTTCTATTCGGTGGCGAGCGTGCGCGCCCTGGCGATGGACAACGGCGCCCGCTGCATCAACTGCGGCAGCATCCACCGCATTGCCGTCGAGGTGGTCGACTAGCCCCATGGCCGGTCGCATCGCGCCGCACGGCATGGTCCCGCCGCGCCTGGACACCTGAATGGACCGCTATGCGCGGCATCGCGCCATCGAGGGGTTCTCGCAGGAGGAACTGCAGGCGAGCCGGGTGGCGGTGATCGGCGCCGGCGCCATCGGCAACGAGGTGGTCAAGAACCTGTGCCTGCTCGGTGTCGGCGCCATCGACATCCACGACTTCGACACCGTCGAGCTGCACAACCTGACGCGCTCGGTGCTGCTGCGCGAAGCCGATGTCGGGCGCAGCAAGGCCGAGAGCGTGGCGCGGCGCGCCGCCCGGCTGGACCCGGCGGTTGCGGTAACCGGCATCGACGGCGATCTCTGGCAGACGCTCGGTTTCGAGCGACTGCAGCGCTACCGCTGCGTCATCGGCGCGCTGGACAACTTCGAGGCCCGCCTGCGGCTGAACCTGCTGTGCTGGCTGGCGGGTGTCGACTGGATCAACGCCGCCATCGACAGCCGCTACGTGACCGTCGAGACCTTCCCGTTCGGCAGTGTCGGCGACGGATCCGACCGGGCGGCGCCTGCCTGCTACGAATGCGGGTTGCCACCCACGGTGTACCAGAAGATCGCCGAGCGCTATTCCTGCGGCGGATTGCAGCGGGCAGCCTCGGCCCGGCGCATCATGCCCACTACCGCCATCACCGCATCGCTCGCCGGCGCGCAGGCGGTCAATCATGCGCTGCGCCTGCCGCGTGCCGCGCGGCGCTGGATCTTCGACTCGCACAGCGGCCTGGCCACGCAGGCCACCCTGACGCGCTCGCCGGTGTGCCCGTGCTGCGGCACCTACCCGCATGCTGCCGCCATGATCCGGCCTGCAGCCGGGGAGGCGATGGGCGCTGCCATCGATGCGGCCGCCCGCGTCGCCGGCGCCGACACCGTCCGCTTGAGCGACGGATTGATCTGGTCCTGCGAATGCGCGAACTGCGGCAGCACCGACGCCACCCGGGCGGTGGAACTGCAACGGGCGGCCGACGTCTCCGACGGCATCACCTTCTGCCTGCAATGCCGCAGCCAGGCGATCCGGGTGCAGATCCGCGACGAATTCGAGCCTGGCGAACTGTCCGCCCGCTTCGCGCCGGGGATGGCCATACCCGCGCGCTTCGCCATCGTCGGCGAGACTTGCATCGACCTGCAGCCGACGGCCGCGGATCGGTCACACACGACAACCACGGAGCACATCACATGAACGACAGGAAGCTGGTCCTGCGCACGGCCGACCAGAGCCGGCGCGCGGACATCGACTTCGACCAGAGCAGCACCGGCAGCGAGATCATCCAGGCGGCGGTGGACAACTGGTCGCTGCCGGCGGACATGGACTACACGCTGGTCAACACCACCACCGGGCAGGTGCTCAATCCATCGCAACCGCTGGAGCAGCAGGCAAGAAGCGGCGACGTGCTGGAAGTGCAGCCGGTGCTCGTCGCCGGATGACCGCGCACGCGCTGCGGCGGGAGGCCGATCTTGCGCGGCTGCGGGAGCTGGCGCTGGAATCCGGCGGCCGGATCGAGCTGCTGGAGACGCCGTCGCGCGCGGGACGGCCGATCCGGCTGACGATCCGCTGCCGCACCGCCGCGTCCGAAAGCTATCCGCAGGCCAGCCAGGACGGCGTGACGCTGCGCATCGACCTGCCGTCGCGCTATCCGTTCGAGCGGCCGGTGCTGACGGTGGAAAGCCGCATCTTCCATCCCAACATCTTCGCGTCCGGCGTCGTGTGCCAGGGGGACAAATGGCTGCCTGGCGAGGGGCTCGACCTGCTCGTCAAGCGCTTCATCCGGCTGGCCACCTTCGATCCGGCCCATGTCAATCCGGCGTCGGCAGCCAACCGCGGGGCGGCGGTGTGGTACCTGCAACAGCGCAAGCGGACGCCGGACGCCTTTCCCACCGACCAGGTCCTGTTCCGGCCTGCTGCCAAGGTCCCGCCCGCCGACGCCTCCCGGGTCGTGCGACACTGCCCGTCCTGCGGCAAGGGGCTGCGGCTGCCGGCCGGCCGCAGCGGCGTCGTCGCCTGCCCCGCCTGCCGCCACGAGTTCGACGTGAGCACCTGAGGCGGTCGGAGGCGACAGGACATGGCCATCAAGTTCACCGATGCCACGCCGGCGCTGCGGCTCGAGCCGCTTCCGGCGGGCGCTGCCGACGTGCCGACGGCCCCGGCGCCCGGCGACGTGGACGTCTGGATCGAGCCGGCAGTCGACCGGCAGGTGCTGGCGCATCTGCGCCTGCGCGATGTCGAGCAAGGCGGCTTGCTGGTCGGCCGCCCGTACGGCGATCGGTCGACCGGCGTGCTGGCGCATGTTCGGATCACCGGCTGCGCGCCGGCCGACGACGCCCAAGGCACCGCCTTCTCGCTGCGCATGGGATCTCAGGTGTGGCAGGCCGCGCAGGCGCTATTGGCGCCGGGCGACCTGATCGTCGGCTGGTACCACAGCCATCCCGGGCTCAGCGCCTTCTTCAGCGACACCGACCGGCAGACGCAGCGCGCCTTCTTCAGCAACGCCTACAGCATCGGCTGGGTGATCGATCCGAGCGACGGCGACGAGGCGCTGTTCCTGGGCGGGGATTGCCGGCCGGTGCGGCGCGGACCGGACCGCGGCGCAGGCTGAGGCACCTTCTTGCGGCGGACGGGCCGGCCGGGCTACGCCGTTCCGCCGACTGTCAACCCTTCGATGCGCAGCGTCGGCTGGCCGACGCCCACCGGCACGCTCTGGCCGTCCTTGCCGCAGACCCCGACGCCCGAGTCGAGCTGCATGTCGTTGCCAACCATGGTGACGCGGGTCAGGGCGTCGGGGCCGTTGCCGATGATGGTCGCGCCCTTGACCGGATACTGGATCTTGCCGTTCTCGACCCAATACGCCTCGGAGGCCGAGAAGACAAACTTGCCGTTGGTGATGTCGACCTGGCCGCCGCCGAAATTGGCGGCATAGATGCCGCGCTCGAGCGACGCGACGATCTCGTCCGGATCCTTGTCGCCGGCGTACATGAAGGTGTTGGTCATGCGCGGCATCGGCAGGTGCGCGAACGACTCGCGCCGGCCGTTGCCGGTGACCGGCACCTTCATCAGGCGCGCATTGAGCGAATCCTGCAGGTAGCCCTTGAGCACGCCGTCCTCGATCAGGACGTTGCACTGGGTGGC
>JAEZQX010000089.1 GCA_023441105.1 Pseudomonadota bacterium | reverse complement strand
GCCTTGGCGCGCGGGCTTCTTCGCTACCCGATCTGTTGCTGATGGCCTTTATCATGGCACCCCGCTTCATGGACGCGGGAGTAACAAGTGTGGCGCGAATCGCCGACGCACGATGAACGCAATGCTGCCAGCTGACCTCCAGAATCAGGTATCGCTCGCCTGCGCGGCAGTGGAACGCCATCTTGCGGGCGCTCTGCTGAGCATCCATCTGTACGGATCGGCACTCTCGGGTGGCCTGAAGCCGCACAGCGACATCGATCTGATGGTCGCCGTGGGCGCCCCGCTGGTCGAGCCGGTTCGCCGGGCGCTCTTGCGCGCGTTGCTGGCGCTTTCGGCGCCGGCTGGCAGCAACAGCGGCCGACGACCTCTCGAGGTAACGGTTGTCGCGCATCCCGAGGTGGTGCCCTGGCGTTATCCGGCCAGGCGCGAGCTCCAGTTCGGGGAATGGCTGCGGCGAGACCTGCTGGACGGCGTCGTCGAGCGGCCCGTCCTGGATCCGGATCTGGCGGTCCTGCTCAGGATGGCAAGGCAGCAGAGCATCGCGCTGTTCGGGCCGGAGGCCCACCTCGTGTTCGATCCGGTGCCGGACATGGATTTCTTCAGGGCGCTCGGCGACACGGTCGCTCAATGGCGGTCGACGAATGATTGGGAAGGCGACGAGCGCAACGTCATCCTGGCGTTGGCACGCATCTGGTACAGCGTCTCGACCGGAGGAATCGCACCCAAGGATGTCGCGGCTGCCTGGGCCCTGGAACGGCTGCCCGCCGACTTGAGGCCCTTGTTGCACGAGGCACGGGCTGCCTACCTCGGGGTGGATAGGGACAGGCTGGCAGGTCGTGCGCAGCCGATGGCCGACTATGTCTCATTCGTCAAGTCCACGATCGCCGCAGCGCTCGGCAGCGAACCGCGCGTATTTGACCAGCGCTTCGGGCAGGGAAATACTTCCGGGCCTGCGTCGCAGGACGATCAACCAGACGGAGATGTCCCCTGAAGAGCAGCCGCATCAGCAGTGTCCAGTGCTTGCAGCTCAGGCTGCCCTTCGATCATGGGGCGCACCCGCCACTGTTCGCCGGCAAACCACGCACCACGCTGGACAGCGCCCTGCTGCGGGTGGAGCTGGAGAATGGCCTCGTCGGCTGGGGCGAGGCGTACGGGGCCGACCTGGAAGCCCTGTCATCGATCGTCCGGAACCGGATCGCTCCGCTGGCCATCGGTCGCGATGCGGTCGATGCCGGCCTGGTCGAGTCGCTTGACCGCGCGCTGCACCTCATGGGGCGCTCGGGTCCGGTGGTGCACGCGGTGAGCGGCCTCGACATCGCCCTGTGGGACCTGCGCGGCAAGCTGGAAGGGGTGCCGGTGCACGCTCTCCTCGGCCCGGCGCGGCGGGAGCGGATTCCGGCCTACGCGTCGCTGCTGCAGTACTACGGCGACGTCGCCGCGGTGCGCAGAAACGTTTCTCGCGCAGTCGCGGACGGCTACACGCAGGTCAAGCTCCACGAGAAGACGACGGCGGCGGTGGCGGCGGCGCGCGAGGTGATGGGGGGCGGCATGCCGCTGATGGTCGACGTGAACTGCGCCTGGTCCTTCGACGAGGCGGTCGAGATGATCCGGCAGATGGCACCTTTCGAACCTGCATGGATCGAAGAGCCGACCTGGCCGCCGGAAGACACGGCCAGCCTCGCCCGCTTGCGCGAGGCCACCGGCATCCCGATCGCTGCCGGCGAGAATGCCAGCAGCGTGCACGAGCTGCTCGACGACATTGCGACTCGTGCCGTCGATCACGTCCAGCCGAGCGCCATCAAGGCGGGCGGCATCTCCACCCTTGCCCGCTTGTCCCATGCCGTTGCCGGCACGCCGGTACGGCTGGCGCCCCACTCCGCTTATTTCGGCCCTGGCTTCCTGGCGACGCTGCACGTGCTGGCCGTCCATCCGGCCGACGAGCCGATCGAACGGATCTACTGCTCGCTCGGTCACGTGCCCTATTCGGCGAGCCTGCCGTGCGACCGAGGCTGGTTTGCCGTTCCCGATCGACCCGGACTCGGTGTCGACCCGGAGCCTGAACTCTTGAACGGTCCGTTCGTCCGGCGCTAGTCGAGGGGAAGAAGGAACAGACAAGCCCGCTCGAGACGCCTCGTTTTCGGCTATCGCTACAGTCAATCCAGGAGAGTCATGAAAGATCCCAAGCGACGGGCATTCGCTGCCCAGGCAAGTCTTTTCGGCGCGGCGCTCGGCCTTGGGCTCGGCCGCAATGCGTTCGGTCAAGCCTATCCATCCGGCACCGTCCGCATCATCGTGCCTTACGGTCCAGGGGCGGCAACTGATGCCATCGGGCGTCTGATCGCTGCCCAGTTGCAGGCGGCGCTGGGTGGCACGTTCATCGTCGAGAACAAGGCCGGAGGAGGCTCGCAGATCGGGACGAAGGCGATCGCCGACGCACCGGTGGACGGCACGACCCTGGGTTTCGTCGACACCGCTTTCGTCATCAATCCGGGGCTTGTGCCGAACCTGCCTTACGACACGCTGCGTGATTTCGCGCCGCTGTCGCTGGCGGCCACCACGCAGCTCGTGCTGAATGTCCATCGGTCGGTGCCGGCGGCCACGGTCCGCGAGTTCGTCGCCCTCGCCAAGTCCCAGCCCGGCAAGCTCGCATTTGCATCTGCCGGCGTTGGCAGTGCTCCGCACCTGGCAGGCGAGCAGTTCCGGATCGCCGCGGAAATCGAAGTCGTGCACGTGCCCTACAAGGGTGGTGCCGCCGTGTTCACCGATCTCCTTGCCGGTCACATCCAGTTCGCCTTCACCACCGTACCCTCGATGGCCGAGCACTTCGCGCCGGCAGTGTGCGGGCGCTCGCCGTCACCGGTGCCAGTCGCTCCCCGCTCCTGCCGGACGTGCCGACGATGGCGGAGGCGGGACTTGCCGAGGTGGACGCGATGCCGCTCTTCGGGCTGATTGCCCCTGCCCGCGTGCCGGCCGCCATCCGTGAACGGCTCAGCGGAATCGCGGCGGCAAGCGTACGGGAGGGGCCGTTGAAGTCCAAGCTGGAAGAGATGGGCTTTACGCCGGTCGGCAGCACCGATGCGGAGTTCAAGGCGCGGGTGGAGCAGGAGATCGCGAAGTGGGCGCGCGTCGTCAAGACGGCGGGCATCCAGCCCGATCGCTGAGGCCTGTTCCCGGCGCCGGCGACGGCTTCAGCGGACGGCCCGCTCGCCGCGCTCCTCGCGCCACCGGCCTGGCGAGATCCCGGTCAGCCGCTTGAAGGCGCGGCCGAACGCGGCCTCGCTGTCGTAGCCGACGCTGGCGGCAACCTGCAGGACGTTTTCGGAGGTAGCACGCAACCTCTCGGCGGCAAGCTGGATGCGCCAGGCCGCCAGGTAGTCGATCGGCGGCCGGCCGAGCAGCGCGTTGAAGCGCTCGTTGAGCACCGTGCGCGAGGAGCCGATGCGCCTGGCAATCGCTTCCACCGTCCACCGGCCGGCGGGTTCGTGGTGCAGCAGCTGCAGTGCACGGGCAACCACCGGATCGTTGAGCGCGGCGAACCAGCCGCTCGCGCCGGCCGGCATGCGCTCGACGTGGCGACGCAGCAGCTCGACGAACAGCAGCTCCATCAGCCGGCCCAGCACGGCAGCGCTGCCCGGCGCCGCGCGGCCGACCTGGGCGACGATCTCATCGACCGTCGACACGATCAGTGCCCCGGCCCCGCTGGTCTGCTCGATGATCATGGCCGGCAGGCTGCGGAACACCGGCGCGAACAGGAACTCGGCAGATTCGATGAAGCCGCAGATCATCCGGACCGCTGCACCGCCACCGCCGTGATCGGCAATCCAGACGCCCGGAATGCCGCCGGGCCGGACGACCTCGCTGGCATCGGCCACTCGCAGCGGCGCGCCGTTCCAGAACCGGTACGGCCCGGGCTGCGGCAGGAAGATCAGGTCGCCCGCCGCGACGCGGCGCTGTTCGCCGGCCGACTCGAACTGGCATTCGCCGGCGACGATCAGATGCAGGATGCTCACATGGCGCAGGCGGCTCATCGGCGTGCGCTGGTCGTAGACCCTCGGGTCGGCAACGCCGAAGGGCGCGGTGAAGCAGGCGCTCAGGAACACCGCGCCGTTCAACCGGACCGCGCGCAGGATCTCGGAAAGCAGGTCCGGTCCGGCGCCTTGCACGGACGGCGTTGCTGCAGCCATCGCCGGTGTGTCGGTCATGGTCGTTCCCCGCCGTTGGAGCCACACTTCGCGGAGCGATCTTCCTTCCGAGGAGCACGATGATGATCTCTTCGATGCAGCGCCACAACCAGCGGAGCCACGACATCGTGATCGTCGGCGCCGGATCCGCCGGCTGCGTGCTCGCTGCCCGGCTCAGCGAAAGCGGCGAGCGCTCCGTGCTCCTGCTCGAAGCCGGTCCGGACCATCCGGCCAGCCGGGTACCGCCGGAGATCCGCAGCGGCTGGCAGCCGACATCGAGCCACGACTGGGGCTATGTGGGCGAAGCCGGCAACGGCGTGCCTGCCGTTGCGCTTTGGCGCGGAAAGCTGGTCGGCGGCTGCTCGGCGACCAACGCCACCGTCGCCTTGCGCGGCCGGCCGGCCGATTTCGACGCCTGGGCTGCGCTCGGCAACCCCGGCTGGGCATTCGAGGATGTCTTGCCGGTGTTTCGCAGCCTCGAGAACGATCTCGATTTCGCCGGGCCATGGCACGGCTCGGACGGGCCGCTGCCGATTCGCCGCTACCAGCCGCGCGAGTGGGTTGCCGGTCAGGGCGAATTCGTCTCGGCCTGTATTGCCGAGGGTCACGGCCGGGCCGACGACCACAACGCCCCCGGCGCCATCGGTATCGGCCCGATGCCGCTCAATACGATCGACGGCATGCGCCGCAGCACCGCGATCGCCTATCTTGCCGCCGCGCGATCACGTTCGAATCTGACCGTGCGCAGCGATGTGCTGGTCGACCGGGTCGTATTCGCGGCCGACCGCGCGGTCGGCGTGCGGCTTGCGGCCACTGGCGAGACCATCGCGGCGCGCCATGTGGTGCTGAGCGCCGGCGCGTACGGCAGCCCTGCAGTCCTCTGGCGCTCCGGGATCGGTCCCGCCGGCCAGTTGCGGGCCCTCGGCATCGCTGTCCGCCACGACCGCCCGGGCGTCGGCGACCGCTTGAGCGACCACCCGCGCATCGGAATGCGCTTCGCGGCACCCCGTGCGGCGTTGGGGGCCCCCGGTCCCGGCTGCCAGGTCCTCCTGACGATGGCCAGCCCCGCGGCACGGGACGGCCACGACCTGCATCTGTTTCCCTGGTCGCTGTCCGAGGCGGGCGACAGCCCCACGGGCGCACGGTTCACGCTGCACGTCGCCTTGATGACGCCGCTGTCGCGCGGGCGGGTTCGGCTGCGCTCGGCCGATCCGGCCGACAAGCCGATGATCGATGTCGGCTGGCTGAGCGACGGCAGCGACCTGCCGCGGCTGCTCGCCGGGGTGCGCGCCGCCAGGCGCCTGGTGGCGCAGCCGTCGTTGGCGGCGATCGCGCTGCGCGAGCTGACACCCGGGCCGGCGGCGCAAGACGATGCCGAGCTTGGCGCGGCGGTGCGCGCGAACCTCGGCACCTACTTCCATCCGGTCGGCACTTGTGCCATGGGACCTGCCGACGACACCGCCGCGGTGGTCGGCGCGCACGGTGCGGTGCATGGCGTCGACGGGCTGTGGGTGGTCGATGCGTCGATCATGCCGACGATTCCGGCAGCGAACACGCAACTTGCGACGATCATGCTCGCCGAGCGCTGCGCGCGTGCGCTGGCGGCTGCCGCCTGAAACGCGCTGTCAGTCGACCATCGGCAGCCGGCGGCACGGCGCTCCGCGATTCAGAGCGCCCTCTCCGCCCTGCCGGCCGGACGCGCCAGCAGATCGATCGTGTTTCCGACGTCGGACACCGTGGCACGATGCATGTCGCGCTTCCAGCGCTGCTCTTCGTAGCGGGTGCCGCGATGCATCGTGCAGCGATTGTCCCAGACGACCAGGTCGTTTACCCGCCAGCGATGGGAATAGACAAACTGGCGCTGCGTCGAGTGGGCCATCAGCTCCTCGATCAGTCGGCTGCTGTCGGGCTCGGGCAGGTCCATGATCCGGATCGCATGGGAGGCGAGGTAAAGCGCGCGTCGACCGGTTTCCGGAATCGTCCGGACGAGCACCTGCCTGGCCGGCGGAAGCGAGGCGCGTTCACGATCCGAGAAGACGGTCGCGCCGACCTTGGCCCGCGAATGGAAGATCGAATGCTCGACGACGTAGCCGTCGAGCTGCCGGCGCAGCTCTTCGGGTAGCGCGTCCCAGGCTGCACGCATGTCGGTGAATTCGGTCAGGCCGCCGATCGGGGCGACGATGCGGGCATAGAGCAGCGAGGCCCGGGCCGGCACGTGCCGGAAGATGCTGTCCGTATGCCACAGGCGGTTCGCCAGTCCCGACGTCCGCTTGCGGCTTTGCGCCGGCAACAATTCGTTCTCATGGTCGAGATTCGATACGTCGGAGATCCGGCTGTCGATGCGGTCCGCCTTGACCTCGTCCTGGTAGGTATTGATGTTGACCTCGAGCGGCCCGAACTGCTCGGCGAACGAGACGTGCTGGTCCGAATTCAATTGCTGGCCCGGGAACACCAGGACGGCGTATTTCAGGAAGGCAGCCTGGATCGCATCGGCATCCTCCGCGGACAGCGGCTTCGACAGGTCCACATCGCCGACCTCCGCCGCGAAGTCGGGAGTCACCGGGAACAGATTGATTGCCATGCGTGTTACTCCGGGGTGATGCCGACCGTCTTGACCAGCCGGGTCCACTTCTCCAGGTCATCGGCGATGTAGGCTGCGAAGTCCGCAACCGACCCGGACTTGCCGACCGCACCGCGTGACTTGAGCCAATCCTGGGTTTCGGCCTCGTTGACGACCGCGACGATCTCGCGATTGAGCCGCGCGATGACGTCCGCCGGCGTGCCGGCGGGTGACAGGATGCCAAACCAGTTGTAGGTCTCATAGCCCTTGATGCCGAGCTCCGACATCGTCGGCACCTCAGGCAGTTCGTCCCAGCGCTTGAGACCGGTCACGGCCAGGGCCCTGAGCTTCTGCGTCTTGATATGCGGCAGTGACGTGTCGTTGAACATGAACTGGATCTGCCCGCCCAGAAGGTCCGTCAATGCCGGTCCGGTGCCCTTGTAGGGAATGTGGACCGTCTTCACGCCGGTCGCGGTGTTGAACATCTCGCCGACCAGATGACTCAGCCCGCCTTGGCCGGTGGAGCCGAAGTTGAGCTGGCCGGGCTTCTCCTTGGCGAGCGCCACCAGGTCGGCCACGGTGCTCGCCGGCACCGACGGATGGACCACCAGCACCGTATGGCTCTCGGCGTACTGTGCGATCGGCACCAGGTCCTTCATCGGATCGAATGGCAGGTTCTTGTAGACGAGCGTGTTGAGGCCGACGGTGGCGTTGTTGCCAACATAGAGCGTGTAGCCGTCTGCCGGCGACTTTGCGGCCTTGTCGGCGCCAATATTGCCGCCGCCGCCGGCGATGTTTTCCACCACGATCGGTTGGCCCAGCCGGGCCGAGAGACCCTTGGCGATCATCCGTGCGGAGCCGTCGGTCAATCCGCCCGGAGGATACGGGACGATCAGCCGGATCGGCTTGTCGGGATAGGCGGCACGGGCGGTCGAGCCCGGCAGAGGGGTCAAGCCGAGAAGCACGCCCAGGGTCACGCCGATCACGACGGTCCGGGCGGCAGCGCCGACCATGTGCTTCATCATCCATGTCTCCTGTCTTCGGCCATCGTCTCGATCGGCGACGGCTCGCGGGAACAATCATAGGGGCGCAGTCGCCAGGGCACAACCGCCCGTCCAGCGCGGCGCCTGGCAGTGCTGCCGTCCTGCCTGAAATCCGGAATGATCGGGGCGAGCTCGGCGATGCCGTTGCAGAGCTCTCGTGCGTCCTATATGATTCATATATAGATCATATAGAGAGTCTCATGGGTATCGTGAATATCGACGACGACCTGCACGATCAGTTGCGCAAGGCGAGCGCGGTGTCGTGCCGGTCGATCAATGCGCAGGCTGCCTTCTGGATCAAGATCGGCATGTTGTGCGAAATGAATCCCACGCAGGGCTTCAACGAGATCGTTGCCCGCGAGCTGCGGGCTGCCGGCGTCGCGTCGAAGGCGGTCAGGCTGGCGTCGACATGACCAAGCGACCGGAGGAGATCGCATTGCTGGCGGCGTCGGGCAAGTTGCTGGCCAGCGTCTTCAGCCGCCTGGACCGACTGAACTTGCTCGGCATGTCGACCATGGAGGTCAACAACCTCGTCGACAGCTTCATCGTGAACGAGCTCGATGCCCGCCCGGCAAGCAAGGGGCAGTACGGCTACGCATATGCCCTCAACGCCTCCCGCAACCACGTGGTGTGCCACGGTGTTCCCTCCCCGCTGGAGGTCCTGCAGAGCGGCGATATCGTCAACTTCGATATCACGCTGGAGAAGAATGGCTACATCGCCGATTCCAGCAAGACGTACCTGGTCGGGGAGGTGACGCCGCTGGCCAGGCGCCTGGTCCAGGTCAGCTACGAAGCCATGTGGCAGGGAATCAAGGCCGTGCGCCCGGGCGCCAGGCTCGGCGACGTGGGCCACGCCATCGAGCGTCACGCGCGGCGACACGGCTATTCAGTGGTCAGGGAATACTGCGGCCATGGCATCGGCCGTGAAATGCACGAGCCTCCCCAGGTGTTGCATTGGGGAAAGCCGCAAACGGGTCTGGAGCTGCGGGAGGGAATGGTGTTCACCATCGAGCCGATGATCAACCAGGGGCGGCATGCCGTGCGGACCGAGGAAGACGGCTGGACGGTGGTCACCCGCGATGGGCAACTGTCCGCGCAGTTCGAGCACACCGTGGCCGTGACTCGAGCCGGTGTGCAGATCCTGACGTTGCGGCCTGGAGAAAGGCTGCTGAACTAGCCCCCGAGACTTCCGGCAGTTCTCAATCTTCCCTGGATAGGATGCCGGCGGCAGCGCCGGCTGCCTTGGCCCCGTTGCTTCATTGGCCCTTCGTCCAATTGCTTCGCGCTGCCCCCGAAAGAAAGAATTCTGCCGTCCAGCCAGGAGCGCGTATGGCGGGAATTCTTTTCAGGGCGCGCCCGCGCCACGCGACGCATCACCGCGTATCGCGAAGGCCGATCGCGAAAAGCGCTGCCGCTGGTGCGGCAATGCTCTGTGCCGGCATTGCCCTCGCTCAGGAAGAGGCGAACAACGGGCAAGACCCGACGCGGCCGGTCACGCGGATCGATCTACGCTATCAGTTCCAGAACGCCCCAGCGGCGAAGAACGACAACGTCCATATCTTCACTCCCCGGGCAGACAAGCCATTTTCACTCGGCAGCGGTTGGACCTTGGCCACCCGCATCGATCTGCCGCTCTTCGTGACCGACGTCGTCAACCCCGACAATCCCGCCGGGCAGGACCATTTCGGCATGGGGGATGTGCTGATCCAGGGGCTGCTCATCAAGACCGAGAGCAAGAGCTTCGCCTGGGTGGTCGGTGCTCAGGCGATCTTCCCCACCGCAAGCGAGGACGGCATGGGCGCCGGCAAGTACCGGCTCGTGCCGACCATCGCCGGCCGCTGGAGCGTACCGCAGTTGGGCGCGGGGGCCTGGTTCGCCGGCTTGGTCCGCTACGATTTCGATATCGCCGGCAACGACGGGCGCCGGCATGTGAGCGAGCTGCAGCTTGCCCCGATCCTCAACATCCCGCTGCCCGAAAGCTGGTTCGTCAACCTCTTCCCGAGCAGCGACATACGCTACAACTTCCTCGACCAGCGCCCCGGCGACACCGGCAAGTGGTTCGTGCCGTTGAACTTCCTGGTCGGGCGCCTCGTGAACAAGACGACCGTCGCCTCTGTCGAGATGGGGGTGCCGATCGTCAACGACTACAAGCTGTACGACTTCAAGATCGAAGCGCGGTTGGGTTTCTTCTTCTAGAGGCCGGGCAGGTCATTCCCACTCGATGGTCGCCGGCGGCTTCCCGGAGATGTCGTACACCACCCGGTTGATTCCCCGCACCTCGTTGATGATGCGGTTGGACAGCCTGCCCATAAGTGCGTGCGGCAGCATCGCCCAGTGGGCGGTCATGAAGTCCTGCGTCTGCACCGCGCGCAGGGCGGTGACGTATTCGTAGGTCCTGCCGTCGCCCATCACGCCGACCGACTTGACCGGCAGGAAGACGGCGAAGGCCTGCGAGGTCAGCTCGTACCACGACTTGCCGACGTCCTCCTGCGACGCGATGCCGGCGGCGACATCGGCTGCGGTGGCGACGGTGGCACGCAACTCCTCGATGAAGATCGCATCCGCACGCCGCAGCAGGTCCGCATACTCGCGCTTGACCTCGCCGAGGATCCGCACCCCCAGGCCGGGACCTGGAAACGGATGGCGATACACCATGTCGCGCGGCAGGCCCAGCGCCACGCCGAGCTCGCGGACCTCGTCCTTGAACAGGTCGCGCAGCGGCTCGAGCAACTGCAGGTTGAGCGTCTCCGGCAAGCCACCGACGTTGTGGTGCGACTTGATCGTCTTGGCCTTCTTGGTCTTGCTGCCGGCGGATTCGATGACGTCGGGATAGATGGTTCCCTGCGCCAGCCACCGGGCGTCGCTGAGCTTGCCGGCCTCGCGCTGGAACACGGTGACGAACTCGGCGCCGA
Source organism: Pseudomonadota bacterium (assembly GCA_023441105.1). The sequence goes on along the minus strand of JAEZQX010000089.1, from coordinate 2,525 downwards.
TGATCTTGCGCTTGGCTTCCGGATCCGAGACGCCGGCCAGCTTCGCGAGGAAGGCATCGCTGGCGTCGACATGGATGACCCGCGTGCCGAGGTTGTCGGCAAAGGTCTTCATCACCTGCTCCGCCTCGTCCAGGCGCAGCAAGCCGTGGTCGACGAAGACGCAGGTCAGCTGCTCGCCGATCGCGCGATGGATCAGCGCGGCGGCCACCGACGAGTCGACGCCGCCGGACAGGCCGAGGACCACGTGCTGGCTGCCGACCTGGCGGCGGATCGACGCCACCGCATCGTCGATGAAGTTGGGCATGTCCCAGTCGCCGACGCAGCCGCAGATGTCGCGCACGAAGCGGCGCAGGATCGCCTTGCCCTGGCGGGTATGCGTCACCTCGGGATGGAACTGCACGCCGTAGAAGTGGCGCGATTCGTCGGCCATGCCGGCGATGGGGCAGCTGGCGGTGGACGCCATCAGCTTGAAGTCGGGCGGCATGGCGGTGACCTTGTCGCCGTGGCTCATCCAGACGTCGAGCAGGCCGTGTCCCTCGGCGTTGCGATGGTCCTCGATCCCCTCGAACAACCGGGTGTGGCCCCGCGCCCGTACCTGCGCGTAGCCGAACTCGCGATGGTCGGAGTACTCGACCTTGCCGCCGAGCTGCTCGGCCATGGCCTGCATGCCGTAGCAGATGCCCAGCACCGGCACGCCGAGCTCGAACACGATGGACGCCGGGTGGATGGCATCTTCCGCGTAGGCGGACGCATGGCTGCCGGAGAGGATGATGCCGCGGGCGCCGAACTCGCGGATGAAGTCGGCGCCGATGTCGCCGGGATGGATCTCGCAGTAGACGCGTGACTCGCGCACGCGCCGCGCGATCAGCTGGGTGACCTGCGAACCGAAATCGAGAATGAGGATCTTCTGGTGTTGCACCGATGCAGTCCGTGGCTCGGGGGGACCCGGTGGTCCGGAAGGCGGCCAATGGCCGCCTGGTCAGTGGCTCGACGGTGACCGGATGTCACTCGACGCGATAGTTCGGCGCTTCCTTGACGATCTGTACGTCATGGACGTGGGACTCGCGCATGCCGGCGGCGCTGATCTCCATGAACTGCGCCTTCGCGTGCAGGTCCTCGATGGTGCGGCAGCCGCAGTAGCCCATGCTGGCCTTCACCCCGCCGCAGAGCTGGTAGATGATGGGGACCAGCGAGCCCTTGTAGGCCACCCGGCCCTCGATGCCTTCGGGCACCATCTTCTCGGCAGCGCTGGATGCGTCCTGGAAGTAGCGGTCGGCCGCGCCATCCTGCATGGCACCCAGCGAGCCCATGCCGCGATAGCTCTTGAAGGACCGTCCCTGGAACAGCATGACCTCGCCGGGCGCCTCCTCGGTGCCGGCAAACATGGAGCCGAGCATCACGCAATCGGCACCGGCAGCGAGCGCCTTGGCGACATCGCCCGAATAGCGGATGCCGCCGTCGCCGATCAGCGGCACGCCGCTGCCCTTGAGCGCCTGGGCGACGTCGCTGATGGCGGTGATCTGCGGCACGCCGACCCCGGCGACGATCCGGGTGGTGCAGATGGAGCCGGGGCCGATGCCGACCTTGACCGCATCGGCGCCTGCTTCGACCAGGGCCTTGGCGGCGTCGCCGGTGGCGATGTTGCCGGCAATCACCTCGAGCTTCGGGTACTGGCGCTTGATCTCGCGCACGCGGTCGATGACGCCGCGTGAATGGCCGTGGGCGGTATCGACCACGACCACGTCGACGCCGGCCTGCACCAGCCGATCGAGTCGTTCGTCGCGGTCGCCGCCGACGCCGATGGCGGCGCCCGCGCGCAGCTTGCCCGACGAATCCTTCGACGCGTTCGGATGCTCGGTCGCCTTGAGGATGTCCTTGACCGTCATCAGCCCGCGCAGCTCGAAGGCCGAGTTGACCACCAGCACCCGCTCGAGCCGGTGCCTGTGCATCAGCGCCTGGGCCTCGTCGAGGCTGGCACCCTCGCGCACGGTGATCAGGCGCTCGCGCGGCGTCATGATGCTGCGCACCGGCGACTCGAGCCGGGTCTCGAAACGCAGGTCGCGGTTGGTGACAATGCCGACCACCGATTTGCCTTCCACCACCGGCAGGCCGGAGATGCGGTGCTCGCGGGTGATGGCGAGCACCTCGCGCACGGTCATGTCCGGCGTGACGGTGATGGGATCGGCCACGACGCCGGATTCGAAGCGCTTGACCTTGGCGACTTCGGCTGCCTGCAACGCCGGCGAAAGATTCTTGTGGACGATGCCGATGCCGCCCTCCTGGGCCATCACGATCGCAAGCTCGCTTTCGGTGACGGTATCCATCGCCGCCGAAACCAGCGGGATGTTGAGGTGGATCGATCGGGAGAGGCGGGTTCTGAGCGAGGTGTCTCGAGGAACCAGGTCAGAGTAGGCGGGGACGAGCAGAACGTCGTCGAATGTCAGAGCCTTCTTGGCCAGCTGCATGCAATTACCTATCCGGCAAAGCGACATTATAGCGACTCGAGCAGGCCCGCTGGGTCGCAT
>JAEZQX010000064.1 GCA_023441105.1 Pseudomonadota bacterium | reverse complement strand
GCGCTGGCCTGCGTCCTGCTGGGCTGCCTGCTCATCCGCCATGCCACCGCACTGGGGCTGCAGGACCTGCCGAACCAGCGTTCGTCGCACCAGCTGCCGCGCCCGCGTGGCGGCGGCGTCGCCATCGTCGTCGCCTTCCTGGTCGCCCTGCCGTTCGCCCTGCCGCCGGGAAGCCTCGCCACCTGGGCGGGCGCGCTGCCGCTGGCGGCCGCGATCATGCTGGCGATGGTGGGACTGGCGGACGACCGCAAGGGCCTGGGCCTCGGCGTCCGGCTGTTGGCGCAGACCGCGGCATTGCTGGTGCTGCTGGCGGCGCTGGCCTGGAGCACGAGGACCGGCGAATCGGACCTCGGCCTGCTGGCCATCTTGTCGGGCCTGCCGGCCATAGCCGCCTGGGTGGCCAGCCATCTGCCCCCCTGGCTGGCCGGCGCGATCGACCTCCTGCTGGTGCCGCTGCTGGTGCTGGGCGGACTGTGGTGGATCAACCTGTTCAATTTCATGGACGGCATCGACGGCCTCGCGGCGTCGCAGGCACTTTTCATGCTCATCGGTGCCCTCGCCTTGAAGATGACGGTACCCGACCTGGACGCCTCCCTGCTCGAAGCGGTCGCCGCGGCAGTGCCGGTGGCGAGCCTGGTCCTGGCCGCTGCAGTTGCGGGGTTCCTGCTGCTCAACTGGCCACCGGCGCGGATCTTCATGGGCGACACCGGCAGTCTGTTTCTCGGATTTGCAATATTCGCGCTCGCTGCACATGACGTTACATACGGCGACATGAGCTTCTGGACCTGGCTGATTCTTGGCGGCATGTTCATCGTCGACGCCAGCGTGACGCTGGTGCGCCGCTTCGTCACCGGCCAGCGCGTGACGGCCGCGCATCGCAGCCACTTGTACCAGCGCCTGAGCCGCCGCTGGGGCCAGCATCGCAGGGTCACGCTTGTATACTTCCTGCTCAACGTCGCGTGGCTCTTTCCGCTTGCGTTTCTGGCCCACCGCGCCGCGAATTGGGCGCCGGTGGTTCTGGCGGTCGCCTGGCTGCCGATGGCCCTGATCTGCTGGCGCGGCGGCGCAGGTCTTGCAGAAGCGTTCGACAACAACAGATGAGATTACTGAGCGTCAATCCGCGGACTTTCGTCGCCATGGGACACGACCTGCTCGTGTCGGCGCTGGTATGGACGTTCACCTTCTCGCTGCGCTGGAACTTCGAGCTCGAACGCTCCACCCAGCTCATCCTGCTGCAGACGCTGCCGGCGGTGCTGGCGGTGCAGTTCGGTTGCTTCGTCTACTTCGGCCTCTATCGCGGCATCTGGCGCTATGCGTCGGTCCATGACCTGAAGCTGATCGCCACCGCCGTCGGCGTGTCCGCGCTGATCATCCCGATCCTGCTGCTGCTCTGGCGCAACGGCCTGGGCGTGCCGCGCTCGCTCTACTTCCTCAATCCGCTGCTGCTGGTGCTGTTCATGTGCTCCGGCCGGCTGGTGTATCGGTGGTGGAAGGAAAAGTCGGCTTGGCCGCAGGGTCCGCAGGCGCAGCCGGTGCTGCTGCTGGGTGCCGGCAGCGCCGCGCTGACGCTGATCGACGAGCTCAACCGCAGCTCGTCCTGGTTCGTGGTCGGCCTGCTCGACGACAACCGCAACAAGGTCGGCCGCCAGCTGGGCGGCGTGCGGATCCTCGGCAACTGGGACCAGCTCGAGCAGATCGCCCGCGACTGCAATTGCAAGAACGTCGTGCTGGCCACCGGCGCCACCGACCACGCCACCCGCAAGCGGGTGTTCGAGCTGTGCGAGAAGGCGCACGTGAACCTGCTGGTGATCCCCGACCTGCACGAGCTGATGAGCGGACGGGTGAAGGTCTCGCAGATCCGGCATGTGCAGGTCGACGACCTGTTGGGCCGGGATCCGGTCCACCTGGACACCAGCGGCCTGCGCCACATGCTGGCCGGCAAGGCGGTGATGGTCACCGGCGGCGGCGGCTCCATCGGCGCCGAGCTCTGCCGCCAGATCGCGCGCTTCGATCCGCAGCGGATCATCGTCTTCGAGGCCAACGAGTTCGCGCTCTACCAGGTCAGCGAGAGCCTGCACAATCGCTACCCGTCGGTGAAGGTGGTGCCCATCGTCGGCGACATCAAGGACGAGCGCCGGCTGATCGAGGTGTTCGTGCGCTACGAGCCGACGGTGGTGTTCCATGCCGCCGCCTACAAGCACGTCCCGATCCTGGAACAGGACAATGCCTGGCAGGCGGTGCGCAACAACGCGCACGGCACGCGGGTGGTGGCGGACGTCGCGGCGCGCTTCGAGGTCGAGAAGTTCGTCTACATCTCCACCGACAAGGCGGTCAACCCGACCAACGTGATGGGCGCCACCAAGCGACTGGCGGAGATGATCCTGCAGTTCCGCCATCGCCTCACCGGCCTGCCGGTGGTGATCGTGCGCTTCGGCAACGTCCTCGGCTCGAGCGGCAGCGTCATTCCCAAGTTCCGCGAGCAGATCGATCGCGGCGGACCGATCACCGTCACCCATCCGGATATCACCCGCTACTTCATGTCCATCCCGGAGGCGACGCAGCTGGTGCTGCAGGCGGCGCTGATGGGCCGCGGCGGCGAGACCTTCGTGCTGGACATGGGCGAGCCGATCAAGATCGTGGACCTGGCGCGCACCATGATCCGCCTGTCGGGCTTCACCGAGGACGAGATCGCCATCGAGTTCACCGGCCTGCGCGCCGGCGAGAAGCTCTACGAGGAGTTGCTGGCGGACAACGAGAAGACGCTGGCGACGCCGCATGCCAAGCTGCGGGTGTCGCGGCCGATCGAGGCGCCCGGCACGTCCTGGGAAGTCAAGGTGCGCTCCTGGCTGGAATCGGTGGGACCGTATCGCGACGACGAGGTGCGGCGCATGCTGGCCGAATGGGTGCCGGAGTACCAACCCGCTCTGCGCCCGAACTACGAGACGCTGAAGCGCGGCAAGCCGCTGCCCCCGAGCCTGCCGGCACCGGCGGCACCGGCGCCGCAACTGCCCGCCCCGGCCGTCGCCGGCAACGGCGCCTCACCGGCGCCGGCTTCGGCTTCCTCCCTGTCGACGGCTCCGGCATCGGCCGACACCGTCGCTTCCCGCCCGGCGCCTCGTGGGAGGCCTTCGGTCCATGGCGGCAATGCGGACGCTGCTCCCGGCGCCCATCCGGTCTAGCGGCAGCGACAGCACACGGTGACGATTGCATTCGGCGACCTGCAGGGTTGCCACCGGCCACTGCAGGAGCTGCTCGACCGCATCGATCCGCCGGCGTCGGAGCCGCTGTGGTTCTGCGGCGACCTGATCAACCGCGGGCCCGATTCGCTGGCGGCGCTGCGCTTCGTGATGGAGCTGGGTGACCGCGTGGTCACGGTGCTGGGCAATCACGACCTCCATCTGCTCGCCACCGTGGCCGGCTCGCGCAAGCCGCGCCGCGGCGACACGCTGCAGCCGATCCTCGAGGCGCCGGACCGGGCGGAGCTGATCGACTGGCTGCGCCGGCGTCCCCTCGCCCACCTGCAGGGCGACTACCTGCTGGTGCATGCCGGCGTCGTGCCGTCGTGGGATCCGCTGCGGGCGATCGAACTGGCGGATGAGGTGGAGACCGTATTGCGTGGTCCACGCTGGTCCGAGTTCATGTCGGTGATGTACGGCAACGACCCGGACCAGTGGGACGATTCGTTGCGCGGCAACGAGCGCCTGCGCGCCATCGTCAACATCCTCACCCGCGTGCGCTATCTCGACAAGGACGGCCGGCTCGACCTGGCGAACGCTGACTCGCCCGAACAGGCGCCGGCCGGCAGACGTCCCTGGTTCGACCTGCCCGGACGCCGCAGTGCCGGCAAGACGGTGGTCTTCGGCCACTGGTCGACGCTCGGCCTGCTGGACCGCCCGGACCTGGTGGGACTCGACACGGGGTGCGTCTGGGGCGGCTGCCTCAGCGCGATGCGACTCGAGACGCGGCAGCTCTTCCAGGTGAAGTGTCCGCCGTCGGCAGTCCCAGGCGCAGGCTGATCAGGTCGCGGAGCTCCCGGGCGAGGTCGTGGCGATTGCGTCCGCTGGTCGGCACCGGCGGCAGCACCTGCACGTCCACCACCAGCTCGCGCTCGCCGAGAACCATCCACAGCGATTCGACGAAGGTGGTGTCGCCGACGTACGCCGCCGCCGCGGCCGGTTCGCCGGCGGCATCGAGGTAGCGCAGTGCGATCGGGATGATCGGCGCGCCTTCGGCAATCGCCGCCTCCAGCAGGTTGCCGTAGAACGGCAGCAGCGACCCTCCGTCGGTGGTGGTCGCTTCCGGGAACACCGCCACCGGAAAGCCTTCGCGGATGCGCCGGCGCAACTGCTCGATCACCTGGTGGACCGCATGCCGCCGGGCGCGCTCGATGAAGACGGTGCCCGCCAGCGCGGCCAGCCAGCCGGCGACCGGCCAGCGGCGCAGTTCGGCCTTGGCCACGAAGGCCGAAGTCGCCAGCGAATTGATCGCGAAGATGTCGAGCCACGAGACATGGTTGGCCACCAGCATGCAGCCGGGCGCGGTGTCGTCGAGCGCCCGTCCGGAGACGCCATCGCCGGCATGCGCCCGCACCTGCAAGCCGCAGGCCGACATCAGGTCGCGTGACCAGTGGCGGATGATGGCGCGGCGCCGCGGCGCGGAAATCAGCGGGAAGACCAGCAGTTCGGTCAGGATGCCGGAGACCGCCAGCAGCAGCAGCAACGCCAGCCGAACCAGCCGGCGCAGGAAGGCGGGCATTGGTGGCGAACGAACCGTCGGGCAGTCAGGCGCTCACGCCGGCCGGCCGGAGCGCCGCCGGGTGTCGCCGCCGGCGCGCTCGTAGACGATCCGTCCGCCGACCACCGTCATCAACGCACGCCCCACCAACTCGCGCCCGTGGTAGGGCGTGTCCTTGCCCTGGCTGAGCAGGCTGTCGTCATCCACCACCCAGGGCGCCTGCGGGTCGAACACGCACAGGTCCGCGACCGCGCCCGGCGCCAGCCCCGAGACTTCGCCCTCCTCGATGCCGGCGATGCGCGCCGGCGCCTTGGTGAGCAGGGCAAGCGCCCGGGCGAGCCCCAGCTTCTCTTCCTGCGCCCACTTGAGGGTGAGCGGCAGCAGCAGCTCGAGCCCGGTAGTACCCGGCTCCGCTTCGCCGAAAGGCAGCAGCTTGGCATCCTCCGCGACCGGGGTGTGGTCGGAGCAGATGGCATCGATGGTGCCGTCGAGCAGCCCGGCGCGGATCGCGTCGCGGTCGCGCTGCGACCGGAACGGCGGATCCACCCGGCAGCGGGTATCGAAGTAGCCGATGTCGACGTCGACCAGGTGCAGGTGATGCACGGCGACGTCGGCAGTGAGCGGCAGGCCGGCCGCCTTCGCCTGGCGCACCAGCTCGACGCCGGCGGCCGAGGACAGGCGGCACAGGTGGACGCGGCAGCCGGTGGAGCGCATCAGCTCGAAGATGGTGTGCAGGGCCACCGTCTCACTGAGCACCGGGATGCCCGGCAGTCCCAGCCGCGTGGCGACCGCGCCGTTGTGCGCGACGCCGCCGCGGCCGAGATATGGATCCTGCGGTTGCAGCCAGACGGTGAAGCCGTGGGTCTTCGCGTACTGCATCGCGCGCAACAGCACCTGCGTGTTGACGATGGGCGTCGACGCCTGCGAGAAGCCGACGCAGCCGGCCTCCGACAGTTCCGCCATCTCCGTCAGGTCCTCGCCGGCGAGCCGCACCGTCAGGGCGCCGAGTGGATAGAGGCTGGTAAGCGCGAGGCTGCGGGCGCGATGCTTCAGCATCTCGATCAGCCCCGGTTCGTCGAGGGGCGGATCGGTGTCGGGCGGGCAGACCAGCGAGGTGATGCCGCCGGCCACCGCGGCCTGCATCTCCGACTCGAGCGTCGCCTTGTACTCGAAGCCCGGCTCGCGCAGCCGCGCCGCCAGGTCCACCAGGCCCGGCGCCACGACGAGGCCCCGGCCGTCGACGCGCCGCTCCGGCTCGAATCCCAGCGGCGCCGGTCCGACGGCGAGGATCCGCCCGCCGGCGACATGGACCTCGCCCACCTCGTCGATGCCGCGGTCGGGGTCGACGAGGCGCGCCCCCGAGATCGACAGGCCCATCGCGACCTCGCCTGCCAGGCTGCCCCTCATCATGATGCGGCCAGCATGCTCATCACCGCCATCCGGACCGCGATGCCGAAGGTGACCTGCTTGAGGATGACGGACTGTGCGCCGTCGGCGACCGACGAATCGATCTCGATGCCGCGGTTCATCGGCCCCGGATGCATCACGATGGCATCCGGCTTGGCCACCGCGAGCTTTTCGGCGGTCAGGCCGTAGGTCTTGAAGTACTCCTGCGGCGAGGGCAGCAAGGCGCCGCGCATCCGTTCGTTCTGCAACCTGAGCATGATCACCACATCGACGTCCTTGAGACCCTTCTTCATGTCGGTGTAGACGCTCACGCCCATCTGCTCGAGCCCGCCGGGCAGCAGCGTCAGCGGCCCGATCACCCTGACCTCCGGCACCCCGAGCGTGGTCAGCGCATGGATGTCCGAGCGCGCCACCCGCGAATGCAGCACGTCGCCCACGATGGCCACCCGCAACTGGGTGAAGTCGCCCTTGAAATGCCGGATGGTGTACATGTCCAGCAGCCCCTGGGTGGGGTGCGCATGTCGTCCGTCGCCGGCGTTGATCACGTGCAGGCCGTGCTGGACGTGCGAGGCGATCAGGTGCGGTGCGCCGCTCTGGCCATGGCGCACCACGAAGATGTCGGCGGCCATCGCCGCCAGGTTGTCGATGGTGTCGAGCAGCGACTCGCCCTTCGACGCCGACGACGTCGTGATGTTCAGGTTGACGATGTCCGCCGACAGCCGGGTCGCCGCGATCTCGAAGGTGGTGCGGGTGCGGGTCGAGTTCTCGAAGAACAGGTTGAAGACCGACCGGCCCCGCAGCAGCGGCACCTTCTTCACGTCGCGGTCCGACACGTTCAGGAACGACGCCGCGTTGTCGAGGATCCGGTGGATCATCTCGCGCGACAGCCCCTCCAGCGTCAGGAGATGCTGGAGCTTGCCGTCCCGGCCAACTTGCAAATGCTGCATCTATTCGATCCGCAGGGCAAAGCGGCCGCTGGTCTCCTGGCTCAGCACGAAGCTCTCGTGGCTGCGCAAGGGCACGGCCGCGCCGACGAAATCCGCCTGCATCGGCAACTCGCGACCGCCGCGGTCGAGCAGCACCGCCAGCTCCACCCGTGCCGGCCGGCCGAAGTCGAAGATCTCGTTGAGCGCCGCCCGGATGGTCCGGCCGGTGTAGAGGATGTCGTCGACCAGGATGATGTGCTGGTCTTCGACCGGGAAATTGATCGAGGTCGCCTTGATGGTGGTGGGCAGGCCGCGCTCGCCGTAGTCGTCGCGATGGAAGGCACTCGACAGGAAACCGAGCGGCGACGCGAGCTTCAGGTCACGATGCAGGCGCTCGGCGATCCAGGCGCCACCGCTGTGCACGCCGATCATCGCCGGCTCCTTGGGGAGATCCGGCGCCTGCAGGCGCTTGCGCAACGACTCGAGGAGGACCCGGTACAGCGCTTCCGCGTCGATCGGCGATTTCATCATCGGTGGGCCAGCGCTCCCAGGTACTGTTCGAGGATCACGGCCGCAGCGCCAGCATCATCGTCCGCCAGTGAGCGTCGCGATCCCATGCCCAGCGCGGCAGCCGATGGGTTGCGGCCGGCAGCCCGATCGCGGGCGCCATCCGGCACCTCGTCCGACGCGCGCCGCCCGCGCGCCTCGACCGTGCTGTAGCGCTCGTCCACCAGCTCCACCGGCAGGCCGAAGCGGCCATGCAACTGGCGGGCGAAGCGCTCGGCGGCCAGCGTGACCTCGTGCGGCGTGCCATCCGGATGCAGCGGACGGCCGACGACCAGCGTGTCCGGATGCCATTCCTTCAGCAGCTGGCCGATGCGCTCGAAGCGACGCGCCGCCGCTTCCTCGCTGACCGTCTGCAGGGGTCGCGCGGTCCCGGTGATGTTGTTGCCGACGGCCACGCCGATGCGGCGCGCGCCGTAGTCGAACGCCAGGATGGTCACGTTCATCCAGGGCTCATGCGTGACCGGCTGCCGGCGACAACAGCGCCGGATCGATGCCCAGCATCTGGTAGGCCTGGATGAAGCGCTCCTCCGCGGGCGTATCGAACAACAGCGCCGGATCCGCTTTCACGGTCAACCAGGCGTTCTGGCTGATCTCGGCCTCCAGCTGACCCGGCCCCCAGCCGGCGTATCCAAGGGTCACCAGCAGCCGCTCCGGTCCCCTGCCCTCGGCGACCGCCTCCAACACGTCCTTGGAGGTGGTGAGCGCGATCTCGGGACTGATCTCGACGGTGGAGCTCCATTGCCCGCGCGGCTGGTGCAGCACGAAGCCGCGGTCCGTCTGGACCGGCCCGCCATAGAAGACCGGGGTGCGATCCTCGACCGCCGCCGCTTCGGCGGCCAGGTCGATCCGCTGCAGCAACGCGCCCAGGGTCATGGTGGTGGGCTTGTTGAGCACCAGGCCAAGCGCGCCGCGATCACTGTGCTCCGCGATCAGGACGACGGCGCCGCTGAAGTTCGGGTCCGCCATGTTCGGCATCGCGAGCAGGAAATGATTGCTCAGGTCGGTTGTTACAGTCGTCGCCGTCACACGGTTTCCTGGTTGCTTCGACCATTGTAATGGCCCGCCACCTGCCCGCAACCCGATCCCGACCGTGCCCGGCGGCGGGCCTGGAAACGAAACCGCCATCGACAGGCGATGGCGGTCCGTGGAAACGACGCTGGAGCGACCGGGGACCAGCCCCTGGTGCCTGGCAGCCGGCGGGCCGGCGGGCCGGCTGCCCTGCGGACTTACCAGGCCTGCTCGAGCCCCCGCTGGGTGGCGAAGCCCCGGACGTGGCGCAGCAGCTCGTCCTCGGCATAGGGCTTGCCGAGGAACACGTCCACGCCCAGCGACAGCGCGTGGTTGCGATGCTTGTCGGCGGTGCGCGAGGTGATCATGATGATCGGGATGTGCTGCAGGCGCTCGGTCGACCGGATGTTCTTGGTCAGGTCGAAGCCGTCCATCCGCGGCATCTCGATGTCAACCAGCATCATGTCGGGCACCACGTCCTGCAGTTGCCGCAGCGCATCGACGCCGTCCTTGGCAAGCAGGACGGTGTAGCCCTCGCGCACCAGCAGCCGCTGCGTCACCTTGCGGACGGTGACCGAATCGTCCACCACCATGATGGTGGCGGTGGCCGGGATGTCGGTCGCGGCGAAGTGGGCGGTGTCGCCCTCGCCTGCCTGGTTGGCGCTGCTGGCCAGCGCCAGCTGCACCGGGTTGAGGATCAGCACGATGTCGCCGTTGCCGAGCACGGTTGCACCCGCGATACCGGTCAACCGGGCGAGCTGCGGCCCGACGTTCTTGATCACCACCTCTTGGTTCGGGACCACGCGGTCGACATGCAGCGCGATGCGCGAGCTGCCGGCCCGCACGATCACCACCGGCGACTGGCGCTGCGCCAGCGGCCGCGACTGCGGCAGCTCCAGCAGGCTGCCGAGGAAGTACATCGGCACCGCCTCGCCGTCGCAATCGATGGCATGCGCCTCGTAGGCTGCCGCCAGCACTTCCGGCTTGACCTGGAGGATCTGCTCGACCAGGGCGGCCTGGACCGCGAACTTGGCCTCGTCGACGCCCAGCAGCACCACCTGGCTGACCGCCAGCGAGACCGGCAGGTGGATGGTGAAGCGGGTGCCGGCGCCGGGGGTGGCATCGATGTCGATGCGTCCACCCATCGCGCTGACCTCGGCGCGCACCACGTCCATGCCGATGCCGCGGCCCGAGAGCGTCGTCACTTCGGCGGCGGTGGAGAAGCCCGGCGTGAAGATCAGCTGCGCCAGCTCGCGCTCGGTGGGCCTGCGCCCTTCCGGCAGCCGGCCGCGCTCGCGGCCGCGCTGCTCGATCTTCGCGTAGTTGAGGCCGGCGCCGTCATCCGAGAAGGTCATGATGACTTCGTTGCCTTCCTGGCGCATCTCGACCACCAGCTCGCCGGTCTCCGGCTTGCCGGCCTTGATACGATCGGCCCGCGACTCGACGCCATGGGCCACCGCGTTGCGCAGCAGGTGTTCCATCGGCGCAGCCATCCGCTCCAGCACGCTGCGATCGATCTCGGCGTTGCCGCCCTTGAGCTCCATCACCACGCGCTTGTCGGCATCCTTGCCCGCCTGGCGCACCACGCGATAGAGGCGGTCGCTGACGGTCGAGAACTGCACCATGCGGATGCGCATCAGGTTCTGCTGCAGGCTGCGGCTCACCTGGCCCTGGCGCGCCAGGTCCTGGGTGGCGGATTCGACCGAACGCAGCGCGTTCTGCTGGACGGTGGCGACGTCGTTGACCGACTCCGCCAGCATCTTGGTCAGTTCCTGGAACCGCGTGTAACGGTCGAACTCCAGCGGATCGAAATCCGCATGCGAATCCTTCGAATGGGCGATCTGCGCCTGGATCTGGTTGTCCGCCTGGATCTCGATCTCGCGCAGCTGGCCGCGCAGCCGGTTGACGTTCTCGGTCAGCTCGGCAAGCGACTGGCGGATCTGCGCCATCTCGGCATCCAGCCGCGCGCGCGCCACCGACACCTCGCCCGATTCGCTGACCATCCGGTCGAGCAGGTCGGCTCGCACCCGGATGACCTGCTGTGCAGCGGCAGCCGCCTGGGCGGCACCGGCCAGCAGCTCCGGATCGAGCTCGGCATGCAACGCACCCGTCGGCGCGACCGCGGTCCGGCGGACCGCAGCGGCAGCCGCCGGCGCAGCCTTGCCC
>JAEZQX010000048.1 GCA_023441105.1 Pseudomonadota bacterium | reverse complement strand
CCCTCCACACCACTCGAAGCCCCGCACCCAGCAGCCGCCGAGGATCGGGCTTCGCCCGGCCTCTGGCGGCGCCCCCCTTGCCGAAGCGCAGCTTCGGGAAGGGGGGTAGGGCCGCAGGCCCAAGGGGGGTTGGTCCAGGATTTTTTCAGGTAGTCGATGAACATCCGAACCCGCAGCGGCAGGTGCCGGCGCTGCGGATAGACCGCATGGATGGCGTTGAGCGGGGCGGCATAGTCGTCGAGCACCGTCTGCAGGCGGCCGGCCTGCAGATCCTCCGAGACCTCCCAGAGCGAGCGCCAGGCCAGGCCGTAGCCTGCCAGCGCCCACTCGTGCAGCACCGCGCCGTCGTTGCATTCCATGCTGCCGCTGACGCGGATGGCCATCTGGCGGCCGTCCACCTGCAGCAGCCAGCCCCGCGCCTGGTTGCCGTAGTTGCCGAAGGCGAGGCAGTTGTGAGTCGCCAGGTCGTCGGGCGTGCGCGGGACGCCGTGCGCCTGCAGGTAGCCGGGACTGGCCACCACCACCCGCTGGTTCTCCGCCAGGGTGACGCCGATCAGGCTGGAGTCGTCGAGCTGGCCGATGCGGATGGCAAGGTCGAAGCCGTCGTTGACGATGTCGGCCAGCCTGTCGCTCAGCTCGAGCGACACCGAGACGTCCTTGTTGCCGGCGATGAACGGCCCGATCAACGGCGCGACGTGTCGCCGGCCGAAGCCGGCCGGCGCGGTGACCCGGACATGGCCGCTGGCCTTCACGCCGCCGAGCGACACCGAGGCTTCGGCGTTGGCGAAATCGTTGAGGAGGCGCTGGCAGTCCTCCAGGAAGGCGCTGCCTTCGAAGGTGAGGGTGATGCGGCGGGTGGTGCGCACCAGCAGCTTCACGCCGAGCCGCGCCTCCAGCCCGTCGATGCGCCGCCCGATGACCGCCGGAGCCACGCCTTCGGCCTGGGCGGCGGCCGACAGGCTGCCGCGGGAGGCCACGGCGACGAACGTCTCGAGCTGCTTGAACCTGTCCATCGGGATAGATTACCCGCGCCCCGGTAAAAGCTGAAACGCTTGGGGCGGCGTTTATAGCCGGCGCGGTGGTGCAATACACTGTCCGGATCCCCGAACCACGCAAGAGAGGTCCTCCATGGCTGCCAGCTCCACTGATCTGAAACTTCCTGCGGGCGTCGAGATCAAGGCCCCCGTCAGCGCCGAATTCGCGCAGATCCTGACGCCGGAGGCGCTGGCGCTGGTCGCCAAGCTGCATCGCCAGTTCCAGCCCCGGCGTCGCGAGCTGCTGGCCGCGCGGGCCGAACGCGCCAAGCGTCTCGATGCCGGCGAGCGGCCGGATTTCCTGCCGCAGACGCGGTCGGTACGAGAAGGCGACTGGAAGATCGCACCGATCCCCGAGGCGTTGAAATGCCGCCGGGTGGAGATCACCGGGCCGGTCGAGGCGAAGATGGTCATCAACGCCTTCAACTCCGGCGCCGACAGCTACATGACCGACTTCGAGGATTCGAACTCGCCCAGCTGGTTCAACCAGGTGCAGGGCCAGATCAACCTCAAGGCGGCCATCCGCCGCGAGCTGACGGCCGAATCGGGCGGCAAGCAATACCGGCTCCACGACCGCATCGCCACCCTGCAGGTCCGGCCGCGCGGCTGGCATCTCGAGGAGAAGCACGTGCTGGTGGACGGCGAGCGGGTCTCGGGCGGCCTGTTCGACTTCGGCCTCTTCCTGTTCCACAACGCCCACGAGCAGGTCAAGCGCGGCGCCGGACCGTTCTTCTACCTGCCCAAGCTGGAGAGCCACCTCGAGGCGCGGCTGTGGAACGACGTCTTCGTTCTTGCGCAGAAGGAGATCGGCCTGCCGCAGGGCACGATCAAGGCGACCGTCCTGATCGAGACCATTCTCGCGGCCTTCGAGATGGACGAGATCCTGCACGAGCTGCGCGAACACAGCGCCGGCCTCAATGCCGGCCGCTGGGACTACATCTTCTCCTGCATCAAGAAGTTCAAGCTGGACCGCAATTTCTGTCTTGCGGACCGTGCCAAGGTGACGATGACCTCGCCGTTCATGCGTGCCTACGCGCTGCTGCTGCTCAAGACCTGCCATCGCCGCAACGCGCCGGCGATCGGCGGCATGAGCGCGCTCATCCCGATCAAGAACGACCCGGCGAAGAACGAGGTCGCCATGCAGGGGATCATCACCGACAAGCGCCGCGACGCCACCGATGGCTACGACGGCGGCTGGGTCGCCCATCCCGGGCTGGTCGATGCGGCCATGAAGGAGTTCGTGGCGGTACTGGGCGACAAGCAGAACCAGATCGAGAAGCAGCGCGACGATGTCCAGGTGACGGCAAAGGAGCTGCTCGACTTCCAGCCGGAGCAGCCGATCACCGAGGCGGGCCTGAGGATGAACATCAACGTCGGCATCCACTACCTCGGCGCCTGGCTCGCGGGCAACGGCTGCGTGCCGATCCACAACCTGATGGAGGATGCGGCCACCGCCGAGATCAGCCGCAGCCAGGTGTGGCAGTGGATCCGCTCCCCCAAGGGCGTGCTCGAGGACGGCCGCAAGGTGACGCCGGAGCTGGTGCGGGCGCTGATCCCGGAGGAACTCGGCAAGGTCAAGGAGCTGGTCGGGCCGCAGGCGAGCAGCTACGACCGGGCGGCGCAGATCTTCGAGCAGATGAGTACCCAGGAGCAGTTCGCCGAATTCCTCACCTTGCCGCTGTACGAGGAGATCTGACGGCGCGCTACCCGTCCGCCGCAGAGGCGTTGCCCGGTCGCGGACGGGTGCCTGGATCCGGCCCTCCCGGATCCCCGCTTCGCGCAGCTGGCGAGGCCCAGGCCCCTTAGGGCGTGGCCATGCCGATCCGGTACTTCGCGATGGCTTCGAGACCCGGTGCCTCGCCGAGTCCGGGTGCGGCGCCGAGCTCCGCCTGCCCGTGCTGCACGGTCGCCAGCGGCCCCCACAGCAGCGTGCGCAGCGGGTTGGGATTGGCATCGATCTCCAGCATGCCGTCCCCGCCGGCGGCTGCCAGCAGGTGTCCGGATGCCAGCAGGCCGATGCCGCCGCCGAGGTAGTGCGGGCAGAAGCGCAGCCCGGCTGCCAGCACCCGGCGCGCCACCGGCAGGCAGCCGGAGAAGCCACCCCACTTGGCGAGATCCGGCTGCACGACGCCGAGCGCGCCCGACATGATCGCCTGCTCGAATGCCTCGGTCCCGGCCACGTTCTCGCCGGCGGCAAGCGGGATGGCGCTGATCGCCTGCAGCGACTGCCATTCGTACCAGGGCCGGTCGGCGCGCAGCGGTTCCTCGAGCCAGGCGAGCTGGTAAGGCTCCAGCTGCGGCAGGATGGCGAGCGCCTGCTCGTGATTCCAGGCCTGGTTGGCATCGACCATCAGCATCGCCCCGCCGCCAAGACGCTGGCGCAGCGCCGCCAGGTTGGCCAGGTCACGATCCTCGCCGAAGCCGACCTTCAGCTTGAAGGCGGTGTAGCCCTCGTCCTGGCGCTCGGCGGCCAGGTCCCCCGGGCCATCGGGATTGAGGCCGCTGGCATAGACGCGGATGCGGTCGGACGAGCCACCCAGCAATTGCCACAGCGGCTTGCCGGCGCGCCGCGCCGCCAGGTCCCAGGCGGCAATGTCGAGGCCGGCGATCGCCTGGGCGATCGGCCCCGGCTCGCCGGACTGGATGGCCAGCACCGCCGTCTGCCGCGTCAGCGCCTGGAACAGCGCCGCGGGGCTGCGCCAGGTCCTGCCGATCGCCAGCGGCGCCAGCACCGACTGCACCAAGCGGGCCCGGTGCTCCGCGCCGACCGCCGGAAAGTTGCACCAGACCTCGCCCCAGCCTTCGATGCCGTCCTGGTCGCGGACCCGCAGCAGCAGGGCGGGGCGGTCATGCATCACGCCGAACGACGTCCGCACCGGTGTCGCGAGCGGCACCCGGTAGACCAGCGGCTCGATGGTGCCCAGGTTCAGGGGCAGACTGGGTTCGATCATCGGGTCTCCTGCAGTTCCTGGTCGTGTCCGCCGGTGGCGCGGCTCACGGCTTGAGGTCCATCTCGAAGCGGACGTAGTCGCCGCGATAGGTGACCTCGCCGACGTAGATCACCGTGCCATCCGGTCCGCGGCACACCCGCCGCACCAGCGCCACCGGCGAGTTCACCGGCACGTCGAGGTGGGCCGCCACCTCGGTGTCGGCGGCGGCGATGGTGACGCTCTGGTGGGCGTGGGCGATCTCGACGTCGAGATCGAGCAGCACCGGGATCACCGTCTCGCGCCGGAAGCGCCGCGGCGCCTGGCGGAAAACGCGGTCATCCAGGTAGATGGAGATGACGCAGTAGGCGACCCCGTCGCGAGAGTGCACCCGCCGGGCGAAGTGATAGCGCGGCGCCGGCGTGCCCTCGTCGGCGGCGAGCGCCGGCATCGCCTGGGACTCCTCCAGCAGGGTGAGCTTGGGCTTGTCGTGCCGGTACACCTGCGCCAGCTCGCGCAGCGTGGTCTGCATCTTG
>JAEZQX010000132.1 GCA_023441105.1 Pseudomonadota bacterium | reverse complement strand
CCGCACGCCGGCGCCGCGGGCCCGCGCGCGATCGTTGCCGGCCACCGGCGCGCTCAGCAGGCCGATGCGGCGGTGGCCCAGGCCGATCAGGTGGCGCGTGATCTCGAGCGTCGCCGCCTGGTTGTCGAAGCCGATGCTCGGATGGCGATACAGCGGGTCGATGCCCCAGGTGAGCACGTACGGCCGGCCATAGTCGTCGAGCAGCGAGAACAGCGCCGGGTCGTGGTCGAGCCCGACGAACACGAAGGCATCGACGCCATGCTGGATCAGCTGGCGCGCGACCCGCACCTCCGCCTGCAGGTCGTAGTGCTGCTCGGCCAGCACCAGCGAATAGCCGCGGCCATCGAGCCGCTGCTGCAGCGCGCTGGTGGTCCGCGCATAGAGCGCATAGTCGAACGAAGGCACCACCGCGCCGATCATCTTGCTGCGATGGCTGCGCAAGGAGCGGGCCGCGCCGTGCGGCACGTAGCGCAGCTTGGCGGCCGCCTCGAGCACCCGGCGGCGCGTCTGCGGATCGACCCGGTCGGGACTGTTGAGCGCCCGCGACACGGTCGCGGTGGACACGCCGGCCAGGCGGGCGACGTCCTTGCCGCCGGAACGCGCACGTCCATCCGTCGCCGCCATGTCGGCCTCCGTCTCCTCCCGGCCGACGTCAGCCGGCGTCCTGGCCGGCAGCGGCTGCGGACCGCTCACCGCCGCTTCCAGCTGGACTTGACGCCTGCAATCGATTGCAACAAGCCGCTCCGCCTCCCTCGTCGGACGATATTCGAGGAAGCATATACCGCCGTTGGCGGGTTGTCGCCCCGACCGGGCAATGGTAGAGTTCCCGTGCAATCGATTACAAGCGCGGGCGACACCACGAGGAGACAGATCTTGAACAGGATACGAGGCATCCCGGACCGTACCCATCCCGGCAGGCGCAAGGCGCTGCTGCAGACCGCAGCGCTGGGCGCAGCCGCCATCGCAGCGCCGCAACTGCTGCGCAACGCGCACGCCCAGGGCGACGAGCTGGCCCCCTACAAGAGCGCCAAGATCGACTGGCGGCAGGCCGACGGCGAGTCGATCTCGGTGGCCGTCATTCCCGCCAGCTATTTCGACAACCTCGGCACGCTGATCCCGCAATTCGAGGCGCTGACCGGCGTCAAGGTGCGCGTGGAGAAGGTGCCGCCGGGGCAGATCCGCCAGAAGGCGATGCTCGACCTGTCGTCGAAGACGCGGACCTACGCGACGCATGCGGCCGACCCGATGTACTACCCCCTCTACGTCGCGAACAAGTGGGTTGATCCGCTGGATCGCTATCTTTCCGATCCCAGCCTCACCGATCCGGCCTGGTTCGACTACGAGGACATCCTCAAGGCCTGGCGCGACGCGGATTCCATCGACGGCAAACCCTATGGCATCCCCTACGATGGCGAAGTCACCGTGCAGGTCTACCGCAAGGACCTCTACGATGCCAAGGGGCTCAAGCCGGCGGATACCTTCGACGAGCTGCTTGCCAACGCCAAGGCGCTCCACGACCCGGACAACCGGCTGTACGGCCTGGCATTGCGCGGCTTCGCCGGCGCCGGCCAGAACATGTACATCTAACCGTCGCTGCTGCGGGCCTTCGGCGGCAGCTGGAGCGGCGGCTCGGGCGTCAGCGTCAACTCGCCGGCGGCGGTGCAGGCGCTGCAGTGGTACGTCGACGCATTGACGCGCTATGCGCCACCGGCTGTGCGCAATTGGAACTGGCCCGACATCGCCGACGCCTTCTCGCAGGGCACGGTCGGCTGCTACATCGATGCCCATTCGTCGGCGGCGGTGCTGAACAATCCCGACAAGTCCAAGGTGATCGGCAAGATCGGCTTTGCCCGCTGGCCGAAAGGCCCGTCCGGCAAGCGCGTCACCTCGATCTGGAACTGGGGCTTCCCGATCAATGCCGCCCTCGGCGAAAAGGCGAAGAAGGCGACCTGGCTGTTCATCACCTGGGCTGCATCCGCCGAAACCCAGGCCCGCACCTCGTGGAAGTTCGCCGGACCGGCAAAGCGCTCGGGCATCAACCGCACATCGCTGTGGCGGTCGCCGGATTTCGAGGCGGCGATGAAGGGCGCCGGCGACAACTTCGTCAAGGCCGCGCTGGAATCGCTCGAGCAGGACACCGACGTCGAATGGCGGCCCCGGGTGCCGCAATGGCCGGCCATCGGCGAGACGATGGCCACCAGCATCCAGGCGGCGCTGGTCGGCCAGAAGCCACCCAAGGACGCGCTGGACGAAGCGCAAAGCAGGATCCAGCAACTGCTGAAGGGCTAGAACCGACGTGCAGTTCAAACGCGAGCCGGGTGTCCGCGCAGCGCGGCCGATGCGGACCCTGGCCAGCCAGGAGCGTCGCTTCGCCCTCGCGCTGCTGGTGCCGGCGCTGCTGGTGCTGCTGCTGACCACCACCACCCCGCTCGTCTACCTGGTGTGGAACAGCCTGCATCGGCTGGACCTCGGCATGCCCTGGCTGTCCGGCTTCGCCGGCCTGGAGAACTACGTCCGCATGGGCGGCGATCCGCGCTTCTGGAACTCGTTGTGGCTCACCGTCATCTACACCGGCAGCACGGTCGTCCTGCAGGTGCTGATCGGGTTGTCGCTCGCGCTGCTGGTGCTGCAGATTCCCAAGGGCCAGGGCGTGTTGCGCGTGGCGGCGATCCTGCCGATCGTGCTGGCGCCGGTGGTGGTCGGCCTGTTCTGGCGCACCCTGGTGCTGGCGCCGGACTTCGGCCTCGTCGACGTCGCCAGTCGCGCGCTCGGCCTCGGCAGCCACAACTGGCTCGGCGACCCGCAACTCGCGCTGATCTCGGTCATCGCCATCCACACCTGGCAATGGACGCCGTTCGCCTTCCTGGTGCTGCTGGCGACGCTGGCCACCTTGCCGCCGGACGTCTATGAAGCCGCGCGACTGGACCGCGCCGGCGCCTGGCAACGCTTCTTCCACATCACCCTGCCGCTGGTCCGCCCGGCCATCGTTATGGTGATCATCCTGCGGATGATGACCGCCCTGTCCGCTTTCGCCGCCATCTTTGCCGCCACCGGCGGTGGCCCCGGCTCGGCCACCGAGATCCTCAACCTCTACGCCTACCGCACCTCGTTCACCGAACTGAACCTCGGCTACGGCTCCTCGCTCGCGGTGGTGCTGATGGCGATCACGCTGGCGATCTCGTTCCTGATGTTCCGGCTGCGGAGAGCGAAATGAGGCTTGCCTGGACGGCGGTACACCGCGGGAGACGCCCGTGAGCCGTGTCGCCGGAACGTCCGCCACGCGCCTGCGTGCCCTGGTCCTGTGGCTGATCGCCGGCCTGCTGCTCGCAGTCTGGGCGTTCCCCGTCCTGTGGGGGCTGCTGACATCCTTCAAGACCGAGCGCGACGTGCTGGCCTACCCGCCCACCGTGGTGTTCGCGCCGACGCTCGACAACTACCGCGAGGTGATCTTCGGCGGCTCGTCGATCCTGCCCAACCTCTGGTCGAGCTTCGTCGTCTCCACCGCCGCAACCCTGCTGACGATGCTGTTCGCCGTGCCGGCTGCCTACGCCCTGGCGCGACTGCGCTATCCGGCCAAGCGTGCCTCCGGCTTCTACATTCTGGCCACGCAGATGCTGCCGCCGGTGGGCCTGATCATCCCCTACTACCTGGTGCTGCAGGGCATCGGCTGGCTCGACACCTACAGCGGCCTGACCGCCATCTACCTGACGTTCTCGCTGCCGTTCGCCATCTGGCTGATGGTCTCCTACTTCGAGGACATCCCGATGGAGATGGAGGAGGCGGCGCTGCTCGATCGCGCCGGTCGCCTGCGCACGCTGTGGTACGTGATCCTGCCGCAGGTGCGCGGCGGCATCGCGGTGACCACCATCTTCGTGTTCCTCAATGCCTGGAACGAGTTCCTCTTTGCCGTCGTGCTCGGCGGCAACAACGTGCGGCCGGTGACGGTGGCCATGTTCAATTTCATCTCGGTGGAACAGACCCAGTGGGCGCGGCTGGCGGCCGGTGCGATGCTGGCCATGGCACCGGTGATCCTGATCGGCCTGGCCGCCCAGCGCCACATCGTCAAGGGGCTCACGGTCGGCGCAGTGAAGGGCGGGGGACGGCGATGAGGATCATGGGCATGCAGGAGGCACTGAATTGACCCGGCTTGGCAGCGTGCGGCTCGAAGGCGTGGTGAAGCGGCACGGCACGTTCACCGCGCTGCACGGCATCGACCTGGACATCGCGCCCGGCGAGTTCTTCGCCCTGCTGGGCCCGTCCGGCTCCGGCAAGACGACCACCCTGCGGATCCTAGCCGGTCTCGAGGAAGTGGACGAAGGCCGGGTGCTGCTCGACGACGCGGATGTGACCCATCGCGAGCCGGGCGAGCGCGACGTCGCGATGGTCTTCCAGAGCTACGCGCTCTATCCGCACATGACGGTCGAGCAGAACATCGCCTTCCCGCTGAAGATGATCGGCACCGCCGCCGCCGACGCCGCCGCAGCGGTCCGGGAC
>JAEZQX010000563.1 GCA_023441105.1 Pseudomonadota bacterium | reverse complement strand
CACCGGGATGAACGTGGTCCAGCGGGCGCCGGCGACGCAACGCAGGCCGACGTTGGCGCGGCCCCAGAGGCGGGTGTTTCCGGGCAGGAACGGCTCGGCCTTGTCGCACGGGGCCAGCTTCAGGCCGCGGTTGATCGTGCCGACCTGGACCTCGATCCGCAACTGCTGGCCGTCCGGCAGCTTGACCGACTGGCGCAGCCAGCGCTCGAGCTGGTCCGGCGAGTCCGCCGAGGATGCCGAAGCCGGCTTGGCCGCCTTGGCGGAGGAAGTGGCAAGGGCCGGCCATGCCGGCGACAGCAGCAGGCACAGCGCCAGCAGACGAAGAAGAGAATTCGCTCGCATGACTCCACTGTATGCCAGCCCGCGCCGGGACACGGTGCGGAGAAGGGCGGCTTTGCCCGGCTTGTTCGACGGATGCGCAACTCGCCTGGTCCGGATAATCGGCAGCCACAGGAACTTCTTGAGTCGGAGCCAGCATGCTCGACCGAATGACGGACGCAATCGACTTCCATGGCAATGCGCTGCAGCTGCGGGCGAAGCGCCAGGAAGTGCTGTCGTCCAACATCGCGAATGCCGACACGCCCGGATTCAAGGCGCGCGACTTCGATTTCGCCAGCGCGTTCAGGAACGCGACCAGCCACTCCGGCGCCATGACGGCTCCCGGCGCCGGGAGCCGCTCGCCGGGTCAGGCAGCGACGCCGCCCGCGACCGGCATCGCCACGCCGCCTTCCGGGCTCAGGATGAGCGCTTCGCAGCCAGGCCACCTGCAGGCGGCAGGCGGCACCGAGGTCTCGACCGTCAGCCGGCTGCAGTACACCACGCCGGAACAGGCCTCGCTCGACGGCAACACCGTCGACCTGAACCGTGAGCGCGCCGCCTTCGCCGACAACTCGCTGCGCTACGAGGCCACCCTGCGCTTCATCAACGGCCGGGTGCGCACCATGATGACCGCGATCCGCGGTGAATGACGAGGACTGACCGATGTCACTGCTCAACATCCTGCCGCTCGCCGGCAGCGCCATCGCCGCGCAGAGCCAGCGCCTGAATACGGTGGCATCCAACCTGGCCAATGCCGACACGGTCGCCGGCCCCGATGGCACGCCCTACAAGGCACGGCAGGTGGTGTTCCAGGCGACGACCGCCGGTGAAGTCCGCCATGGCCTGTCGCAGGGCAGTCGCTCGATCGGCACGGCCGGCGTCCGGGTCGCCGACGTGGTCGAGGATCAGTCGCCCGGCAAGAAGACCTTCGATCCGAAGCACCCATCGGCCGATGCCGAAGGCTACGTGACCCACAGCAACGTCAACGTGGTCGAGGAGATGGTGAACATGATCTCGGCGTCGCGCTCCTACCAGAACAACATCGAGATCATGAACACGGCGCAGCAGCTGGCGATGAAGACGCTGCAGCTGGGCCAGTGATGCCGTCCACCGACAACCGGAAGCCCGCTAGCAGATGAACACCACCGGCACCCTGACCTGGCCCGCCACCAAGAGCGCCTCCGGCGTCGATCCGCTGGGCGGCGCGGCGAGCAAGCCGGTCACCCGCGGCGCGACGGCCGCCGGCTATGCCGACAGCGTCAATACCGCCGGCAGCGCCGTCGAAGGCGCCGACACGGCGGACGGCACGGAAGACCGCTTCCTCAAGCTGCTGGTCGCGCAGATGCGCAACCAGGATCCGCTCAATCCGATGGACAACGCCCAGGTGACCAGCCAGCTGGCGCAGATCAGCACGGTGCGCGGCATCGAAAGCCTCAACAAGTCGATGACCGACTTCGTGGCCGCCAGTGCCCAGGGCACGGCGCTGTCGTCGGTGGCGATGCTGGGCAAGCAGGTCCTGGTCAAGGGCGATACCTTCAACTACCAGCCGGCAGCGGCCGGCGCCGGCACCCGCCTGGGCTTCGAGCTGGCCGGCGCGGCCACCGCGGCGCGGGTCGAGATCGTCGACGCATCCGGCAACGTGGTGCACACCCGCAACATGACCAGCGTGGCCGCCGGCATGCAGACCTTCCAATGGGACGGCAGGAATGCCAACGGCTCGGCGGTGGCGGCGGGACCGCTGTCGGTGCGGGTCGCCGCGGTCGACGGCACGGTGGCGGTCGAAGCCGCTGCGCTGGTGCCGGCCCGGGTCGTGGGCATCGGCCAGTCCGGCGGCGCGACGCAGCTCGAGCTCGACGGCCCGCCACCAGTGGCGCCGGCGGACGTCCGCGTGATTCTCTAGACAACAGCACCAGCACCAAACACAACGGGTTTCTCTCCAGGAGCAAGCGACATGGGTTTCCAACAAGGTCTGGCCGGACTCAATGCGGCGGCACGCAATCTCGACGTCATCGGCAACAACGTCGCCAACAGCGGCACCGTCGGCTTCAAGTCGGCGCGTGCCGAGTTCGCCGACGTCTATGCCACCAGCGTCTACGGCACCGGTACCGCCAGTCCGGGCATCGGCGTGTCCGTGTCCGACCTGGCGCAGCAGTTCACCCAGGGTGACCTGGCCACGTCGACCAATGCGCTCGACATCGCGATCAACGGCGGCGGCTTCTACCGCCTGTCCAACAACGGCGCGATCAGCTACAGCCGCAATGGCCAGTTCAAGCTCGACAAGGAGGGCTTCATCGTCAATGCCCAGAGCATGCGGCTGACCGGCTACCCGGCAGGCGCCAACGGGACGGTGAATGCCGGCGTGCCGCAGGAGCTGCGACTCGACACCTCGGACATTCCGCCGCGCCCCACCACCAGCGCCAGCATCGGCGTGTCGCTCAACGCGACCGCGACGGCGCCGACGACCGCGTTCGATCCGGCCGACGGCAGCAGCTACAACAACGCCACGTCGATCGGCGTCTACGATTCGCTCGGCCGCGAGCATGCGGTGGCAGTCTACTTCCGCAAGGCCGCCACCCCCGACAACACCTGGGAGGTGCATGGCACGATCGATGGCGGCGCCGCCACCCAGTTCGGCACGATGAGCTTCGACTCGAACGGCGTGCTGACTTCATCGCCGGACTTCAGCCTGGCGCTGCCGGGCGTCGGTGGGGCACAGGCGCAGACGGTCGCTCTCGCGCTCGCCGGCGCCACCCAGTTCGGCTCCGACTTCTCCATCTCCGCGCTCGACCAGGACGGGCATGCGGCGGGACGGCTGGCCGGCTTCTCGGTGGGCGCCGACGGCACGATCCTGTCGCGCTACACCAATGGCGAGACGGTGGCACGGGGCCAGATCGCGCTGGCCAACTTCACCAATCCGCAGGGCCTGCAGTCGCAAGGCGGCAACCAGTGGGTCGAGACCGCCGACTCCGGCCAGCCGCTGGTCGGCGCCCCGGGCAGCGGAACCCTCGGGGTGCTGCAATCCGGCGCGGTCGAGTCCTCGAACGTCGACCTGACGGCCGAGCTGGTCAACATGATCACCGCGCAGCGGGTCTACCAGGCCAACGCGCAGACGATCAAGACCAACGACCAGCTGCTGCAGACGATCGTCAACCTGCGCTGATCGCTGAAGGGGGCACGGCATGGACCGGATGATCTACCTGTCGATGGCGGG
>JAEZQX010000554.1 GCA_023441105.1 Pseudomonadota bacterium | reverse complement strand
CGGTCTACACGGTGGCCAAGCACGGCCTGACCGGCCTGGTCCGTGGCCTGGCGGCGGAATTCGGTGCCGACGGCATCACCAGCAACGGCATTGCGCCGGGCGGTTTCACCACCGAAACCAACGCCGCCGCCTACGCCGATCCGAAGATCCGCAGCCACTTCGAGCGCCGCACGCCGCTCGGCCGCTGGGGCCGTCCGGAGGAGATCGCCGGCGCCGCGGTGTTCCTGGCTTCGCCGGCTGCGTCCTACGTCAACGGCCACGTCCTGGTGGTCGACGGCGGCATGTCGATCAGCATGTAGTCCTTCGCGACGGGGGAAGCAATGAGGGGCGGCTTGCGCCGCCCCTCCGTCCCCTGCAACGCCTCCGAAACCTGCTACCGGATCAGGCGGCCTTCCTCGGCGCGGCGGCCGGCTTGTCGAAGAACTGCTCGTCCTCGGTCGAACCGCGCAATGCGGTCGTCGACGATTGGCTGCCTTCGATCGTGGTGGTCACCGCATCGAAGTAGCCGGTGCCGACCTCGCGCTGGTGCTTGACGGCAGTGAAGCCCTTCTCGGCCGCGGCGAACTCGTTCTGCTGCAGCTCGACGAAGGCCTTCATCTGCTCGCGGGCATAGCCGTGCGCCAGGTTGAACATCGAGTAGTTGAGGGCGTGGAAGCCGGCCAGCGTGATGAACTGGAACTTGTAGCCCATGGCGCCGAGCTCGCGCTGGAACTTGGCGATGGTCGCGTCGTCGAGGTTCTTCTTCCAGTTGAAACTGGGCGAGCAGTTGTAGGCGAGCAGCTTGCCCGGGAACTGCTTGTGGATCGCTTCGGCATAGGCGCGGGCGAACTCGAGGTCGGGCTTGCCGGTCTCGCACCAGATCATGTCCGCATACGGGGCATAGGCGAGGCCGCGCGAGATCGCCTGCTGCAGGCCCGGCTTGGTCCGGAAGAAACCTTCCACGGTACGCTCGCCGGTGAGGAACGGCTTGTCGTTGTCGTCCACGTCCGACGTCACCAGGTCGGCTGCTTCGGCGTCGGTACGCGCCAGCAGCACGGTCGGGACACCCATCACGTCGGCGGCCAGCCGCGCGGCAACCAGCTTCGACACCGCCTCGCGGCTCGGCACCAGCACCTTGCCGCCCATGTGGCCGCACTTCTTGACCGCGGCAAGCTGGTCCTCGAAGTGGACGCCGGCGGCGCCGGCATCGATCATCGACTTCATCAGCTCGAAGGCGTTGAGCACGCCGCCGAAGCCGGCTTCCGCATCGGCGACGATCGGGGCGAAGTAATCGATGTAGTCCTTGTCGCCAGGGCTCTTGCCCTCGGACCACTGGATCTGGTCGGCCCGGGTGAAGGTGTTGTTGATGCGCCGGACCACCTGCGGCACCGAATTGATCGGATAGAGCGACTGGTCGGGGTACATCTCGCCGGCGGAGTTGGCGTCGCCGGCGACCTGCCAGCCGGAGAGATAAACCGCCTTGAGGCCGGCCTTGACCTGCTGCATCGCCTGGTTGCCGGTGAGCGCGCCGAGCGTGTTGACGAACGGCTCCTCGTTCACCAGCTTCCAGAGCTTTTCGGACCCCCGGCGGGCCAGGGTGTGCTCCACGGCCAGCGAGCCGCGCAGCCGGACCACCTCCTCGGCCTTGTAGCCGCGCTTGATGCCGCGCCAGCGCGGGCTTTCCGCCCATTCCTTCTGAAGTTTCTGCGCTTCCAGTTCACGAGAGGTCATGAGTCGAGGCTCCAAGGTATGTGCCCCCGGCACCATGCCGGGTGCTTCAAGTTCCTTCCATCTTAGGGACCGCTGCTGCGGAGCAGTGGCCGGAACGCACATATTCCTCTCGCGACTTATCTCAACAAATCAATGACTTGCTGTTCGATTTCTCAATGTGGGATGCTATCTTCCGCATTAAAAAATTAAAGCATTGCGATGCAGCGAGATAATTTCGCGATACGAGATGGCGCCGGCATGCTCTGAAATTGCCTGCCGGCGCCAATGTCGGTCGACTTTCGGTCCAGGCTGCGCGGTGCCCATCGCGGCAGCAAGCGCCGGTTACCATCGGCCACACCCCCGGCTGCGTGCCGACTGCCTGCTCGGGGAGTCGATCGCTCGCGGCAACCCGACGCCCAAGCTTCAAGAGGTACCGATGGACATCACTTCGCCCGCCTCCGCCTCGCCGGCCATCACCACCGACGAGCGTCGCATCATCGCGGCGGCCCACGGCCTGCGGGAGCGGGCAGTCCAGCTGCTGGTCGACCTGGTGAAGGAGCCGTCGCTGCTCGGCCAGGAAGCCGGCGCGCAGCAGGTGGTGAAGCGGGCCTTCGAGGATCTCGGGGTCGCGGTCCGGGAGTTCGCCATCGACGAGCAGCGGCTCAGGCAGCACCCGGGCTATTCCCCGTCGATCGTCTCCTACGACGGCCGTCCCAACGTCGTCGGCAGCCACACGCCCAAGGGTCCGGCCAGCGGCAGGTCGCTGATCTTCAACGGTCACATCGACGTAGTGCCGGTCGGTGCGACGGCGTTGTGGCAGCATCCGCCGTTCTCCGCTCACATCGACGGCGACCGGCTCTACGGCCGCGGTGCTGCCGACATGAAGGCCGGGATCGTGGCCTACATCATGGCGTTCCAGGCCTTGCGCGAACTTGGCCTGGAGCCTGCCGCGCAGGTTCACCTGCAGTCGGTGGTCGAGGAGGAATGCACCGGCAACGGCGCCCTCGCCTGCCTGGTGGAAGGCTATCGCGCCGACGCCGCGGTGATCACCGAGCCGGTTGGCGGCATGCTGACCTGCCAGATGGGCGTCATGTGGTTCGCCATCGAGGTACTCGGCAAGCCGGTACATGCGTCGGTCGCCCATACCGGGGTCGGTGCCATCGATTTCTCGCTTCATCTCTTCGCGGCGCTGAAGGCGCTCGAACGGCAATGGAACGAGCCGAAGTCGCGCCACGGGTACTACCTGAAGCACGAACATCCGGTCAATTTCAACCTCGGCAAGATCAACGGCGGCGAATGGGCATCGTCGGTGCCGACGCAATGCCGCTGCGACATCCGCATCGGTTTCTATCCGGACATGACGGCGGCCCAGGCCAGGGCGGAGGTGGAGCGGGTACTGGCCGACGCCTACGCGGCCCACCCGGCTCGCGAGAGCCTGAGCTATCGGGTGATCTACGAAGGCTTCCAGGCCGAAGGCTGCATCGTCGACGAGAACGAGCCGGTGCTGAAGGCACTTGCGGGCACCTACCGTGACGTCGTCGGCAACGGGCTCGCCGCCGAGGCCTTCACCGGCACGACCGACATCAAGTTCTTCAACATTTACGGGTCGATACCGGCCACCTGCCATGGCCCGACCGGATCGAGCATCCACGGCATCGACGAATGGGTGTCGATCGAGAGCATGATGCAGACGACGGCCGTGCTGGCCGTATTCATGGCCCGCTGGTGCGGGCTCAACCGGGTCGGCTGACGGCAGGCGCCCGCGCCAAGGCGCCGCCTATACGAGGGGATTAGCTCCCGCGCAGGGTCGCCATCGGCGGGGTCGCGACCACGCTGCGCAGGCTCCACCAGCCGGCGCCGGCGGAGAACAGCCCACCCGCCAGCGCTCCGGCAGGCAACAGCCACCAGCCCGCCTGGTAGGAGAACTGGAAGACCTGGCTGGCGAGGATCCAGCCGACCAGGATCGCGCCGATGGCGGCCAGCAGGCCGGCCAGCACGCCCGAGAGCGCGAGCTCGACGACCTGCGAGTTGCCGAGCTGGCGGCGCGACGCGCCGAGCGCCCGCATGAGTCCGGCCTCGCGCACCCGCTCGTCGCGCGAGCTGGCCAGCGCGGCGTAGAGCACGACGACGCCGGCGGCGAGCGCGAACAGGAACAGGAACTGCACCGCACGAACCACCTGGTCGACCATCGATTGCACCTGCCGCAGGATCGCACTGGTGTCGACCACCGTCAGGTTGGGCATCCGATCGACCAGGATGCGGGCGACGTCGCTCTTCTCGGCCGGCAGGTGAAAGGAAGTGATGAAGCTCTGCGGCCGATCCTGCAGCGCCGACGGCGAGCCGATCATGAAGAAGTTGACCTTCATCGAATCCCAGGCGAGCTTGCGGGTGCCGACCAGCTCCAGCTCGACCATCTCGCCGGCGACGTCGAAGCGCAGGCGGTCCGAGATCTTCAGTCCCAGCGTGTCCATGATGCCTTGTTCCGCTGACACTTCGGCGCGATCCGGCGCGAGCCAGCGGCCGCCGTCGAGCTGGTTGTGCGACGGCATCCGGTCGCCGTAGGACAGGTTGAATTCGCGATTGACCAGGCGGCGCGCGCGTTCCTCGGCAAAGCTTTCCGGCGAGATCGGCTTGCCGTTGACCGCCACCAGCCGGCCGCGAATCATCGGATAGAGCTCCACGCCGTTGATGCCGGCATCGCGCACGATCTCCTGGAACAGCTCGCGCTGGTCCGGCTGGACGTTGAGCACGAAGCGGTTGGGCGCGTCGGCGGGGCTGGCGGTCCGCCAGCTGTCGAGCAGGTCGTTGCGGGTGACGGTGAGCAGCATCAGCGCCATCAGGCCGACGGCCAGCGCGGCCGTCTGCACCACCGACGAGCCCTGGCGGCGCGACCAGCTGGCGAGCGCGATGCGCAGGCTGGCGGTACGCGGCCCGCGGCCCACCCAGTTGCGCAGCGGTGCCAGCAGCTTGACCCCACCCCAGGCGACGAGCGCGAACACCACCGCGCCGGCGAAGAACCCGCCGGTGGCATAGGCCGCGACCTTGCGGTCGCCGGCGTACCACAGCAACAGCAGCGCGAACGCCAGCACCGCGCAACCGAGGGCCAGCCAGACCGATGCCGCCGGCGGACCGAGGTCGCGGCGCAGCACCCGCAACGGCGGCACGCCGGCCAGCCGCAGCACCGGCACGGCCGCAAAGCCGAGGATCAGCACGATGCCGGCGGCGGCAGCCTGCAGCGCCGGCCACCAGCTGGGCGGCGGCAGCGCGATCTCGATCATCGCGGTCGCCAGCCCAATCAGGGCCCAATGGGCAGCCCAGCCGAGCAGCGCGCCGATGGCGGCCCCGGCCAGCGACAGCCACAACATCTCGAGCAGCAGCGACTGCACCAGCAGCCCCTGGCGCGCGCCCAGCGACTTGAGCACGGCGAAGCCGTCGAGATGACGTTCGGCGAACCGGCGCGCCGCAAGCCCGATCGCCACCGCAGCGATCAGTGCCGACAGCAGCGAAACCAGCGCGAGGAACTGCTGCGCTCGGTCGAGCGTCATGCGCAGCTCGGGCCGGCCCTCCTCCAGGGTCTCCATCCGCTGGCCTGCTCGCAGCCGCGACTTCACCCAGTTGCCGAAGCCGGTGACGTCTGTCCGGTCACCGGCCACCAGCAAGCGATAGCTGACCCGGCTGCCGGGCTGGATCAGGCCGGTCGCCGGCAGGTCCTGCAGCGACAGCATGGCGCGCGGGGCGAAGTTGATGAAGGAAGTGCCGCGATCCGGCTCGACCAGGATCAGCCGTTCGATCCGGAAGCTCTTCTCGCCCAGCTGCAATTGCTGGCCGAGTTCGAGGCCAAGCGCCTGCAGCAGCGCGCGGTCGACCCAGACCGTTCCCGGCTCGGGCGCCTGGTTGACCATCACCCCCTTGGGATCGCCAGCCGCGGAGTTTCCGGAGCCTGGTCCGACCGGCGCGGTGACCGTGAGGCCGCCGCGCAAGGGATAGCCGGCCGACACCGCCTTGACCGAGGCGAGCTGGCTGGCCGGCAGCAGATCGGGATTCCCGGCCATGGCCAAGGCCATGCTGGGGAACGACACCGTCTGCGCCTGCGCCAGGCCGCGTCGCCCGGCCTCATCGATCCAGGCGGGCGGGATCGGCTGATCGGCAGACACCACCACGTCGCCCCCCAGCAGTTGCGTCGCCTGGCCGGCGAGGGCGCTGCCGAGCCGGTCGATGAAGAAGCCGACGGTGGACACCGCCGCGACCGCCACCGCCAATGCGACCAGCAGCAGCCGCAATTCCCCGGCCCGCCAGTCACGCAGCAACAGGATCAGCGACAGGCGCCAGCTGCTGGTCCCGGGATCGGGGCGGGCTGGCCGTGCCGAATGACGAGGCGGTGCTTTCATCAATGGATCCTGAGCTGATTCATGCTGTCGACCGCCGTCAGGCGGCCAGCCACTGTTCGATCGCCCCGACGATCGCCGCCGGCGGCGGCACCTGGCCGACGCCGCCGAAGCTGGCGCAAAAGGCATCCCCGGTCACCGCGCATTGCACGGCGTCGAAGTCGCAGAAGATCGCGATGGTCGGGCGCCCGAGGGCGGCGGCGAGATGGGTGAAGCCGGTGTCGAGGCCGACGGTGACATCGGCGCCGGCAATCACCCGGGCGGCGTCGTGCACGGTCAGGAAGGGCGGCACCACGGCCGGTGTCGCCGCCTCGCCCGCCGCCTGCGTCGACAGGCGGGCAAGACGTTCGGCGCGGGCCCGCTCGGCCTCGGTTCCCCAGAACCAGACCAGTCCCAGTCCGGCCTGCTGCAGCCGCTGGGCGACCAACACCCAGTGCGCTTCCGGCCACAGCTTGTCGTCGCGGCTGGCGCCGGTGACCAGCAGCGCATAAGCCTGCGCCGGCAGCCAGGCGGCCTCGTCGGCGTCGAGGATCGGCGCCTCGACGCCGAAGTCCGCCGGCCAATCGAGCGCATAGCCGCCGGCTGCGGCGCCGATCGCCCGGTTGCGACGGACCACGTGCCAATCGCGCGGCACCACCGCCTTGCGGTCGTAGGCGAGCGAGGCCAGCGGCTCGCGGGCGAAGGCCCAGGCCGGTCCGGCCCGCGATGCTGCCGGTGCCATCCGGGTCACGACCGCGCTCTTGATCAGACCCTGGCAGTCGATGACCAGATCGTAGGGCTCGCCGCCGGTGAGCTGGCGGTGGAACTCCGCCATCTCGGCGCGCACCGGGGCCGTCCACAGGTTCTTGCGCCAGCGTCGCCAGGAAATCGGAATCACCTCGTCGACGGCAGGATTGAGCCGGCAGATCGCCTGGAAGGGCTTTTCCACCACCCATTCGATCCGTGCGTCGGGAAAGACGCGGCGCAGGTCGGTTGCCAGCGGCTGGGCATGGACGACATCGCCCATCGAGGACATCTTGACGATCAGGATCCTCACGCCAGGGATTCTCCGTGATGGCCGATGGTACGGGAACGAGCCGCGGCGGTTCGCATGGCGACGCGCGAGTCGGCGGGAAGAAGGCCGCGCGAAGCAACGGGCGAAGGACAGGTTAAGGTGAAGAAAGCGGGGGAGCCGGGGGTGGAACAACAGCGGACGCAAGACGCTGCGGCGGGGGGCCTCACGCGCGACGTCGGCCGGCTCGCCACCGGCTCGCGAGGATGCCCGGGTGATTGCTGGCGCGAAATCGCGTCGAGCAATGCTGCGAGGAACGCTTTGGGGGAGGACGTCAGGAGGAAAGACTTCAGGCGGGCGGCCGGCTTGCGACCGAACCCGCCTGGGATACCGGGCTCAGCTCAGGCCGAGTTCTCGCAGCATGTTACGCTCTTCGATGGCGCGGCGGGCTTCCCGCAGGCGCTTCGCCTGCTCGGTTACAGCGATGTCGGCATAGTCCTCCGGCCTCGATTCGACCCGTCCGGCCCGCATCCGTGCTGCATGTCGGGCAGTGACGATGGCACTGTGATGGTGCGCGGTCATTGCTGAATTTGGCTTACGAGTTGTTTTCATCCCTGAGTCCCAGTTCTTAAGAATGAAAGGATGTATCCGATCCGCATCACTTGCCGGTACCCACGCTGCGTTGCCTAGTTACAACAACCTGTACCTCGATGG
Organism: Pseudomonadota bacterium; assembly: GCA_023441105.1. The sequence goes on along the minus strand of JAEZQX010000554.1, from coordinate 8,986 downwards.
CGAAATCTGAAACACTATGAGAGCACGCAGTATATCACATGCCGGCTCCGCGGCACTGATAGCCGTAGTTGCCTGGGGGGGAGTGCTCGCGGCGTTGGTCAGCCAGCATGTCTTCGACCTGCAGCCGTGTCCGTGGTGCATCATCCAACGGCTCGCCTATCTCCTGGTCGGCCTCTTCGCCCTGCTGTCCCTGTTCGCCACGCAATCGAGCCTCTGGGCACGCCTGCCGCTGCTGCTCGCCGGCGCAGCCGCCGTCGCCGGGCTCGCCGGGGCGCTCTACCAGCATTTCGTTGCTGCCGAGAGCGCCAGCTGCGCCTTCACCGCGGCCGACCGCTTCCTGATGGCCACGGGGCTCGACGAACTGCTCCCCGCGGTGTTCAAGGCGACCGCCGCCTGCGATGAAGCGAACGCGCCGCTGCTGGGCGTGCCGTATTCCCTCTGGAGCGCGGCGTTGGCCGTGCTGCTGCTGGCACTGGTGGCGCGGGCCATGCATCGGGCGGGCATCCGCAGCTGATCCTCTCAGCCCGCCGCCCCGGCGGCCCTGCCCGGTCGCCGTCCGGTCACCAGCACCGACGAGGCCGCCGCCGCGATGATCAGCAGGCCGCCGATCAGCACCCGCGAGGTCAGGACTTCGCCGGCAATCAATGCGCCCGAGGCGGCTGCCACGGCGACTTCGGTCAGCATGATCAGCGCCGTGGTGTTCGCCGGCAGGCGGGCAGCGCCGTACTGGAGCGCGAGATTGCCCAGCAGATAGGCCGTGGCCGTCGCCGCCACGACCAGGATCCAGACACCCGCCGACGACGGCAACGGCAGCAGCACCGATCCCGCCGCCGACATCAGCAGGCCGACCACCAGGGGTGTCGCCGCGGCACCGCTGAACATGGCGAGGGCAATCGCGCCGCGCGACTGGCCGGCGACCCGGCGCAGCAGCACCGTATTGACGGCGAACGACATGCCTGCCGTCACCGCCAGCGCATCGGCCAGCCACGAGCTGGTACCCGGCTCGCGCAGGGGATCGAAGAACACGAGACCGGCGCCCGCCAGCGCCACCGCGATCCGCACGATCACCAGCCCTGTCACCGGCTCCTTCAGCAGCCAGCGGGCCAGCAAGGCGGCCCAGACCGGCATCAGGTAGAAGAGCAGCGCCACCCGCGCGACATCGGTCAGCGTCACGGCCCAGTTGAAGCTGGCGTTGGTGAGGCCGCTGGCGGCCGCCAGCCACCAGAGCCCGCGCGACTGCCGCAGGCCCTCGCCGAGCCGCCCCCGCAGCACCAGCGCCAGCCCGGCGGTCGCCGTGACGTAGATCATGGCGGTTGCCCATAGCGGATGCAGACCGGCGTCGGTGAGCATCCGGATCGGCAGCCACGCCAGTCCCCAGGTGGTGGCGTTGAAGACCAGCGCCAGGACGGCGAAGGCCGTGGTCATGCAGTACAGCGGCGGATCAGGTGCAGCCTACCTCGACTTCGACAGCTCCCTCGACGCCGGCGTGCTGCCGCCGGACACCCCCAGCCGGCCACCGGTGCCGAGGCCGCCGCGCACTTCCTGCGCCCGGTAGCTGCGTACCGACATCACCAGTTGGTTGTAGGCATCGGCGAAGGCGCCGGCCAGCACCTTGCCCTCCGCGGTGTTGGTGTAGCCGCCCAGCGAGCCGCCGGCGCGACTGCCGAGCAGGCTGCTCCAGCCGCCGAAGTCGGTCTTGGAGGCGCTGCCTTCGGCGGCACCGAGCTGCACGCCGGAGCGGTTGTCGACCAGCGTCAGCATGGTGGAAGCCTCCTTGAACTTCATGTTGCCGGCCACCGCGCCAAGGACACCGAACGAGCGGCCGAAGCCGCTCAGCGCGGCGCCGACGCCGCCGGCATCGCTCTGGCTGAAGGCGATGCTGGGGTTGAGGCTATAGTCGGCGGCGACCATCTGGCCCTGGCCGAAGTTACTGCCGGCGCGCATTTCGCCGGACGCGGCCAGCTCGCGCTCGCGGTTCATCTGCGTCATGCCGCGACCGCCCCGCTCGACGACCACGAAGCAGTTGGACTGCTGCACCAGCAGCCTGATCAGCGGCACCGTCGACTGCAGCCGGTATTCGTTGCGCAGCTCGTGAAACCAGGTCGCGTTCTGGTCCTCGATCACCGACAAGGTGCCGAGGCTCTCGTCGCAGCGCTCGAGCATGGCGTTCGCGTTGGCCGAGCTCGAGCCGGCGGCCGAGCCGGTGGCCACCGTCTTCGCCTGCTGGCTGCCCATCTCGACGCCCGACATGCTGGCGCAAGCACTCAGTGCCAGCACGCCGCCGGCGGTCAACAACCGATATTTCATCCCGTTCTCCGTGGACAAGGTACTACGCGCAGACATCGTTCGGACCGCCCGCCCCGTGGCCGTTTCCGGGGGCGACTCGCGGCCGGGCGTGATGCTACCCTTACACCCCCTCGCGCCGATAGCGCCAAGCGCTAGCCTTCAAGCACTACGTCACACCCTGCCGTCGCCCATGCCGCCCGCTTCCGCCTCCCCCACCGCGCCGTCCACCGAGACGGCGCCGCGGAGCGATCGCTGGTGGATCCTCCTGACGGTCATGATCGGCACCGTGGCCTCGATCATGTCGTCGACCATCGTCAACGTCGCCGTGCCCGACATGAGCGCCGTCTTCGCGCTGGGACAGGAGCGGGCGCAGTGGATGTCCACCGGCTTCATGGCGGCGATGACGGTATCGATGCTGGCGACGCCCTGGCTGCTGTCGCGCTTCGGCTATCGCGCGACATACGTCGCCGCCAACCTGGTGCTGCTCTTCGGCGGGGTCGCCGGCGGTCTCGCCGGCAGCTACGAGTTCGTCATGGCGATGCGGGTCGCCGAAGGGCTGGCGGCCGGGGTGATGCAGCCGATACCGGCGATCCTCATCCTCTACGTCTTCGGCACGCGCGAGCAAGGCAAGGCGATGGGGGTCTTCGGCATGGGCGTAGTGCTTGCCCCCGCGCTCGGACCCAGCATCGGCGGCCTGCTCGTCGAGCAGTTCGGCTGGCGCTCGATCTTCTTCGTGGTGGCGCCCTTCTGCGTCGCCGCCCTGCTGATGGCCCGGCGCCACCTGCCGGCCACCGCGCCAGGCGGCGTCGCGGCGGGCCGCGACGGTGGCCGCTTCGACTGGCTCGGCTGGCTGCTGCTGGCTGCCGCGCTGCTCGCCCTGCTCAATGGCCTGGTGCAGCTGCACGACGCCGCGCCGGGCACCCTGCCCTTGCTGTCCCTGGGCCTGCTCGGCCTGGCAATTGCCCTCGGGATCGGCTTCATCGCCCACCAGCACCGCGTCGCCAAGCCGCTGCTCAACCTGGCGCTGTTCCGCAAGCGCAGCTTCGCGATGGCCTCGCTGGTCGCCTTCATCTACGGCATGGCGCTGTTCGGCTCGACCTACCTGGTGCCGGTTTTCATGCAGCTGGCATTGCAGCTGCCGCCGTCGCAGGCCGGCGCCGTGCTGCTGCCGGCGGGTATCGTCCTGGCGATCACGATCCCGATCGCCGGACGGCTCGCCGACCGGCTGCCGATCCACTACCTGGTGATGGCCGGCCTGCTGCTGCTGGCGCTGTCATTCGCGCTGATGCTCAGCGTCGGCCTGGGGACTGCGCTGTGGCTGCTGATGGTCTGGACCGCGATCGGTCGCATCGGCCTTGGCTTCGTCCTGCCCTCGCTCAACCTCGGCGCGATGCGCGGACTCGACCTCAAGCTGGTGGCGCAGGGATCGAGCACCATCAACTTCGTGCGGCAGCTCGGCGGCGCCGTCGGCGTCAACCTGATCGGCATCTTCCTCGAATGGCGGCTGCATGTGCATGGCGTGCAGACCGCGACCGCCGGCAACGCGGCGGCGCAGCTGCCGGCATTCCATGAAGCGTTCGCGATCCTGGCGCTGGTCATCGGCAGCGCCGTCTTCGCCGCCCGGCTGATGCGCGTGGATCCGGCGGACGGGCACCGCGCGGCCTGACCCGCCGGCCGGCTGCCGCGGACGGCTTATCATCGGCCCTTCGGCGCACCGGAGACGACTGCAGATGAGCAAGCCCCGACTGAAACCCGAACAGCTTCGCAGCCACCGCTGGTACGGCGTGAAGGACCTGCGCTCCTTCGGGCATCGTTCGCGCACCGCGCAGATGGGCTACCACCGCAGCGACTACGCCGGCAAGCCGGTGATCGCGATCATCAACACCTGGAGCGACATCAATCCCTGCCACAGCCATTTCCGGCAGCGCGCCGAGGAGGTCAAGCGCGGCGTCTGGCAGGCCGGCGGCTTCCCGGTGGAAATGCCGGCGCTGTCGCTGTCCGAGCCGTTCCAGAAGCCCACCACCATGCTTTATCGCAACCTGCTGGCCATGGAGACGGAGGAACTGCTGCGCTCCTACCCTGCCGACGGTTGCGTCCTGCTGGGCGGCTGCGACAAGACCACGCCCGCCCTGCTGATGGGTGCAACCAGCGTCGACCTGCCGACCATCTTCGTGCCGGCCGGCCCGATGCTGCGCGGCGACTACAAGGGCGGTGTCATCGGCAGCGGCAGCGACACCTGGAAGTACTGGGCGGAACTGCGCGCGGGCAACATCACCGAGGACGACTGGCAGGAAGTCGAGGACGGCATCGCGCGTTCGCCGGGTCATTGCATGACCATGGGCACGGCATCGACGATGACCTCCGCCAGCGAGGCGCTCGGCTTCACCCTGGCCGGGGCGGCATCGATTCCGGCGCCGGATTCGCGCCACGCGCAGATGGCCACGCTCAGCGGCAAGCGCATCGTCGAGATGGTGTGGGAGGATCTCCGGCCAAGCGACTTCCTCGCCGAGGCGTCGTTTCGCAACGCCGTCGTCACGGTGCTCGCGTTGGGCGGCTCGACCAATGCCATCGTCCACCTGATCGCGATGGCCAGGCGGGCGGGCGTCGGCCTCGACCTCGCAAAATTCGACGCGCTGGCCCGCGAGACGCCGGTGCTCGCCAACCTGCGTCCCTCCGGCGCCTTCCTGATGGAGGATTTCTACTATGCCGGCGGCCTGCGCGCGCTGCTCAAGCGGCTCGGCGACATGATCGACGGCAGCTGCCGGACCGTGACTGGCAGCACCCTCGGCGAGAACGTCGCCGACGCCACCGTCTACAACGACGAGGTGATCCGGCCGCTCGACAGGCCGCTGGTCGCCAGCGGCGGCCTGGCGGTGCTGCATGGCAACCTGGCGCCGGACGGTGCCGTCATCAAGCCGGCGGCAATGGAGCCGCACCTGCTGCGCCACACCGGCCCGGCCGTGGTCTTCGAGAACTACGACGACATGGCGGCGCGCATCGACCTGCCGGAGCTCGACATCGACGAGCACTCGGTGATCGTGCTGAAGAGCGCCGGTCCCCAGGGCGCGCCGGGCATGCCGGAATGGGGGCAACTGCCCATCCCGAAGAAGCTGCTGCAGAAAGGCGTACGGGACATGGTGCGCATTTCGGATGCGCGCATGAGCGGCACCAGCTACGGCGCCTGTGTCCTGCACGTGGCCCCCGAGAGCCATGTCGGCGGACCGCTGGCGCTGGTACGCAGCGGCGACCTGATCACGCTCGACGTCGAGGCGCGCCAGCTGCGGCTGCAGGTCAGCGACGAGGAGCTGGCCGCCCGGCGAGCCGCCTGGCAGCCGCCGCCGCCGCGCTTCAGCCGCGGCTACGGCGCGATCTACCTCAAGCACATCCGGCAGGCCAACGAGGGGTGCGACTTCGACTTCCTGGAGGCGAGGCCGGAAGGAGCGGTCGCCGGCGAACCAGAAATCCACTAGCGCCGATCGGCGCCGCTTGCAGGAGATCGCCAATGGCAACGGTAACGAGCGCGGCAGCGGCAACGAGAGGTGCGGTGCGAGCAGCAGCGGCAGCGCTCGGCGTGGCGGCAGCAGGCGCGTGGCGGCCTTGCGCCCGGGCAACGATCGCGGCGCTGGCCATCGCATCGGCCTCGCCCACGTTCGCGCAGGCCCGCTATCCCGACAAGCCGATCCGCTTCGTCGTCAATTTCCCGGCCGGCGGGCCGCTCGACATCCTCGCCCGCACGGTCGGCGACAAGCTCCAGGCTTCGCTGGGCCAGCCGGTGGTGGTCGAGAACAAGCCCGGCGCCGGCGGCAACATCGGCGCGGCCCTGGTGGCGGAAGGCGCACCGGACGGCTACAGCGTGCTGGTCTCCATCGACACGCCGCTGACGATCAATCCCGGCGTCTACAAGTCACTGCCCTTCAAGACCGAGGCACTGGTGCCGGTGATGACGCTCGCGTCGTCCGGCCTGATGATCGGCACCCATCCCGGCGTCGGCGCCCGCGAGCTGCAGGACCTCATCGACAAGGGACGCCAGCAACCGGTCACCTTCAGCAACGCCGGCAACGGCAGCCCCGGCCACATGGCGGCATCGATACTGGCCGCGGCCACCGGCATCAAGGCCAACCACATCCTGTACCGCGGCAATGCGCCTGCCGTACTCGCCATCGCGTCGGGCGAAGTGCAGGCCGGCATCCTGGCGACTCCCGGCCTGCTGCCCCAGGTGAAGGAAGGCCGGATCGTGCCGCTCGCCGTGACCAGCCCGCGCCGATCCCCGCTCGCCCCGGATGTGCCGACCGTTTCGGAAGCCGGACTGCCAGACCTCGCATTCGAAGTGCTCTACACCACCATGGTGCCGGCGGCCACGCCGCCGGCGGTGGTGACCCGGCTCGGCGAGGCGATGCGCGAGGCGCTTGCGCAGGCCGACGTGAAAGCGCGGCTCGCGAGCCTCGACATGGAAGTGCTTGCCGAAAGCGGTGCCGCAGCCGCGGCCCGGCTGGCAAGCCTCAGGCAGCGCTACGGCGAGATTATCCGCGCAACCGGCATGCACGTGGAGTGAGCCGCGAATGACCAACTTCGTCTTCATCGTCGCCGACGACCTCGGCTATGCCGATCTCGGCTGCTACGGCGGACGCCTGCCGGTCTCGCCCAACCTCGACCGGATGGCCGCCGAAGGCTTGCGCTTCACCCAGGGCTACGCCAACTCGCCGGTGTGCTCGCCGACGCGCTTCGCGATGATCACCGGCCGCTACCAGTACCAGCTGCGCGGCGCCGCCGAGGAGCCGATGACGGCGCGCTTCTACGGCCACACCGAGGTCGGGCTGCCGCCGTCGCATCCGACGCTGCCGTCGATCCTGCGGGCCGCCGGCTACCGCACGGCACTGGTGGGCAAGTGGCACCTCGGCTACCCGCCGCACTTCGGCCCACTCAAGAGCGGCTACCAGCAGCACATCGGGCCGCTGTCGGGCGGCGTCAGCTATTTCAGCCACCTCGATCGCGAAGGCAAGCACGACCTGGTGAAGGACGGTGAGCCGTTCGACGGCGAAGGCCGCTACCTCACCGACCTGCTGAGCGACCACGCGGTCGACTACGTGCGCCAGCGGGCGGCGGACCGCCAGCCGTTCCTCTTGAGCCTGCACTACACGGCACCCCATTGGCCGTGGGAAACGCGCGCACAGGGCGGGCCGGTGCCGGCGATCGACGCCGACATCCGCCACAAGGACGGCGGCTCGATCCACGTCTACCAGCAGATGATCCGCGAGATGGACGAAGGCATCGGCCGGCTGCTGCAGGCGATCGATGAAGGCGGGCTGGGCGACGACACCCTGGTGGTCTTCACCAGCGACAACGGCGGCGAGCGCTTCTCCGATAACTGGCCGCTGGTCGGCGGCAAGATGGACCTCACCGAAGGCGGCATCCGCGTGCCCTACATCGTGCGCTGGCCCCGGGCCGTGCCGGCGGGCACGCTGACCCGGCAACAGGCGATGACCATGGACTGGGCGGTCACCATGTTCGACATCGCCGGCGTCCAACCCGATCCGGGGGTGCCGCTCGATGGCCTGTCGCTGCTGCCGGTGCTGCGGGATCCGGCAGCCACCATCGATCGCAGCCTCTACTGGCGCATGAAGTACCGCAGCCAGAAGGCGCTGCGGGAGGGCGACTGGAAGTACCTCGCCATCGAGGAACACGAATACCTCTTCGACCTGTCGCGGGACGAGCGCGAGCGCGCCAACCTGGCGCACCGCCATCCGGAGCGACTGGCCGCCATGCGCCGGCAGTACGACGAATGGAATGCCACCATGGCGCCGATCCCGCCGGATGCGAAGAGCATCCTCGTCTACACCGAAGCGGACATGCCGGCGCGCTGACTCGCGACAGGCGATAGCGCGAGCGGCGATGCGTCGCGCAAGCAGCGGCGCCGGCGCAGGTTGCCGACGATGGTGCCAGGCTGCTCAGCGTCCGAACAGGCCCTTCAGGGCATCCCTGGCCCGCTCCTTCGCCTTGCCCTCCAGGTCGTCGGTGCCGAGGCGCTTCTGCAGCTCCTCCTTGGCGCGCCCCTTGAGCGCCTCCTTCCCGGCGGTCTCCCAGTCGATCTGCCATGCCAGCTGGTCGAACGGCCCGGTGAGCCGCACCGGCACCGTCACGCCCCGCAGGCCCTCCAGCTCCTTGCCGCCCTGGCCGGTGCTGGTGGCAACGACCGACGCCTTGACCGTGTAGTCCAGCGTGCTGGCGGCCAGGTCGGCGCGACCCTCGCCGCCGATGCGCAGCAGCGGCGACTTGACGTCGAGGTCGTTGCTGGTCGCGATGCCATCCTTGATGACGAAGCTGACGGCAAGCTCCGTGAAGTCGGTCTTCTGCGTCGCGTCGGACGCCTTGGTCTCGGACTTCCCGCCGCCTTGCAGCAGGTTGCGGGCATTGCGGATGGTCTCGCCGAGGTTGATGCCCTTGATCGCCCCGTTCTGCAGGTTGATGGCTGCATTGCCATCGAGGCTGCGCTTGATGGTGGCAACGGTGCCGCCGTCGCCGTTGAGCTTGAGCTTGACGTTGCCCTGCCCCTCCAGCAGGTCCTTGTTGGCCACGTCCCGGAGCAGCGGCCCGATCGAGATGCCGTTCAGGTCGGCACCGACATCGAAACGGTTGCCGGCCGGCTTGGCACCGGCCTGGACGTTGGCGGTGGCATTCAGCTTGCCGCCGTAGAGCGCCGCGG
>JAEZQX010000549.1 GCA_023441105.1 Pseudomonadota bacterium | reverse complement strand
CCGCGACGGTCACCCGCTCGTCGACCTCCTTCTGCTTGATGGCAGCGAGCAGCAACCGGATGGTCGACAGCCGCGCGCTGTCCTTGGCCCGCATCGCGGTCTTCATGTCTTCGGTGATCCGGTCCTTCAGGCTCATGGACGATTCTCCGGGCTGGTGATGGCGGCCACGTCACGACCGTGCCGATCCAACCGACGACCGGTCGGAAACGACAAGCCCGCCATCGGCGGGCTTCGGGGCCCCTGCGGGCCTTGCCGGGGCCAGGGGGGCCCGCAGCGTCTCCTGCCGGCGGCGCGCCGTTGTCGGGCGCCGCGCGACGGGCAGGAATCAGTGCTCAGTACTTCTTCTTGGGCAGCATCTGGCTGCGCAGGCGTTTGTAATGGCGCTTGACCGCCGCCGCCTTCTTGCGCTTCCGCTCGGCGGTCGGCTTTTCATAGAATTCACGCGCGCGCAACTCGGTCAGGAGCCCCGTCTTCTCGATCGTTCGCTTGAAACGCCTGAGCGCAACGTCGAAAGGCTCGTTTTCCTTGAGGCGGACCGATGGCATAAATGTAAGACCCTAATCTGCAGCGGCTTGGTTGCGTCGCACGTGGCTCACGGCGACCTGCTTAATGAAAGAATGCTGGTGAAGCTGGCAATGAAGCGGCAGGCCCGCGCCGGGCGCGTGCCATCCACTGAGCCCGGTAGTATAGCCCCGCGGCGGCGTCGATAGCAAATCGACCTCATCGGGCCGGCGGCGGGACCGGCCAGATCCGGCCGTCGCCGATCACGTAGATGCTGTCGCCGGGCCTTTGCGGGACGTCGGCGTGGCCGGTGAACTCGCCGAACGCCGGCAGGATGGCGCCGGATTCGCCGAACACGAAGCATGGCAGCCGCAGCCGGTCGCCCGCCCGCCCCCGCAGGACGTAGGCCGGATGGAGGTGGCCGGCAAGCGGATAGCCGGCGATCGGGGCGACTCCGGGGTCGGCAGCGGCAGGGCGATCGCCGTGCGTCAGCGCGAAGGGGCCGATGGCGAGCGGACCCAGGACGCGCTCGATGGCGAGGCCGGGCGGCAACCGGCCGGAGCGGCGATCGTGGTTTCCCTCCACCACGACGCAGGCCACGTCCGGCAGCCGCGCTCGCCATGCCGCCAGCGCCGCGAGGATGGCCGGCGACCGCGCCTGCGGCGCATGGAGGAAGTCGCCGAGCACGAAGAGACGGCGGGCGCGGAACGCGTGCAGCAGCGCCTCGAGCCGCTGCAGGTTGGCCAGGGTCGTGCCCGCCGGCACCGGTTGGCCGAGCGCCCGGAAGGTGGCAGCCTTGCCGATGTGGACATCGGCCACCAGGATCGCCGCCTGCGCCGGCCACCAGATCGCCCGCTGCGGCAGCAGGTGCAGCCGCTCGCCGCGGCAGTCGATGGCGATGCCGGTCCCGACGGGATCTCCTGCCGCAGGCAGTCCGCTCATCTCCGCACGCTCACCTGGACGCTCATCTGAACAATGGCCTGGACGCTCATCGCTGGGCACCCGTTCGCCGGGCCCGCGCCGCCCGCGGCTTGTCGGCCGGAGCCGCATCCGCCGCGCGCTCGGCATCCTTCAGCATCCGCTCGATCCGGTCCCTGAGCTTCTCCGTCGAGAGCTTCTCGCGCAGCCGTTCGATGAGCAGCGGAAAGGCGAACGGCGACGGCCGCGCGAGCGCCTGCAGGGACAAGCGGCGGGCGCGCATCCGCGCCAGGGCGTCGTCCAGCCGCTCGACGTCCAGCTCCTGGCGCAGCACCTCCTCCTCGGCCTGGGTCAGCAGCAGGTTGTCGGGGTCGTGCTGGCGGAACACCTGGAAGAACAGGCCCGAGGAGGCCTGCAACTGCCGGGCGCTGCGACCGGCACCGGGATAGCCCTGGAAGACCAGCCCGGCGATCCGCGCGATCTCCCGGAAACGGCGCTGGGCGAGCTCGGCGGCATTGAGCCCGGCCAGCAGGTCGCGCAGCAGGTCGTCGCCGCTGAACAGCCCGCCGGCATCGTCGCCCTTCGCTGCGAGCAAGGCCGGCCAGTCGATCTCCTGGGGCGACAACAACTCCAGCCCGTAGTCGTTGACGGCCATGGAGAAGGTCGCGGCCGACGACCGGCTCGCCCGCCAGGCGATGAGGCTGGCCAGGCCCAGGTGCGCCTGCCGGCCGGCGAACGGATAGAGGAACAGGTGCGTGCCCTCGCGCGAGCGCAGGAGCTCCGCCAGCAGGCGGCCACTGGTGGGCAACGCGGACCAGCGCGCCTGCAGCGCCAGCAGCGGCTCGAGCGAGCGCATTTCCGGGCCTTCGAAGCGGCCCTGCGCCGCTTGGTCGAGCTCGCGCAGCATCGCGTCGGCGAGCTCGCTGGACAGCGGCATCTTGCCGCCGTTCCAACGGGGGACGGCAGGACGCCCGCCGGTCGCTCGACGCACGTAGGCAGTCATCTCGTGGACCCTGACCAGCTCCAGCAGGCGACCGGCGAACAGGAAACAGTCGCCGCGCGACAGGCGCGCGATGAAGCCCTCCTCGACCGTCCCGATGGCGGCGCCGGCCGCGCCCTTGCCCCAATAGCGCACGGTCATGCTGGCGTCGCTGACGATCGTGCCGATGCTCATCCGGTGGCGTCGCGCCAGCCGCGCGTCCGGCACCCGCCAGACGCCATCGTCATCCGGCGCCACCCGCCGGAAGTCGGGGTATGCGGTCAGCGACCGCCCGCCCTGGCGCACGAAGTCGAGGCACCATTGCCACTGCTCGGCTGTGAGATCGCGATAGGCATGGGCGCTGCGGACTTCCGGCAGGAGATCCTCGGGACGGAAGCCGCCGCCCAGCGCAACCGCCACCAGGGGCTGGACCAGCACGGCGCGCGGCCGCCGCGGCGACCGCCGCGCCTCGACCTGGCGGCCCGCGACGGCCTGCCG
>JAEZQX010000442.1 GCA_023441105.1 Pseudomonadota bacterium | reverse complement strand
GCTCATCGTCCCCACCGGTTGTGCCGCCTTCTGTTCCTCGCGAGCGCGCTCGAGCAGCCAGCGCTGGTAGTCATCGAGGTCGCCTTGGAACGGCTCCACCCGGCCGTCCGCCACCAGCCAGAATTCGTCGCACACCGCCCGCAGCAGGGCGCGATCGTGCGACACCAGTAGCAGCGCGCCTTCGAAGCCGTTCAGCGCCAGTGCCAGCGCTTCCCGGGTGACCAGGTCCAGGTGGTTGGTGGGCTCGTCGAGCAGCAACAGGTTCGGCCGCTGCCATACCAGCAGCGCCAGCACCAGGCGCGCCTTCTCGCCGCCGCTCATCGTGCCCACCGGCTGGGCCGCCATCTCGTTGGTGAAGCGGAAGCTGCCGAGGAAGTTGCGCAGCTCCTGTTCGCGGCCGGCGGGGCCGACCTCACGCGCCAGTCGCTGCAGGTGCTGCAGCGGAGAATCGGGTTCGCGCAGCACGTCCAGCTCCTGCTGCGCGAAGTAGCCGATCGACAGGCCCTTGCCCTGGGTGTATTCGCCGGCCAACGGCTCGAGCGTCCGCGCGATCGTCTTGACCAGCGTCGACTTGCCCTGGCCGTTCGCGCCGAGCAGGCCGATGCGCTGCCCCGCCATGATCGACCGGTTCAGGCGGGCGAGGATCGGCTTGCCGTGCCCATCGACGCGGTAGCCGCAGGTCAGGCCGCTGACCGACAACATCGGGTTGGGCACGCTGAGCGGTTCCCTGAATTCGAAGTCGAAGCTGGCCGCCGACAGGACCGGCGGGATGCGCTCCATCCGCTCGAGCGCCTTTACCCGGCTTTGCGCCTGGCGCGACTTGCTGGCCTTCGCCCGGAAACGCTCGACGAAACGCGTCAGTTGCGCGATCCGCTCCTGCTGACGCGCGTGCGACGCCTGCTGCAGCCGCTCGCGCTCGGCCTTCATTTCCTCGAACTTGCTGTAGTTGCCGGCATAGCGGGTGAGGGTCGATTCCTCGAGGTGCAACGTGACCCGGGTCACCGCGTCGAGGAACTCGCGATCGTGCGAGATCACCAGCATCGTTCCTTCGAAGCGCGCGAGAAAGCCTTCGAGCCACACCAGCGCGTCGAGGTCGAGGTGGTTGGTCGGTTCGTCGAGCAGCATCAGCTGCGCCGGGCACATCAGGGCCCTCGCCAGCTGCAGGCGCATGCGCCAGCCGCCGGAAAAGCTGTTCACCGGTTGCTCGAGCTCATGCGGCTTGAAGCCGAGGCCGAGGATCAGTGACTGCGCGCGCGAGCGGGCGGTGAAGGCGCCGGCTTCGTCGAGCGCCTGGTGGGCATGCGCGATGGCCATGCCGTCGTGTCCCTGCTCGGCCACGACGAGCGCTTCCTGCGCAGCCAGCAGGCGGGCATCGCCGGCCATCACGAAGTCGGTCGCCTCCTGCCCGGTCTCGGGCATCGACTGCGCGACCTGGGAGATGCCGCCCGGCTCCAGCCATGACGGCGGCATCTCGAAGTCGCCGGCGTCCGGATGGAGCTCGCCGGTCAGCAGCGCAAAGAGGGAGCTCTTGCCGGCGCCGTTGCGGCCGACCAGGCCGACCTTCTCGCCGGGGTTGATGGTGGTGGAGGCGCCTTGCAGCACCGGCTTTACGCCGCGGCGAAGGCTGAGGTTCTTCAGGGTGATCATCGGCCGATCCGGAGAAAGGAATCCGCAACCCGCTGTTCGAGCCGGCGGTTACGTCAGGGGGTGCCGACCACTCGGGGCCGGCGTTTGGTGGCGCCGCGGCGGCGGCCGCGACGGCGATGGCGGCAGCGAGCCGACGTCGGTCGGCTTACTGCGCCTGGATTCCGCGCTGTCCCGCGGGCGGTGGCTGCCCCGGCAGCGGCGGCTGGCCGGGGATCTGCTGCTGGCCGGAGACGGCGGTGGCCCCCTGGGCGGGGCCGGATTGGGGGCCGCCGCCGGCGACGCCCTGGGACATGCCGCCCGAGCCCCCCGGCGGGAACGGCTGGCCTGCCTGCTGCTGCACCTGCTCCTGTTGCTGCTGTTGCTGCTGGAGCTGCTGCTGTTGCAACTGCTGCTGTTGCAGTTGCTGTTGTTGCTGCTGCAGTTGCTGTTCCTGCAGTTGCTGCTGCATCTGCTGCTGTTGCAGTTGCTGCTGCTGGGGTGGTTGTGGCGGCTGGTACTGCGGCTGCTGCGGTGGCGGTGGCGGCGATACCGCACGGGCCGGGACCGGCGCGGCGGTGCTGGCGTCGGACGGCGTGCGCGGTTTGCCGACGCCGCTCGAGAGCACGTCCAGCGATGCCCGTTCCGGTGTCTTGAGCTCGATCAGCTTGCCGCGTTGCTCCAGCACGACCTTGTCGAGCGCCACCGACTTCACGACGGTGCCCTCCGCAACCGTGGAATTGACGCCGAAGGCCTGCGGCGGCCTGCCGTCGACGGACAGGATGACCACGCCCTCCGGGCCGGCCTCGGCGATACCGCTCACCTGGATGTTGCCGCCGCCCGAAGGCGCAGCCACGGCCGCGTTCGGCGATCCGAAGAGGACGGTGGCCGGCTCGAGATTGGGCGCCGCCGCCGCGTCGCCGATGGAGGCGCTCGGTGCGATGGCGGGCCGTGGAGCGAGGATCTGCAGCGCCCAGTAAGCGCAGATTGCAACCAGCAGGAGAAACAGCAGTAGTGTCAACAGCCGGACGGCCGTCAGGGATCCCCGCATCGAGAAGTCGCTTGGTGGGAGAAGTCAACTGTTATGATACTAGGTTGACAGCAACAGCCTGGATACGCCTGAACTAGCCGATGGAAAAACCGCAACTGCGATCGCAATCGCTTCCGGACCGTGCCTCGTTTTCCGTTGCTGCCGGATGGTTGCAGCGTCTTGCCCCTGGCCGCGCCCCCACCAGGCGGCGTCGCGGTGCCGGCTTCACGCTGATCGAGTTGATGGTGGTCATCATGATCCTCGGCGTGCTGGCCGCGCTGATCGTGCCGCGCGTGATGACCCGTCCGGACGAGGCGCGAGCGATCGCGGCGCGCCAGGACATCGCCCAGATCATGCAGCAGCTGCGCCTGTATCGCCTCGACAACTCGCGCTACCCCACCAGCGAGCAGGGCATTGCGGCGCTGGTGAACAAGCCGAGCAGCGGCCCCATTCCCAACAACTGGAAGTCGTACCTGGACAAGGTGCCCAACGATCCGTGGGGCAAGCCGTACCAGTACCTGAACCCCGGCATCCGGGGAGAGATCGATGTTTTCTCGCTTGGCGCGGACGGCCAGACCGGCGGGACCGGCGCCGACGCCGACATCGGCAACTGGGACCTGTAGGACGGCCTTCGCCGTTGCACCGGCGAAGCGGCGTCTTCGCCTGAGCGCGCGCACCGTCGTGGGCAAGCCGCTCCCGGCTCGCCGCCGGTCTCCCGGAAGTCACCGCTGGTCGGCCGGCTTCACGTTGATCGAGCTGCTGGTGGCGATGATCATTGCCGCGGTCGTCATTTCCATGGTCGCCATCAGCGGCACCCACAGTCCAGCGCGGGAGCTGGAGACGGATGCGGACCGGCTGGCGCAGCTGCTGGCGCTGGCCCGCGAAGAGGCGCAGGTGCGAGGTTCGCCGATCCGCTTCGAAACCGACGGCCTGGACTACCAGTTCGTCTACTTCCGCGATTCCGAGTGGCGGGTGATCGACGACGACACCTACCTCAGGCCGCGTCGCTGGAGTGCCCGCACCGACGTGCAGGTGCGTCGCGCCGACGGCGCCCGGTTCCTGGAGTTCGGTCGCGACCTGGTCGAAGCGCCTTATGTGGTGCGGCTGTTGCGAGGAGAGATGGTTGCGGAGATTTCAGCCAATGGGCTCGGAGCATTCGAAGTCGTCCGTCGCTGAGCGCCGGCCGTCGCGGGTGCGCGCGCCCGGCTTCACGCTGGTCGAGATCCTGGTTGCGCTGACCATCGTGGCGATCGCCCTGATGGCGTCGATCCGGGCGGTCGGCTCGCTCACCAGCAGCGCCAGCGACATGCGCTCGCGCACGCTGGCGCAGTGGAGCGCCGAGAACCGGTTGTCGCAGATCCGGATCCAGCGCGAGTATCCGGCGGTGGGCAGGCGCAACTTCGACTGCAGCCAGGGCGACCTGCCGCTGCGCTGCCAGGAGGATGTGTTCGGCACGCCCAACCCGAATTTCCGCCGCGTCGAGATCCAGGTCTTCGACGGGAACAGCGCGCCGGCCGCTTTCGGCAACCCCAACACCGGCGGGCGCCTCGGGCGCCTGGTCGGCTTCGCCACCAACCTGCCATGAGATGCGCATGAGCCGGGATCGGCGCCGCGTCCTTTTCCACGGCGGCCGCGCCAGGGGTTTCACCCTGATCGAGCTGCTGGTCGCCTGCGCGCTGATGGCGGTGCTGGCGCTGCTGAGCTGGCGCGGGCTCGACTCGATCCTGCAGACCCGCGAGCGGCTGACGGTGGCATCCGACGAGCTGCGCTCCCTGACGCTGGCCTTCTCCCAGATGGACGAGGATGTCTTGCGGTCCTGGCCGGTGAACCTGCTGAAGCTCAACGAGTCGCAATTGCGCGTCAACGTGTCCGGCCAGAACAATGCGCAGTCGCTGCACCTGATCCGCGAGGTCAACCGCAGCGGCTTTCCAACCCGGGTGCAGCGGGTCGTCTACGAAGTGCGCAACAACCAGCTGGCGCGTGGCTTCAGTGAGTTCGCCCCGGCTGAGCTCGCCGGCCGCGGCAGCAGTGCGGTCGGCGGCGGCGCGGTGCAGTCGATGATCTGGCAGCCGATCCTCGGCGGCGTGCGGTCGATCGCCATCCGCGGCTGGGTCGACGGTCGCGGCTGGATGGACGCGACGAACCTCGCGAGCATCGACCAGCAACGAATGAAGCTGGAGGCTGCCGCCGAAGGCGGGGGCCGGGCGGGCGCCGGAGCGCCACCAGGGGGAGCGCCCAACCCTGCAGCCCAGGCGGCAAGGGATGCGGCGCTCCGACTCACGCTCGTTGGCGTCGAGGTGGTCATCGAGCGCATGGACGGTCAGCGCTTCGTACGCGTCTTTTCGGTGAAGGATTGATGAAAGCGCCATCGACGAAAGCGCGCGCGATGAGTTCGGCTGGAGGCGATGTCCGCCTGCGGTCCGCCCAGCGCGGCGCCGCCATCGTCACGGCGCTGCTGGTGGTGACGCTGGCATCGGTGATCGTCAGCGCGCTCTTCTACCGGGAGAGCGTCTCGGTGCGGTCCATCGAGAACCGGCTCGCGCTGTCGCAGACGCGCTGGGTCGAGCGGGCGGCCCTCGACTGGGCCAAGGTGATCCTGCGCAGCGATCCGGCTAATTGGGACCACGTCACCGATGTCTGGGGCACGCCCGTCGTGGAGACGCAGCTCGACGAGACCGTCACCGGCGGGGCGAAGATCGGCGACAACGCCCGTAATGCCTTCCTGGCCGGCAGCGTCACCGATGCCCAGGCCAAGTTCAACGTCAACACGATCGTCGGCGCAAACGGCGAGCCGTCGCCGCCGCACTTGGCCGCGATGACCAAGCTGATGACGCTGCTCGGCCTGCCGGAGTCGCTGGTACAGCAGGCGCTGGCGCGGATCCTGCGGTCGCGCACGCGTACGCTCGACGATACGTCGGTGCCGGCCTCCGACATCCGCCTGATCCAGTTCGGCGACCTGCGCGATATCCCCGGGTTCGACGAAGGCGTGATGCGGACCCTGCAACCCCACCTGGCCGTGTTACCGGATGAAACAACACGGGTCAATTTGAACACGGCAACCCCTGAAGTCATTGCGGCGGTGATCCCGGAAGCGCAACTGTCGGCGGTCAAGAGTTTCGTCGCGCAGCGTGAGCGTTTGCCCCTGAGAAGCTTGCAGGAAGCCAGCACACGGATGGGCCTGGATGCGACCGTCCAGCTCAACCAGTCCGTTCTTTCCGTAAATACCAGCTACTTCTGGGTGCATGGCGTCATCAGGTACGATCGCGTCCAATCCCAAACCGAGACCCTGATCCGCCGCGCCAGCGGCGGACCGCGTGGGTCCATCCAGGTCGTATGGCAACACCGAACTTGAAGCTGAAGCGCCACCAGGCGATCGTCTGGCTGCCGCCGCGCAGCGCCGGCGAACGCGCCTTCGGCAGCGAGGCGCTGCTGCTCGCCCACGTGGCCGGCGAGCCGCGGCCGACCCTGCGGCGCGCCTCGCTCGATTCGCTCGAGGGCATCAAGCAGGTGTGGCTGGTTGCGGATGCTCGCGACGTGAGCCTGCTCGAAGTGAACCTGCCGCCGCTCACCGGGGCGAGGCTGCGCCAGGCGCTGCCCAACGTGGTCGAGGAGTTCCTGCTGCAGGACGTCTCGCGCTGCCTGGTGGTGCCGGGCCCCGCGGTGCCCGACGGCAAGCGGCTGGTGGGCGTCATCGACCGGGAGTGGGTGGAATTCGTGGTCGGCGCCTTTGCCCGGCGCCAGATGCGGGTCGAAGCCTTGTGGCCGGCGCAACTGGCGCTGCCGATCGAGCTCGACAGGTGGTCGCTGGCCTGTGCCCACGACGCGCTGGCGCTGCGCACCGGTACCGCCAGCGGGATCGGCTGGAATGCCGGCGAGGATCCGGCGAACCGCGCCGAGGCGATCGCTGCCATCCTCGAAGCCGGCGCTGCCATGGGCGCGAAGCCGGAAAAGCTCAAGGCCTACCTGGAGGATGCCGAGTGGCAGAAGCCGGTGCAGAAGGCCGCCCAGCGCTGCGGGATGGCGGTGGAGATGGTGCGCCTGCCGGTGGTGCGGGAGGCGCCGATCGACCTGCTGCTGGGCCGCGCCTCCGGGATGAAAGCCACGATGGCGCAGGTCGACTGGCGCGCCTGGAAGGCGCCGGCGGCGCTGGCGGCGGCAGCGGTGGTCGTCGCGCTGCTCGGTCTCAACATCCACTGGGGGCTGCAGAACAGCGAGAAGGTCGCCATGCGGCAGGAGATGGAGCGCAAGTTCCGGGCGGCCTTCCCGGGCACGCAGGCGGTGATCGATCCGGTGCTGCAGATGAAGCGCAATGTCGCGGCGCTGCGCGCGCAGAGCGGCCGTACCGGCCCGGACGATTTCGTTCCGCTGGTCGGACGTTTCGCCCAGGCGATGGGTCCCAAGGGGACCGATGCCGTGGCGGCCATCGAATACCGCGACGGCGAGCTGAAGGTGCGCTTCAACCCGACCGTGGCCACCGGCAATCCGGCGCGCGAAGCGCTGCGCCAGGCCTGTGCGCGACTGGGCATGCGGTTGCAATTCGACAATGAACGGGACCTGACCGCGAAGGTCACGGTGCAGGGAACCTGACCATGGCGCGTGCCGATGCTTGAGCCGATCCTGCAGAAATGGAATGCGCTGTCGTCGCGCGACCGGCGCATGCTGGCCCTCGCGGCCGGCTTCCTGGTGCTGGTGTTCGCCTGGATGGTCGCCTTCGAGCCGGCCTGGAACGGCCGCCAGCAGCTCGCCCGCGAGCTGCCGACGCTGCGCACCGACCTGGCGCAGATGGACCAGCTGGCCACCGAGGCGCGGGTATCGGCCAGCGCGACGCAGCCGGGCAGCGAAAGCGCCTCGCAGTTGCGCGATCGGATCCAGGATTCGCTCGCCGATGCCGGCCTGGCCTCGGCGGTGGCTCAGCTCGAGGTCAACGGCGAGATCATCGAAGCCCGTTTTCGCCAGGCCAGCTTCGAGAAATGGCTGTTCTGGCTCGACGGCGCCGTCCGCGAAACCCGCATGCGGGTGGTGGACGTGTCGATCACGCGCGAGTCGGCTGGCGTGATCAGCGGCCGCCTGGCCCTGGAGGCACCGCGACGTGGCCAGTAGGCAGCGCGGCACCGGCCGCACCTGGGGCATCGGGCGCATCGCCCTCTATGTCGCGCTCGGGCTGATCGTCGCCGTCGCGACGATGCTGGTGACGGCGCCGGCATCCCTGGTCGACCTGGCGCTGCAGCGCGTGACCGACGGCCGCGTGCGGCTCGCCGATGCGGCCGGTTCGATCTGGAAAGGACAGGGCAGGGTGGTGCTGGTGGATGTCGCCTCGATCGCCAACCGCGAGCAGCAGGCGGCTGGCACCCGCGGACCGACCTCGCTGCCCGGCGTGGTGATCCCCGGTACCATCCGCTGGGAGGTGGCGGCGCTGCCGCTGCTCATCGGCCGGCTTCAGGCGACCGCCAGCCATGAAAGCATGGCCAAGCCGGTCGCCATCGAGGGCAATGCGTCGCGCCTGCAGATTACCGGTGGCGCGCTGCAGTTGCCGGACGTCAACCTGGCCCGCCTCGGCTCGCCGTGGACGACGGTGCGCCCCACGGCCTCGCTGGCGGTGACCTGGCAGCCCATCGTCCTCGAGAACCGGCGCTTCAACGGCCAGGCCATCCTCGAGCTGCGCGACGTGGCGTCGGCGCTGACGCCGGTACGGCCGCTCGGCGCCTATCGCATCGACATCGACGGCACCGGCAACGCTTCGGTCATCAAGATGACCTCCCTCGACGGACCGCTGCGCCTGTCGGGGCAGGGCACCTGGACACCGGCTGCCGGGCTGCGCTTCACCGCCTACGCGGAAGCCGACGACGCTGAGCGTTTGAGGCTACAGTCCCTGCTCGGATTGCTCGGGCGCCGGGAAGGAACGCGTACAATGATCAAAATAGGAGCTTGAGTTTGAGTCGTCTCTCACGCGAATTGGCTAAGTGTTTGATCTTCCTGTTAACACTTCTGGCCATGCCCGCGGTGATCCAGGCAGACGAGCCCATCACCCTCAACTTCAAGGACGCCGAAATCGATTCGGTGGTGGGTGCGTTCGGCCATCTGCTCAACCGGACCTTCGTCATCGATCCGCGGGTGCGCGGCAAGATCTCGCTCGAGACGCCGCGTCCGGTCAGCAAGGAGCTCGCCTTCACGCTGCTCAAGACCGTGCTGCGCCAGCAGGGCTTCGCAGTGGTGGATATCGGCAACCTGGTCAAGGTGGTGCCGGAGGCCGACGCCAAGCTGCAATCGGGGCCGGTCGAAGCCGGCCGGGTGATGAACCGCTCCGGCGACGAGATCGTCACCCAGATCTTCCAGTTGAACCATGAGTCGGCGACCAACATGATCCCGGTCCTGCGACCGCTGGTCTCGCCCAACAACACCATCACCGCGTATCCCAACAACAACGCGCTGGTCATCACCGACTATGCCGCCAACGTCACGCGGCTGGCGCGGATCATCGCCAACCTCGACAACCCGCGCTCGGGCAACGACGTCAAGGTCGTGCAGATCAAGAACTCGATCGCCAGCGACATCGCGGTGGCGGTGTCGCGGCTGCTCGACGAGACGACCCGCGGCAACGCGCCGGGCGCGGCCGTGGATCCGGGCCAGCGGGTCACCGTGCTGGCCGATCCGCGGACCAACACGGTGCTGCTGCGGACCAGCAGCGCGGCCAAGATGAACCTCGCCGAATCGCTGGTCATGCAACTGGACCAGCCGGCGAGCGCCGAGCAGGCCAACATGCGCGTGGTCTACCTGCGCAACGCCGAGGCGGTCAAGCTGGTCGAGGTGCTGCAGGCGGTGCTGTCCGGCGAGCAAGGCGGCAGCAACTCCGGCATGTCGCCCAGCCGCAACCAGAATCTGCAGGGGGGCCTGCAGGGCGGCCTGCTGGGCAACAACCAGCAGAACCAGAGCAGCATGCAGGGCGGCATGAACACCCAGCTGCAGCCGCTGCAGCAGCAGGGCCAGGGCAACCAGGGTCCGGTCACCATCGCGGCTGGCGGGGCCATCATCGCCGCGGACCCGTCCACCAACTCGCTGATCATCACCGCGCCGGAACCGGTGTATCGGAACATCCGCTCGGTCATCGACAAGCTCGACTCGCGCCGGGCGCAGGTGTACATCGAGTCGCTGATCGTCGAGGTGAGCGCCGACAAGGCCGCCGAGCTGGGCCTGCAGTGGCAGTTCCTCAACCCGTCCTCCTCGGGCGGCAACAGCTGGGTCGGCGGCACCAACCTGCCGCCGCGGGGAAGCGGCAGCAACATCCTCGACGTGACCGCCGGCATCGGCAGCATCGCCACCGGCCTGAACATCGGCCTGGTACGCAGCGGCGTCAGCATCCTCGGCACCGAAGCCATCAACCTCGGCGTGCTCGCCCGCGCGCTGGAGACGGAGGCGGATGCCAACATCAAGGCGACGCCGAACCTGCTGACCCTCGACAACGAGGAGGCGCGCATCATCATCGGCCAGAACGTGCCGTTCATCACCGGCCAGTACACCCAGACTGGCGGCGCTGTCGCCAACCCGTTCCAGACCATCGAACGCAAGGACGTCGGCACCACCCTGCGGGTGCGGCCGCAGGTTTCGGAAGGCGGCGCGGTGAGGATGCAGATCTTCCAGGAGGTCTCGAGCGTCCAGGACGCCTCGCTGCCGGCGGGCCTGATCACCAATCGGCGCGCCATCGAATCGAATGTGCTGGTGGACGACGGCCAGATTGTCGTGCTCGGCGGGCTGATCCAGGAATCCGTCGAAGGCAATGTCAGCAAGGTACCCCTGCTGGGCGACATCCCCGCGCTCGGCCGCCTGTTCCGCTACGACAGCCGGACGCGCAAGAAGACCAACCTGCTGGTGTTCCTGCGCCCGATCGTGATTCGTGACGCCGGTGCCGCCTGGGACGTGACCGCCAACCGCTACGACTACATCCGCTCGATGAGCGGCAACGGACAGCTGCCGCATCTGCCGCCGCTGCCGGACTACAACATGCCGGACCTGCAGAAACTGCCGCCCCGGCCGGGTACGCCGGGCGCGCCCACGCCGCCGCGCTCGCCGGCGAGCCTGACGCCCGGCCTGGCGGAGATCTTCGGCTCCAACCAGCCGCCTCCACCGCCGCCGCCCGCCGGCAACTCGCTGTCGCGGCCACAGCCGGACGTGCCGGGCAGCAACGACG
>JAEZQX010000407.1 GCA_023441105.1 Pseudomonadota bacterium | reverse complement strand
CGGCTGCGCCGCTCCTACGAAAAACACGTGCTGTCGTAGGAGCGCTGCAAGCGCGACCGCGGCACATCGCCTGCAGCGCAAGCCTCGACGGTCGCGATTGTGGCAGCTCGGAGATCGACCGTTTGGCCGCACCCGCGTTTCGCCGTCGCGGCTGCACCGCTCCTGCGGCGCCCCTGTATCGGGCTCGTCGCATGGCGCCGGCGCCATTGCACGGTGTAGGCTCGCGGGCATCGCCGCTGCGGGGTCGTGCCATGGCTTCCACCACGCTTGCCGTGCTGATCGATGCGGACAACGCGCCGCCGTCGGTGGTCGACGGACTGCTGGCGGAGATCGCCAAGTACGGCACCGCCACCGTCAAGCGCATCTACGGCGACTGGACCGGGCCGCAGCTGAAGGGCTGGAAGGAAGCGCTGCTCAAGCACGCGATCCAGCCGATCCAGCAGTTCCGCTACACCACCGGCAAGAACGCCACCGACTCGGCGCTGATCATCGACGCGATGGACCTGCTTTACGCCGGCCATCTCGGCGGCTTCTGCATCGTCTCCAGCGACAGCGACTTCACGCGCCTGGCCGGCCGCATCCGCGAGGCGGGGCTGGTGGTGTACGGCTTCGGCGAGAAGAAGACGCCGGCGCCCTTCGTCTCGGCCTGTGACCGCTTCATCTACACCGAGATCCTCGGCGAGGAACCGGACGACGAGCAGCCGGTCGAGGCGCGCTCGGGCACGCAGCTGCGCCAGGACGCGCGGCTGGTGACGCTGCTGCGCAGCGCGGTGGATGCCTCGTCGGACGAATCGGGCTGGGCCAACCTCGGCCCGGTCGGCAGCAACATCGCCAAGCAGGCGCCGGAATTCGACCCGCGCAATTACGGCTATCGCAAGCTCAGCGAACTGGTCGCGGCCAGTGGCCTGTTCGAGGTCGAGAAGCGCAAGAGCGGCGATGGCGCGAGCGCATCGACCTGGCTGCGCCTGCGCAGCCGCCGGCGCCGCAGCAAGGCCTAGTCGTTCGCGGCGAAATGCAAGTCGCCCGGATCGCAGTCGTTGGCGAACTGGCGCCGGCGCAGCTGCTCGATCTTGTCGCTCGGCGAAGCGCGGCGCGGGAACTCCGGCAGGAAGGTGCACATGCGTGCGAACGGGCCGGCCGCGCCGTCCGCCTCGCGCGTGGCGAGTGGCGCATGCGCCGCGACCGGATGGGGAAGGGCATGCGCGTGGCTCATGCGATCGGCCCAGTCCTCCACCTCGCGCTTGGCGGCTTCGAGCGTGTCGTACAGCTCGAGCTGGCGTGCGGGCAGCGGGCGTTCCCACCAGGTGAGGGCGTACTTGCCGGACCAGGGACCGGAGATGCCGGCAACCGCCTTGTCGCCGATCTGCGCGATGGCCACCAGGCCGTCATAGCGCGAGCGCCATTCCAGCGGCTGGGCAATGTCGCAGTAGCCGGGGGATGCCGCGCGCACGGGGACCGAGTCCATCATCGCAAGTCCGTTCATCGGAAGGGGTCGTGGGTTGCCTGCGCCGACTGAAGCAATCACCATGCCAAGGGTGCTCCAATGACGCAGGCGCAGCGGCTTCCTGCTGCGCCGCACGAAATGCCACGTTTTGACAGTTTCGGCCGCGACCTGCCGCAATCGTCCGTTCGCACCGCCCAACCTCCATGCCGATGGTAGATTCCCGGCAGCCGCCGTCCGCCGGCACCCATCCAGGAGACGCCATGCGCCACGCCCCCGGGCAGGCGGAAACCGCTGCGCGCCACGTGCGAGCCAGGTCACCCGCCAGCCGGCCGGGCCGGAATCACGCTGCTCCCCTTGCATGGGCGGGAGGCGCTCCGTGGGCCTGAGCTGGCTCGGCACCGGCATGGCGGGCGCGCTGATGGCCGGCCTGCTGGCGCTCGCGATTGGCGCCGTGTTGTCCGCATTGACCCACCTGACTGCGCCGCGCCTGCACTGGCGCGAGGGCAGCGCCATCGGCGTCGCCCTGGTCATTGCGCTCGCCATCGGTGCCGGCACCGACGCCTGGCACCTTCTCTATCTCAGCATCGTGCGGCTGGAATCGCCGTTCGTCATCCAGCGCACCCTCGGCGGCATCCATGACCCGACGACCCTCGGCCTGCGCGTCGTGCTGGAGTTCATCGGCGCCGTCTGCGGCGTCATGATCGGCTGGCTGCTCTCGGGCCGGCCCTGGCGCCGGCGCTGATGCCTCCCTTTCCCTGCGGAAACCCGCCCATGCAACGCCACCAGCACCATCTCGAAACCCATCGCTCCGATCGCAGCGGCTGGTTGCGCGCGGCCGTGCTGGGCGCCAACGACGGCATCGTGTCCACGGCCAGCCTGATCGTCGGCTTTGCCGCTACCGGGGCGCCCGCGCGCAGCCTGGTGCTGGCCGGCATCGCCGGCCTGGTGGGTGGCGCGCTTTCGATGGCAGCCGGCGAGTACGTGTCGGTGAGCTCTCAGGCCGATGCCGAAAAAGCCGATCTCGCGCTCGAGCGCAGCGAGCTGGCGGACGATCCGGCCAGCGAGCTGCGCGAGCTGACCCGCATCTACGTCGCACGCGGGCTGGAGCCGGGACTCGCGCGCGAGGTGGCGGTGCAGCTCACCACGCACGACGCCCTGGGTGCGCACGCGCGCGACGAACTCGGCATCAGCCAGGCCTTGCGCGCACGCCCGCTGCAGGCCGCGCTGGCTTCCGCCGCGGCCTTCGCCGTGGGCGCAAGCCTGCCGCTCGGGCTGGCGGCGGTGGCGCCGGCGCAGCGCCTCAGCCTGCTGACGGTGCCGGCGTCGCTGGCCTGCCTTGCGCTGCTGGGAGCGCTCGCGGCGCGGCTCGGCGGGGCCCCCATGCTGCGCGGTGCCCTGCGTGTCACTGTGTGGAGCGCCCTGGCCATGCTGGCGGCCGCCGCGGTCGGCAGCCTGTTCGGCGCCTGAGCGAACCCCGCGCCGCGTTGCCTTCCGGCCTGACTTCCGGCCCGCGCCAGCCGTGGCGGTGGCTCGATATGCTGTGCGTTTTGCCGTCCCGGAGATCCGCATGCATCGCGTGCTCGTTGCCTGCTTCGTCACCTTCGCCACCCTGCTTGCCGCTCCCGCGCGCGCGGTCACGATCGGGCAGGCCATGGCCGACCCCGACTGGATCGGCCCGCCGGTGCAGCAGCCGTACTGGAGCGTGGACGGCCGTGCCCTCTACTACCGCCTGAAGCAGGCGGGTTCTCCGGTGCGCGACCTGCACCGGATCGACCTCGGCGAGGGCCGCGACCAGGTGGTCGATCCGCAGGCCATGGCGGGGGCGGACGGCGAAGCCGTGTTCGACCGCAGCCATACCCGAGCCGCCTTCGTCCGCAATGGCGACGTGTTCGTGCGTGACGTCCGCAGCGGACGGCTGCAGCAGGTGACGCGCACGCCGCAGGCGGAAGCCTCGCCGCAGTTTTCCGCCGACGGCCGCGCGCTGCAGTACCGCAGCGGCAGCGACTGGTACGTGCATGACCTCGCGAGCGGCGTCGGCGGCCTCGCGGCCGTGGTCAAGGCCGACAAGGATCCGGAGGCGAAGAAGCCGGACGACCTCGAAGCGATGCAGCTGCGCCTCTTTTCCACCCTGCGCTACATCAAGGCCGACCGCGAGGCGAAGAAGGCGCACGACGACGCCTTCGCCAAGGGCGACCCGACACGCGCGCCGCTGCCTTTTTACCTGGGCGACGACGTCACGATCGAAGCCTCCTCGCTGTCGCCGGACGGCCGCTGGCTGCTGGTGGTGACCTCGCCCAAGGGATACGAGGGCGGGCGCAAAGGCAAGCTGCAGCGCTTCGTCACCGAGTCGGGCTACGAGGAACAGGAAGACGAGCGCGTGCGCGTCGGCCGCAACGCGCCGGCGCCGCAGTCCCTGCGCCTGCTGGACCTGGTGCACCACACGCAGCAGCCGCTCGCCTTCGATGGCCTTCCCGGCATCGGTGACGACCCGCTCGCGGCGGTCCGCAAAGAAAACGCCGAGCTGATCCGCGAGCGGGCGGCCGCCGCCGATGGCGACGCGAAGGCCGGGTCGAACGGCGCCGGCAAGCCCTCGCAGGAGAAGAAGAAGGACAAGCAGGACGGCAAGCCCGCGCTGCGCCCCGTGCGCATCGTCTCCGATTCCGAGGACGGCGGAGGCGGTGGCATCGCGTGGAGCCAGGACGGCACGCAGCTCGCCATCCAGATCCGCGCCATCGACAACAAGGACCGCTGGATCGCCACCGTCGATTTCGACAAGGGCACGCTGGCGTCGCAGCACCGCCTCACCGATCCGGCGTGGATCAACTGGAACTTCAACGAATTCGGCTGGGCGCGGGACAACGCCACGCTCTGGTACGTGTCGGAAGAATCCGGCTATTCGCAGCTCTATGCCCTGCGGCCCGGCGGCAAGGCGACGGCGCTGACGCACGGCCGCTTCGAAGTCTCCATGCCGGTGCAGTCGCCGGACGGGCAGTGGTTCTACCTGCGCGCCAACCGCGAGGCGCCGTATGCCTACGACGTCTATCGCGTGCCGGCAGGCGGCGGCGAACTGCAGCGCGTCACCCGGCTGCAGGCGGTGGAGCAGTTCGCCCTGTCGCCCGACGGCAGCCGCCTGGCGGTGGTGCACTCGAAGTCCTACCTGCCCGCGCAGCTCGCGGTGCTGGACAGCGCGGGCGGCACGCCGCGCGAGCTGACCGACACGCGCACCGCCGAGTACAAGGCGATGGAGTGGATCGCCCCGCGCATCGTCGAGGTGCCCTCCTCGCATGCGAAGCAGCCGATCTACGCCAAGTTCTACGCGCCACGCGACTTCGATCCGTCGCGCAAGTACCCCGCGGTGCTGTTCGTGCACGGCGCCGGCTACCTGCAGAACGTGCACCTCGGTTTCCCGGCCTACTTCCGCGAGCAGATGTTCCACAACCTGCTGGCGGAGAGAGGCTACGTCGTGCTCGACATGGACTACCGCGCCAGCGAGGGCTACGGGCGCGACTGGCGCACCGCGATCTACCGCCAGATGGGCACGCCGGAACTGGAAGACCTGGTCGACGGCGTGCACTGGCTGCAGGAGAACGCCGCCGCCGATCCCGGGCGCGTGGGCCTCTACGGCGGTTCCTACGGCGGCTTCA
The DNA here is from genome assembly GCA_023441105.1 of Pseudomonadota bacterium. The sequence continues at coordinate 10,331 of JAEZQX010000407.1, read as the reverse complement.
TGGCGCTGATGGCGATGTTCAAGGCGCCCGACGTGTTCCAGGCCGGCGCCGCCCTGCGCCCGGTCACCGACTGGGCGCAGTACAACCACGAGTACACCGCCAACATCCTCAACACCCCGCAGGTGGATCCGATCGCCTACGAGCGATCCTCCCCGATCGAGTTCGCCGACGGCCTCCAGGGCGCGCTCCTCATCTGCCACGGCATGATCGACGACAACGTGCTGTTCGAGGATTCGGTGCGCCTGTACCAGCGCCTGATCGAACTGCACAAGGACGACTTCGAACTCGCCGGCTATCCGCTCGAGCGCCACGGCTTCGTCCACGCCGACTCCTGGCTCGACGAATACAAGCGCATCCTGAAGCTGTTCGAGACGAATCTGAAGAATGGGAATAGGGAATAGGGAATAGGGAATAGGGGCTACCGATTGATGCGGAGGCCGGGGTGCAGGACGGGTTGGTAGACGTCGGTTTCCGGTGGCGGCGCCTGTCCGTTCCCCTGCGCCGGGGCGGGAAGGTGCCGAGGCGGATGGGGCGCTTTTCGCACGAAACGCGAGTTCCGGATTGAAGCGCCCCAACTGCCGTCGTCCCGGCGAACGCCGCGACCTGGCGCCTCGGCTCAATACCCGCACCACCGACGTACGATCCGGATCGCCCACAGGGTCGGCTCCTGCACGCCGCGTGCATTAAAAAAGCGCATGTAGGAGCGCACCCTGTGCGCGACCGCGAACAACCGGTGCGCTGCATTCCATTCCCCTGCGTAGCGGGGGAAGGTGCCGGGGGCGCATGGGGCTCTCTTGGCACGATGGCCGACGTGCTGCACGATCACGCGAATAGCCAATCGACCTCCCCACCACCCCCATGAAAGCCGGATCCTGCCTCTGCGGCGCCGTCCGCTTCACCGTGACGGCCGAACTCAAGGCGCCCGACGCCTGCCACTGCCGGCAATGCCGCAAGTCCTCCGGCCACTACTTCGTCAGCACCGACGTTCCCCGCGCCGCGCTGCAGGTCGGGGGTAGCGACCACGTCACCTGGTACCACTCCTCGGACCGGGTCCGCCGCGGCTTCTGCGCCACCTGCGGCAGCCCCCTGTTCTTCGACCCGCCCGCCCGCGACTGGATCGGCATCGCCATGGGTGCGTTCGATGGCGCGACCGGCACGAAGACCGAGCTGCACGTCTTCGTCGGGGAAAAGGGCGACTACTACGCCGTTGCCGACGGCTTGCCCCAGTACGACCGACTGCCGTAGCGCCGCGCCCGAAGGTCGCGCTTGATCGACCCCGCAGCACGGGCTCCGCGATCCAGCGGACTGCTCACGCCCCGCCCGCCCCGATTCAGCACGTGCGTGTAGATCTGCGTGGTCGAGACGTCCTTGTGACCAAGGAGTTCCTGGATCGTGCGCAGGTCGTAGCCGCCCTCCAGCAGGTGGGTCGCGAACGAATGGCGCAGAGTGTGCGCGCTGAGTGGCTTCACGATCCCTGCCGCACGCCGCGCGCGCTTCAGGGCGCGGGCAAGGATCGCATCGTCGAAGTGGTGCCTGCGTTCAACGCCATCGAGGGGATCGAGCGAACGATTTGCAGAAGGGAACACGAACTGCCAACCGAAGTCCCGCCCGGCACGCGGGTACTTGCGTGCGAGCGCATGGGGCAGGCGTGCCTCGCCGCACCCCGCCGCCAGGTCGGCCACATGGAGCGTCCCGGCCCGTTCGACCTCCCGCTGGAGGGGTTCCACCAGGCTTCGCGGCAGCACGGTACGCCGGTCCTTGCCGCCCTTGCCATCGCGGATGCAGATCTCGTTGCGCGCGAAATCGACATCCTTGACCCGCAAGCGCAGGGCTTCCATCAGCCGCATGCCGGTGCCGTAAAGAAGATTCGCCAGCAGCCACGGCCGCCCTTCCATGCAGGCCAAAAGCCGCTTCACCTCGTCCCGCGACAGCACGACCGGTACCCGCCGCGGACGCTTGGCGCGGACGATGCCCTCCATCCACGGCAACTCCACCCCCAGCACGACGCGGTAGAGGAACAACAGCGCGGAAAGCGCCTGGTTCTGCGTCCCCGCCGCAACGTGCCCCTCCACCGCCAACCCACTGAGGAACGCCTCCACTTCCGTTCCCCCGAGGTCGCGTGGATGGCGCCTGCCGCTGGCGAGGATGAACCGCCGGATCCACGCCAGGTAAGCCTGCTCCGTGCGCAGGCTGTAGTGCCTGAGCCGTATCTGCCGGCGAACTTCGTCGAACAGGCGCGGGCGCTGCCCGCCGGCTTCCCCGCCTGGTACGCCCCCGTTTCCAGCTGCGTAACTCATACGCCCTCGATTCGGCCCGGTCGCCGACCAGCCTCGCCCACACTGGCGGAAGGCGGTAGCAGGGAACTGCTTGATGCGACGAAGGAAATCCGCTTGACCAGGCGTGCGAATTCCTGAACGATGGGCGCAACACCCCGGATCTGGGGGCTATTTGTAGTTAGCTGTACCAAACCTATGCGCATACCCAATCTTCTAGCTTTGTCCATCCTCCTGATCTGTGCGTCATGTAGCGCGCCGACTTCGCCGAAACCGCCAGAGAGGGTACTTTTCGTCGGCAATAGCCTTACGTATGTTGGGAACGTCCCCGCAGTCTTCTCTGCGCTGACCGAGGCCGACGGGGTGCCTATCGCTAGTGACATGATAGTGAAGGGTGGAGCGACGCTGACTCAACGGGTCTCCGATGGATCTGTGGCGCGAGCGCTTAGGGAAAAAAAGTACACAACGCTCGTTCTTCAGGAGCGCGGCGGCGATTTGATCTGTGCTTTTGCCCCCGACTCTTGCGCTCAATCACGACAAGCAATCAAAGCCTTGGCCGCTCTTGCCAAAGAAAAAGACGTGGACGTTGTGCTATTGGGCACGTATCAGCCTCGTCCCGATGTCTCCAAGCGCTTGGTCAAAGAGGAGGCATCTGCTGCCGCAGAGGCAGGAATTCCATACATCGAGGTGTCCGAAAAACTGCAGCAGCTGCGTAGAACAGCGCCCGAGCTTACGTGGCTCGCTGAGGACGGCATGCATCCCGGAAAGGACTTGGCTCTGCTGAACGCAGTGCTCATCTATAAGACTCTTCGCGGCTCGCTCCCAAGCCCACAGGCGCTCACGGTCAAAGCACCAATTTACGGGAGCACCAGCGGCCTCACGGAGACTCTGCGATCATCCGATGCCCCGCCGCCTCTGCCCGAAACGCCCAGTAAAATACATTACTCGTCGGATACATTAAGAAAGCTGCTCGGTGTCTTCAGCGATACGGGCGGCAGCTAACAATTCGTTCAAGCCGAACTTGCTTCGCTACACCAACAACATGGCAGAAAAAGCTTGCCATGTTGTCGGCTTCGCTACGCAAGTCGGCTTAACTCAGGTGTTAGCCATCAATGACCATAAAAGCCCTACTACAGAAACTAGCTGCCATTCGCGAAGAACTTGAGGCGCATGGCATACGCGACGAGGCCGGCTATGCCGAGCTCCTTATAGCCAGCACCTTGGGTGCTTCTCGCAACGTCAGCGGCGTTGTTCGCGGTTACGACGTCCTGTGCGCAAAGCGCGGAAAAGTTGAGGTGCGCTCTCGCACGCTCCCACGAGACGGGCGTGCTGAGGCACGCATCGAGATTCCGGCCAAAAAGCGGGGAGAGTTCGCGTGGCTCGCCGGCGTCATCTTTAGTCCTGCTCTGGACGTCGTAGAGGCATATTTACTGCCCCACGATGCCGCTTGGGAAATTGCAAGCACTAACAAAAATTCGCGCATACCGCTCAAACTAGCTTTGGCACATCCACTTGTCGAGGTGATTACCACAGCCGTTCAAAAATCAGAGGTCGCCGTGGGTGGCTAACAACTCGTTCAAGGCGGACGGCTGCGCCGCCGCTTAACTCAAGCGTTAGGCGCCATACCAGACAACTTGGCAACTTGGAAAAAGGAGCTCCCAATGCCCATTAAAGGCCTCGACCAACTCAGTAAGAAGCTCGACCAACTTGCCAAGAATGCCAAGGAGCTAGACGGGACACATTCTGTCTCGCTCACAGACGTTCTCACTCCGGCCTTTGTTTCCCAGCACACCCGCTTTGCTGACGCTGACCAGCTCTTCGAGGCGAGCGGCTTTAATGCCAACTCGCAAGCAGAGTTCGAGGCCATACCGGAGGACAAGCTCGATGCGTTTATCCGCTCCGAGTCTTCATTTGGCTCTTGGAAAGATATGTTGAGTGCAGCAGGCGCTGCGTGGGCAAAGCGCAGGCTCGGCCTCTGATGGCGCCTAACAATTCATTCAAGCCGACGCCGCTTCGCGGCGCGGCTTAATTCTGGCGTTAGGCTGCATTGGGGATACTTCAACGGAGACTGGGGAGGCTTCATGAGCATCAAAGCACTTTTGCTGGCACTTGTTGGCGCCATTGTTGCGGCGTTCTACGCATTCGAGTCATTCTTGTCCTTTCAGGCAAACGGCTTCACAGCCCCGCTGCTCGTCAAGCTTCTCATCTGCGGCGCAGGCTTGTATCTGTTCGTCCGAAACATCAAGCGCGTTAAGGGTGGCTCTGGCGGTTCGTCGGCCAATGCAGCCTAACAATTCGTTCAAGCCGAACTTGCTTCGCTACACCAACAACATGGCAGGAAAAGCTTGCCATGTTTTTGGCTCCGCTACGCAAGTCGGCTTAACTCAGGCGTTAGGCCACAAGAAATAATCAGCGCAGACGGAACACATGCAACAGAATGACCTCTCGCTCTCCCAATACATCACGTACCGCAATGGCGTACCCGCTGGCGCTCGCGGCAGCATGTACAACATGCTGCATCGTTCATTCGGCGCACCAACCTTCGCTGGCTTCTGGCGTCACTGGAACCCTATTTTTGGCTACGGACTTGGCCGTTACGTATATTTTCCGCTAAAGCGCTTCCTGCCCTCGGCGCTCGCGCTTATTGCAACTTTTGTGTTCTGTGGCGCCATCCATGACCTGGTCACCATGGCTTTCCGGGGATCAGCGGCATTTCTGTTTACGCCGTGGTTTTTCTTGCTTGGCACCGGCGTACTGCTTGGACGTGCTGCAGGGCTGGATTTCTCAGGCCGACCTTGGGCTGCAAGGGCCGTCGCAAATCTCGTGTATCTGCTTGTGTGTCTAGGCATCACTCTCGTCATAGGCTATTTCGTGGCGTAGGCTTGTGGCCTAACAATTCATTCAAGCCGACGCCGCTTCGCGGCGCGGCTTAACTCAGGCGTTAGGCCTCAAATCGAGAATCATGGCAATCGTCGAGAAGCTAAAGGACTGGTATCGCGGCCGGTACGTCCCGCCGCCGCCGAACGATCCGAACAGTCGGATCATTTTCATTTCGGCTGGGCATTACGAGCAGCCTGCTCTCGCAAAGATGCTTGGTGTACTCGGCCGCTTCTACTTGGCGCACTGGCAATGGATCATCGGCACAGTGCTTGCTGTCATAGCCATCATCGTTGCGCTATGAGCTGCTTGCACAAAGCGCCGTTGAGGCCTAACAATTCGTTCAAGCCGAACTTGCTTCGTTACGGCAAAGGTATGGCAGAAAATCTTGCCATACCTTTGCCTTCACTACGCAAGTCGGCTTAACTCAGGCGTTAGGCAGCAGATGCGAATCACAGTAGTTCTGTCAGTTCTGCTTTTGGCTTTTGTGTCGCCCAAACTGTGGGCTGCGCACGGGCCAGCCTCACTGTGCGCACCTCTCCGTGCGTTCGCGGCGTCGGTACAAAAGGGTCAAACCAAGAGCGTCGAGTTCCACACGTCTTGGCTCGCAGACTTCAAGGGCGGCAATCCTAATGCCATAGGCGCCTTCACACGCTGCTTCGATCAGGGCTATGCACCAGCTCACGCCGTCTGCGGCTATCTTTCAAAGAATGGGGCTGTCGAGTTTGCTGGCAACAACGCAAAGCAAGCATTGGTTTGCTTGCTGCCTGGTACACGCTTCGGGCAACACGCTTTAACCTTGGACGCCTTAGATGTTTCGTTTTACTTCGGCACGCCGCAGCGTGGTAGCAACATGACCGTTAGTTTCGGGCCAGACCAAAAAATGGGTGGTATGGTTCTCACAATCATCGCGCGTGGGTACTAGCTATGCTGCTGCCTAACAACTCGGTCAACCGGACGCAAATCCCGCTACGCGGTCTTTGCGCCGGTTACCTCGGGCGTTAGAGCGCACTGTGAAGTTTTTCCACCGCCCGCTGATTTACATCCAAGTCCACCCGGACCACTTCACTGCGAGGGTCGTGGGGGAAGGCCGCACCATCCGCCGAGGCTGCCACGCGCTCGACAATCGCCGCGGTGAGCTGAAGGATTTTTCTCGCGTCAAGGAAACTCTTCGGTCCATGATCAAGGAACTTGCGCCAAGCTTCTCGCTTCGGCGCCCGGTTGGGCTCATGCATTTCATTCCAGCGCACTACGTCCCTACCCAGACTGAGCTTGAGCGTTTCAAAAAGACCGCAGAACGAGCAGGCTTCTCGTTCTGTTGGCTTTCCACGTGGGAAACCGCGCACACTGACGAAGAGCTCAAAAAGGTGCAGAGTGCGCTCTAACAATTCATTCAAGCCGAACTTGCTTCGTTACATCAAAAGCGTGGCAGAAAAGCTTGCCACGCTTTTGCCTCCACTACGCAAGTCGGCTTAATTCAGGTGTTAGGTCGAGTTGGCGCAAGACTCTGAAATTGGTCAATCGCGCTTAGTTCAGAGCTTCTTGCGGTCGTGATGTTGGGCATCGTGAAAGGCTAGCCCCACTCTCGCGCTCAACGTTCCTGGCCGCGCTCACGGGCCGTCCTCGTCAAGCTGCGGCGGCCCTGCCTTCACTTGCAACTCGCAAGGTCATGGGCCAATCTCGCCCTAACAATTCATTCAAGCCGACGCCGCTTCGCGGCGCGGCTTAATTCAGGCGTTAGAACGTGATGGGGGAGATCACGGTGGCCGAAGAAGAAGCAAATGGTTCCGAAGACTTTGACCTCTACATTGACTTCGTAGAGGGCCGAGGCTCGCCGTCCCGGGTTTTTCACTCCATGGGCGAGCTAATCGATGCCTTTTCGCAATTGGATCAGGTCTTAGCCGGAATCGTTGCTGAGGGCTCCCGTGCCGAGATTGTCCTTGATGAAGTCACAGGCGGCTCAATCCGGTCCAAACTGAGAAGCATCATTGCGGACATCCCTGATGACGCACTGAAAGACGGAGAGTGGAAAAAGGTTCTAGGCCACTTCCTTGTCCGGGGAAAGCACGTCTTGCTGGAGTGGCTTAAAGAGAACCCGGAGATCACTCAGCTCGAGCAAGTGCGGAATCTGCAAGATCAACTCGCGCTAGAAGCGGAGGTCACCGGCGCCCGCCTCCTGCCAATGTATCGCCCGGTCGATCTGCGAACACTCCTCGGGGTGATCGCAGAAATTGATCGGTCGGTGCTCCTATTGGATCCTCGAGATACAGTTCGGTATGAGAGCCCGTACGGGCAAGTAACAATCGCTCACACGCAGCACGTGAATGAGGGACTCATCCGAGAGCTCCTAACCCGCGAAGTGATCTCGGCCACCGACGAGCGCATCGTTAAGATCAAGAAGCCCGATTTCCTTGGCCGGTCCCAGTGGGTCCTGAAGTACGCGGGGCATAACATCAATGCAAACTTCGATGACATCCCCTGGCTCGTCGCCTACCAATCAGGCGAAATCGACGTGAAGCCAGGTGACTCTCTGCGTGTGGTCATGCAAGAAGAGGTGTATTACGGTTACAACATGGAAGTCATCCATGCCACATACACAGTCATCGAGGTTCGCGAAGTCATCCGGCCCGTCCTTCCATACCAGTCGGGCTTCACGTTCTAACAATTCGTTCAAGCCGACGCCGCTTAGCGGCGCGGCTTAACTCAAGTGTTAGGCCGCGCTACAGAACTGCGCACGTCAGCGCGAATCAGAGTGGCTTGCCATTCGCAGTTGCTCGCCTGATCGCACTCAAGCATGGGGGTTCTCGGCCACAAGCTACGGTGGCACGGCTAGGACTGCCGCACCTCCGCTTGTGGACAAGCCCCGAAGTCTGCGTGTGTCGGCCGGCCAACTCCGTGCAGCCTCAAAGCTGGCTGCACGCCGTTGGACGAGGCTGAGTGGCCAGGAGCAGAGCTAGCCATGGAGCTCCACGGGAGGCAGGCGGTGCTTCAAGAGGCGTGACCTAACAATTCGTTCAAGCCGAGACCGCTTCGCGGCCTCGGCGCCAGCGCTATGATTGTGCCGTCGCCGTGGCCGCGCAGCGGTCCGGCTTAACTCAGGTGTTAGCCGTCACAGGAGAGTGTCATGCACATTTGGCCAAAGATCATTGCTACCCTCGCGCTGTGTTTGCTTGCCAACCTTTCCTTTGCAAACCTGCCAGGCTCATATGCGGTCTCGGCAAAGCTGACACACGCCGGACAAACCTTTGCGGCGCCAAGCGCTGTAGTTCTCGCCAACAAGCCCGCGAGCGTCGAGGTTACCGGCCCAGACGGATACAAGCTCACGCTCACCGTCACGGATCTGGCGCCGGACAAGATTCAGGTTGCGGCACATGTCGATTCGTCGCATGGCTCAATGGCACCAACAGTTGTTGTTCGCCCGGACAAGCCTGCCAGCGTTTCCGTCGGTGATTTGGGTCTTGAGTTGACCGTGAGCCGGGGTGACGGCTAACAATTCATTCAAGCCGACGCCGCTTCGCGGCGCGGCTTAATTCAGGCGTTAGCCGCCATAGGAGAGGTTGTGCCAATCCCGAAGTCCGAAGAGCAACTGACCGCCCTGTTCCGCAAGTTGGGCGCTACAGATCCAGAGCAATGGGCGCGGTCGCAGCTTTCCGAAGGAATTCCTCAGCTCTTGCGGTACTTGTTCCTCAAGCACGCCTGGGCGTCGGTCGTGCCAGAAGGAAGCAGCCAATGGATTGAGCAGGCCATTGCCAACTCATCGAGTGATCCGAGTGCGCCATATGCTGGCCTGGGCCCGGCGTTAGCTCGCTGTCGAGAGAGGGGCGTGCCAGATGAAGATCTCACTGAAATCGCCCGATGTCTCCAGGCAGAGATGCTCTTCTCGGTGGCGTACTTGCTCGAAGGTCTGCCGTATGAGCCGGGGCCCCTTGAAGATGTCTCTTGGGGGCTCTTCGAAACTGATGAAGAAGGCAACCCGGTTGGCACACAGGTCTCGGGCCTCCATGAGTCCGTGCTTGAGCTTGATCCAACGGGCCGAGAAATGCGGCCGTCACGTGGCGGCTAACCCCTCCATCGAGCGGACATGACGCAGCGGGCTTCCCCGGCTGCGTCATGCCGCTCATGTCGAACGTTAGGGCTCAATTGTGGCTTCAGAAGATCTCAACGTTCTATACAACGAGGCCCGTAGCTTCGCCGAGTACATGCTGCTCACGCATGGCGAGTTCATCCCCTTTGGCGTTCAAATGGGCATTGACGGCAAGGTGGCTCAAGTAGCTGGTGACCTTGGCACAGAGCGCCCCAAGTCCGCTGCAATGGTTGAGTTCCTTCAAGCCTCCTTTGCTAAGTCCGCCAATGCTGGCACCATCCGGGCCGCCGGCGTTTGCTTAGACATGTATGTGGTTCCTCCCGGGCAGCAGCAAAAGACGGACGCCATTTGCACGCGTCTTGCTCATGTATCCGGTGAGGCGGTTGAGGTATTTGTGCCGTACTCGCGTGATGCTCATGGGGCTTTTCAGCTAGGCCAGTCATTCGCAGCAGCAGCTGGTGACTTTAGGCTGGTTGAGCCCTAACAATTCAAGCCGACACCGCTTCGCGGCGCGGCTTAATTCAGGTGTTAGTCCCCTAATTGGGGTTCGCAGTGACTGAGAACAAATGGCCGCGAAATTAGTACACCGGTCCGGGTGGCGGTCGCTACACAGGTCTGGGCGGTGGTCTCTACACCGGGCCCGAAGGCGGCGCCTATACGGGCCCGGGCGGCGGGATGTACACCGGGCCTGGCGGAGGTTGTTACACGGGGCCCGGCGGTGGCCTTTACACAGGTCCTGGCGGTGGTCTCTACACAGGCCCAGGTGGCGGCTTGTATACCGGTCCGGGCGGCGGGCTTTACACGGGCCCGAGCGGCGGCATGTACACCGGCGCGGATAGCGAGCCGTACATGAGCAACATCCCGCCGTGGCATTTCTTTGTTGAATATCTGCGTGAGCACGGTCGGGAGCAGGCGGCCGATCGCATCATGCAGTACCTCAAGTGAGTCATTCGGGCACGGAGCCTAACAATTCCGTAAGAGACTTCCCGTCAACTCCAGACACATGAAGCCTCTGCCCCAGTGCCAGGCCGTTGCGAACCTCAGTATTGTCGTGACGACATGTGTCAGTTGGAGGAGGAATGCAACTCGTCAGACTG
>JAEZQX010000375.1 GCA_023441105.1 Pseudomonadota bacterium | reverse complement strand
TGACGCGCGAGCGCTGGTAGTCATCGACGGCCTGCAGCTGGTTGCCGTCGTTCGCCGCGACCGCGGCGCCGAGCGTGACCGCATCCTCGAGCGCCATGCAGGCGCCCTGGGCGAGATACTGCATCATCGGATGGGCCGCATCGCCCAGCAGCGTGGCGCGTCCATGGCTCCAGCGCTCGATCGGCTCGCGATCCGCCGTCGCCCAGCGCCGCCAGCTCTTGGGCAGGTCGAGCAGCTGCCGGGGCTGCGGATGAATGCCCTGGAAATGCTCCAGCACTTCCTGCCGGTCGCCATCGGTCACACCCCAGACTTCCTGGCGCGTGCTGTGGAAGGTGACCACCAGGTTGAACTGCTCGCCGTTGCGCAGGGGATAGTGCACCAGGTGGCAGTTGGGCCCGACCCAGATGGTCGGGTAGTTCCAGCGCAGGTCGGCCGGGAAGTCCGCGGCATCGACCACCGCGCGGTAGACGACATGGCCGGTGACGCGCACGTCGTCGTTGACGATCTGCTGGCGCACCGCCGACTTGACGCCGTCGCAACCGATCACCGCCAGGCCGCGAAAGGCATTGCCGCCGGCATCGAACACCGTCACGCCTTCATCATCCTGCTCGAGCCGCACAACCCGCGTCGAAGTCTTGAACTCGATCCGCTCGGTTTCCTGCACGCCCTCCAGCAGCGAGGTGTGCACGTCGGCGCGGTGGATGACCGCGTACGGGTTGCCGAAGCGCCGGCGGAAGGCCTCGCCCAGGGGCACATCGGCGACCACGCTGGCATCGACGGCGTCCATCATCAACATCCGCTCGGTGTAGACCGCGCGGGCACGCGCGCGTTCGCCGACGCCGAGCGCATCGAAGGCCGCGAACGCATTGGGTCCGAGCTGGATGCCGGCACCGATCTCGCCGACTTCGGAAGCCTGCTCGAGCACCTTGACCCGATAACCCTGGCGCGACAACACCAACGCGCAGGCCAGGCCGCCGATGCCGCCGCCGGCAATCAGGATCGGCAGATCCGGCGACCCGCCCGGCTTCGCCCTGGCCGCCCCGGTCGCACCCGTCGCACTTCCCGTCATCGAACGATCTCCTCGCGTCGCCACCGGCCCGACTATACCCGCTCGCTATCATTCACCCATGACCCTCGCTCCGACAACCCCTCCGCCCTCTCCGCCCTCTCCGCCCTCGCCGCTCGCGCTGATCGGCTCGTTCGCGCCGGGCGAGCAACGCCAGTGGCTCGACGCATTGCGCCAGGCGATGCCGCACGAGCGCATCCTGCCGCTCGACGAAATCGCCACGCCCGACGAGGTCGAAGTCGCGATCGTCGCCAATCCCGATCCGGGTGTCGTGCGCCGCTTCGGCAAGCTGGCCTGGATGCAGAGCCTCTGGGCAGGCGTTGAGAAGCTGGTGGCGGAACCCGCCTTCGCGACGATCCCGATCGTGCGCATGGTCGATCCCGAGCTGGCCCGCACGATGGCCGAAGCGGTGCTGGCCTGGACGCTCTACCTGCATCGCGACATGCCGAGCTACCTGGCGCAGCAGCGCGCCTGCCAATGGCGCCAGCTGCCCTACGTGCCGCCGGCGGAACGGCGCGTGGGACTACTGGGCCTCGGTGTGCTCGGCAAGGCGGCAGCGCGCGTGCTGCGCAACGCCGGCTTCCCGGTGCAGGGCTGGAGCCGATCGCCGGGGCAGCTCGACGACCTTCCGGGAGTCCAGGCTCGCAGCGGCAGCGACGGCCTGCAGGCGGTTATCCGCGGCAGCGACATCCTGGTCTGCCTGCTGCCGCTGACGCAGGATACTCGCCACCTGCTCGACGCGGCGCTGCTGGGCCTGCTGCCGCCCCAAGCGAGCCTGATCAACTTCGGCCGCGGCGCGCTGATCCGCACCCCGGACCTGCTTGCCGCGCTGGACGCCGGCCGCCTCGGCCATGCCGTGCTGGACGTCTTCGAGCAGGAGCCGTTGCCGCCCGACAGTCCGCTGTGGCTGCATCCCCGCGTCACCGTCTTGCCGCACATCTCCGCCGACACCGATCCGCGCTCGGCCTCGGGCATCGTGGCGCGCAATATCGGCGAGTGGCGGCAGACCGGCCGGATCCCGCCGGCGGTCGACCGGTCGCGCGGGTACTAGAAGCCTGGGCCGCCCCGGCTTCGAGGGGCTGCCTAGGACTTGCCGACGACGGTGGAGAGCATCCGCACGGCGGTGATGGCCAGGAACACCGCGAAGGCGATCTTGAGTCGCCGCTGGTTCAGGCGATGCGCCAGCTTGACGCCCAGCGGTGCCATCGTCATGGTCATCGGGAAGATGAGCGCGACCGCCGGCAGGCTCACGAAGCCGAGCGACAGCGGCGGCCGATCGACGACGCCGTAGCCCGACCAGATGAAGCCGAGCACGGCCGGTGCGGCGATCAGCATGCCGAGGACGGAGGCGGTGCCCACCGCCCGGTGGATCGGGAACGAGAAGGCGCTCAGCGTCGGCACCGACAGCGTGCCGCCGCCGGTGCCCATCAGCGCCGAAAACACGCCGATGGCCCAGGCGATGATGCGGTTGACCCAGCGACTGGCCGGCAAGGCATCCGACACCGTCAGCTGCCGCGGCAGCGCCATGTTGATGGCCACCAGCAGCGCGATAACCCCGAAGATGAAGCGCAATCCGTCGCCGTTGATGAACTTGGCCGCCACCCCGCCCACCGCGGCACCGACGAAGATCGCCGGCCCCCACAGGCGCAGCAGCGCGTCGTCGACGCTGCCGCGGCGGCGGTGCGCCCGCATCGATGCCCACGAGGTGGCGACGATGGTGGCGAGCGAGGAGCCGACTGCCAGGTGCATCGAGGTCGCGGCCGGCAATGCGAGCAGGCCGAAGACCCAGAACAGCACCGGCACGATCACGATGCCGCCGCCGACGCCGAGCAGTCCGGCGAGGATGCCGGCGACGACGCCGGTGAAGACCAGTGCCGCGACCAGCAGGCCGATCTGCAGGTTGTCGAGCTCGAGCATGGTCAGGCAGCCACCGCGGTCGCACCCTTGTCGCCGATGCCCAGGTAGGTGTCGATGATCCGCTGGTCGCTGAGCAGTGCCTGCGCCTGCCCCGCCAGCGCCACGGTGCCGGTCTCGAGCACGTAGCCGCGGTCGGCGACCTGCAGCGCGGCGCGCGCGTTCTGCTCCACCAGCAGCACCGACACGCCATGCCGGCGCAGCGACGACACGACCTCGAGCACCTCGCGAACGATCAGCGGCGCCAGCCCGAGCGACGGCTCGTCGAGCATCAGCAGCCGCGGCCGCGCCATCAGCGCGCGGCCGATGGCCAGCATCTGCCGCTCGCCACCCGACAGCGTGCTGGCCAGCTGCTGGCGCCGCTCCTTGAGGCGCGGGAAGATCGCAAAGACCTCCTCCATCCGCTCGCGCTGGTCGCGGGTGCCGGTGCGCCAGCGGTAGAAGCCGCCCAGCAGGAGGTTGTCCTGCACCGGCAGGTCGCCGAACAATTCCCGGTTCTCCGGCACCAGCGCCACCCCGCCGGCGACCATCGCCTCGACGCTGGGTCGAGCGATGCGCTCGCCGGCCAGCAGGATGTTGCCGCGCGACGGCTGCAGGCCCATGGCGGCGCGCAGCAGCGTCGTCTTGCCGGCGCCGTTGGGACCGATCACCGTGACGATCTCGCCCTCCTCCACGCGCAACGCAATGCCGTGCACCGCTTCGACCGCTCCGTAGGAGACGTGGAAGTCCTGGAGCTCGAACAAGGGACGCGACGCCTGGCCAGCCGGCGGCCGGGTGTCCGGCACTGCCGCCGGCCGGACCGCCGCCGATGGCTGGTCGGCCGCCCCTGCCTGCGCGTCAGGCTCGGCGCCACCAAGATAGGCGTCGAGCACGCGCGGATCGGTCTGCACCTGCGCCGGCGTGCCCGCGGCGATCACCACGCCGAATTCGAGCACCGTGATGCGGTCGGCGAGATTCATCACGAACTCCATGTCGTGCTCGACCACGAGGATCCCGAGGCCTTCGGCGCGCAACTGCCGCAGCAGCCGCGCCAGCGCCTGCTTCTCCAGGTGTCGCAGGCCGGCCGCCGGCTCGTCGAGCAGCAGCGCCGCCGGCTGGCCGGCGAGCGCGCGCGCGATCTCCACCAGGCGTTGCTGGCCGAGCGACAGCGAAGCGGCCGGTGTGTGCAGGTGCTCGCCGAGCCCGCAGCGCTCGATCTGGCGGCGCGCCTCGGCAAGCAAGGCGGCTTCCTCGGCGCGATCGAGGCGCAGCATCGACGCGATCCAGCCATGGTGGCCGCGCCGATGCGCGCCCAGCGCGACGTTCTCGAGGACGCTGCGCATGCCCAGCAGGCGGACATGCTGGAAGGTGCGGCCCAGGCCGCGGGCGGCATAGTCGCGCGCCGGCCGGCCGTGCATCGGTTCTCCCAGCAGCTTCACCGCACCGGAGCTCGGATCGTCGACGCCGGAAATGATGTTGAAGAAGGTGCTCTTGCCGGCGCCGTTGGGTCCGATCAGCGCATGGACTTCACCCGCCTGCAAGGTCATCGAGATCGCATCGTTGGCCACCAGGCCGCCGAAGCGCTTGGTGACCTTGTCCGATTCCAGCAGCCGCTCGCCGGCCGGCGGCAGGGCGCGCTTAGGCAACGCCGTCGCCGACTCGGTCAACGGCGCCGGCTCGGGCTTCAGCCATGGCGCCGCCAGGCGCGCCAATGTCGGCCAGATGCCGTCGGCGAAACGCTGCAGCACCAGCACCATCAGTAGCCCGAAGACGATCACCTCGAAGTTGCCGCTGGCCCCGAGCAGGTGGGGCAGGATGTCCTGCAGCCGCTCCTTCACCAGGGTGACGATGCTCGCGCCCAGCACGGCGCCCCACAGGTGCCCGGCACCGCCGAGCACCGCCATGAACAGGTACTCGATGCCGATGTTGAGGTTGAACGGCGTCGAGTTGACGAAGCGCTGCAGGTGGGCATAGAGCCATCCCGCCACGGCCGCCAGCAGCGCGGCCAGCACGAACACCTTGATCCGGTAGCGCGCGGTATCGATGCCCATCGACTCGGCCATCACCCGACCGCTCTTCAGCGCGCGGATTGCCCGCCCCTCGCGCGAGTCGAGCAGGTTGTGCAGCGCCCACAGCGACAGCAGCAGCACCGCCCAGATCACCGGCCCCAGCGCCCGCGGCGACGCCAGCGAGAACCCGCCGACGGCCAGCGCCGGCACGCCGGTGATGCCGGTCTGCCCGCCGAGGAAGTCGAGGTTGCCGAACAGGTAGTAGAGGCTCAGTCCCCAGGCAATCGTGCACAGCGGCAGGTAGTGCCCGGACAGCTTGAGCGTGATCGCGCCGAGCCCCCAGGCGACCAGGAAGGTCAGCCCCAGTCCCAGAGCCAACCCGATCCACGGCAGCAGACCTTGCGGCACGACGCCCGCCACTGCCGCCGTCACCGCCGGCGAGGTACAGATCCAGGCGGTGGCATAGGCACCGAGGCCGACGAAGGCGGCCTGGCCGAACGACGTCATGCCGCCCACGCCGGTCAGCATCACCAGGCCGACTGCCACCAGGGAATAGAGCGCGATGTAGCTGAACTGGGTGACGGTGAAATCCGGCAGGAAGGTCCAGGCGACAGCGAGGGCCGCGACGCACAGCAGCGTCAGCAGGCGACGGCTCGGCAGCATCCCGGTGTCCTTGCCGGCCCCGACCGGAACCGCTGCCGGCGCTGCGGCGTGCTCTGGCACGGCCTTCATTCCTCGTCCTCCACATGCCGGCTGCGCAGCGAGCGCCACCACAGCACCGGAATGATCAGCGTGAATACCAGGACTTCCTTGAAGGCGCTGGCCCAGAACGACGAAAACGCCTCGAGCTGGCCGACCAGCAGCGCACCGGCCAGCGCCGCCGGGTAACTGGCAAGCCCGCCGACGATCGCGGCCACGAAGCCCTTCAAGCCGATCAGGAAGCCGGTGTCGTAGTAGATGGTGGTGATCGGGGCGATCAGCAGGCCCGATACCGCGCCGATCAGTGCGGCCAGGGCGAAGCTCAGGTCGCCGGACAATTCGGTCGGGATACCCATCAGCCGCGCCCCCACCCGGTTGACGGCGGTGGCCCGCAGCGCCTTGCCGATGATGGTCCGCTCGAAGAACAGGAACATCAGCACCACCAGCGCCACCGCCACCCCCACCACGACCAGGGACTGGCCGCTGACCACGACCTCGCCGAGTTCCAGCCTGGCATCGGAAAAGGACTGGGTGCGCGATCCCTCGGCGCCGAAGAACAGCAGGCCGAGACCCACCAGCACGCCATGCAGGGCGACCGACACGATCAGCAGCATCAGCACCGTCGAATCCGCCAGCGGGCGGAAGACCAGGCGATAGAGCAGCGGGCCGAGCGGCGTGATGACGAAGAGCGTCGACAACACCTTGCCGGTCATCGACGTGGGACGCAGTCCCAGCACCAGCAGGCAGGCGATGGCGGGAAAGACGACGGTCCAGACGATGGTGGAGCGCAGGTCGACGGTCGCGCCGCGCCGCCAGCGCCAGCCTTCGACCAGCAGCGTGATCGCCGCCAGCGCAAGCAGCAGCCACAGGGTGGAAGGGACGGAGCCGGCCTCCAGGGCCGCCATCGACAAGGCGCCGAAAGCGACCAGCTCGCCCTGGGAGATGAGGATCACCCTGGTCACCGAGAACACCAGCACCAGGGACAGCGCCATCAGGCCGTAGATGGCTCCGTTGACGATGCCGTCCTGACCCAGCAACAGCGCGATCTGCCAATCCATTCTTCGTTTCCGTCAGGCCCGCGATGCGCTTGCGGCAGCGACAGGAGGCGCTGCCAGCGCCTCCATGCTCATCGGCCGTCAGCTGCGGCCGTTGTCACGGGCTGTTGATTCAGGCCGTCGGCTCAGGGCTGGTACTTCCAGGTGCCGTTCTCGATCTTGACCATCACCCGTGCCCGCTGGTCGAGTCCGAGGTGGTCGGTAGCCGACATGTTGAACACACCATGGGCGCCCGACAAGTCCTTCACCTGCTCCAGCGCGTCGCGCAGGGCGGCGCGGAACTCCGGCGTGCCGGGCTTGGCCGCCTTGAGGGCGGTGGGAATGGCCGCGGCCATCAGCAGGCCGGCATCCCAGGCGTGGGCGCCGAAGGTCGAGACCGAACCCTTGCCGTAGGCCGACTCGTAGGCCGACACATAGGCCAGCGCCGACTTCTTCACCGGATTGCTGTCGGGCAGCTGGGCGGCAACCAGCACCGGGCCGGCCGGCAGCAGGGTGCCTTCGACATCCTTGCCGCCGACGCGCAGGAAGTCCGCATTGGCGACGCCGTGCGTCTGGTAGACCTTGCCCTTGTAGCCGCGTTCCTTCAGGGTCGTCTGCGGCAAAGCGGCGGGCGTGCCCGAGCCGGCGACCAGCACCGCATCGGGACGAGCCGAGATGATCTTCAGCGCCTGGCCGGTGACCGACGTATCGGAGCGGCCATAGCGCTCGTTGGCGACGATCTTGAGCTTCTTCAGCTCAGCCGCCTTGGTGAACTCCTGGAACCAGCCCTCGCCATAGGCATCCGAGAAGCCGATGAAGCCGATCGTCTTCACGCCGGCCGACGCCATGTGCTCGGCGATCGCCAGCGACATCATGATGTCGTTCTGCGGGGTCTTGAACACCCATTTCTTCTTCTCGTCCATCGGCTCGACGATGCGGGCGGAGGCGGCGATCGAGATCATCGGCGTGCGCGCTTCGGCAACCACGTCGATCATCGCCAGCGAGTTCGGCGTGACGGTCGAGCCCAGGACGATGTCGACCTTGCTCTCGGCGATCAGCTTGCGGGTATTGTTCACCGCCGCGGTGGTATCGCTGCCGTCGTCGAGGACGATGTAGTTGATCTTCTCGCCCGCGATGGTCTTGGGCATCAGAGTGATGGTGTTCTTCTCCGGAATGCCGAGCGAGGCGGCAGGTCCGGTTGCCGACAGGGTCACGCCGACGTTGATGTCGGCATGTGCCAGCGCAGTGGCCAGCACGCTCGCCACCAGGACAGCAGGTTTCAGGAACTTCATCGGGTTTGTCTCCATCGGGTGAGGTTGGGGAATGTCGCTGTCGGGTGGAACCGCCGCTGGCGGCCGCCCCTCGTCGGCGGGTCAGGCGGCAGCGCCGAGTTCAGGGAATCGAGGTTCAGCGGTCGGTGAATACGGGAGGGCGCCGGGCGGCGAACGCGGCCACGCCTTCGGCATAGTCGTGCGCCCGACCGAGTTGCGCCTGCAGCCGCGACTCCTCGTCGAGCGCCTGCTCGAGCGTCAGGTGCTGCGCATTGTCCATGGCGCGGCGGGTTTCCGCCAGCGCCCGTGCCGGCAGCGCCGCCAGCCGCTGCGCCAGGGCCTTGGCTTCATCGGCCAGCGCCGTGTCGGCGACGCACTTCCAGATGAGGCCGAAACGCTCCGCCTCCTCGGCGCTCAGCTTGTCGCCGAGCATGGCCAGCCCGAGCGCCCGCGCCCGGCCCACCAGGCGGGGCAGCAACCAGGTGCCGCCGGTGTCCGGTACCAGGCCGATCCTGGAGAACGCCTGGATGAAGCTGGCCGACTGCGCCGCCACCACCAGGTCGCAGTTCAGGGCGAGGTTGGCACCGGCGCCCGCGGCTACGCCATTGACGGCGGCGACGACCGGCACCGGCATCGACTTCAGGCGCAGCACCAGCGGCTTGTAGTGCAAGTCGATCGCCCGGCCAAGATCCTTCGGCGCCTCTCCGGGCGCCGCAGGCGAGACCAGCGGATCGGCCAAGTCCTGGCCGGCACAGAAGCCGCGGCCAGATCCGGTCAGCAGCACGCAACGCACCTCGGAATCGAGCGCAGCACCGTCGAGCGCGGCCCGCAGCTGCCGGTGCATGGGCTCGTTGAAGCTGTTGAGCGCGGCGGGTCGGTTCAGCGTGAGCGTCAGGACGCCGCCTTCCTGCGAGGTCAGAATGGGCTCGTCAGACAACCAGGTCTCCACGAAACGAGGGGCATGCAGCAGCAGCGGTCTATTCTTGACCGACCGGTCGGTGGATAGTAGTTGCGCCGGCTCGCGCTGGCAAGCCGGCGCTTGCCTTGGTTAACCCCAATCGGCTCCGGACGACTCCTGGCGGCATGCCGAGGGCCCTCTGCCTACCTGTCGCCCTTTGCCTGCCTGTCGCACCACCTTTCAGCCAACTGAACTACGTCCGCCTGTACCCGCCTGCATTGACACTGCACGGACCCCGATGCAACGATTGAAGCTACTCCGGGGACCGAACATGACCGTCAAAGTGCTGGTGGTGGATGACCATCCGATGATGCGCGGTGCCTTGCGGACGGCCCTGGAGACCCTGACTGAGGACGTGATGGTGGTGCTGGCTGGCTCGCTGCAGGATGCCTTCCGCCAGCTCGCCACCCAGTCGCAGCCCGATCTGGTGCTGCTGGACCTGAACCTGCCGGATGCCTGCGGCACCGCCACCATCGGCGCCTTTCGCAGCCGGGCGCCCGGCAGCCGGGTGATCGCGGTCTCCGCCATCTACGACGCGGCCACCGTGCAGGCCTGCCAGGCCGCCGGCGCCATCGGCTTCATCCCCAAGAGCTACGGGCTGGACAGGCTGCTGGACACCATCCGCCGGGCGCTGGCAGGACAGCCGGCCTTCCCGGATCTCGCCCGGCGCCAGGCCGGCAACGGCATCGGCGATTCCGGGGGCGTGCAGGATGCGCCGGCATCGCTGTCGCCTTCCACCATGGCCTCGCGCACCTTCTTCCCCTCGCCGGCGCAGTTGCCGCCGAGGGAGTACAGCGACGGGCGCCACCTTGGCCTCACGGAACGCCAGCGCGGCGTGCTGCGGCTGATGCTGCTCGGCCTGCCCAACAAGGCCATCTGCAAGGAGCTGGATCTGGCGGAGGGAACGGTCAAGGTCCACGTCAGCGCCATCCTGCGAGCGCTGGGCGTGGCCACCCGCGCGCAGGTGGTGGTGGCGGCCACTCGCAGCGGCATCCGGGTGGACGACATGAACAGCCGCAAGTCCCGCTGAGCGCCGCGCCTGGTCCGGCCGTTGCAGCCGTTGGCGCATGTCCGGATCGGTTGACAAGGTTTTCCACCGGTTGCGCCGTGACCCTGCCCAGGTATCCTGGGCCATCCGCTCAGGCCCGACACCTTGCCTGGCTGGCGCGACGCCAGCCGCAGAGGCCCCGGTCGCCGGCGGATGACGAATTCGATGCGGCGCCCCCGCATCCCGCTCGCCGGCGGTGGTGGGGCGGTGGCCGGGACGATGTGCGATGACGAGTCTTCCGTCGCCCGGCCCTGCCCCGCTGCCACTACGTCGGCACCATCGGTACGACTTACCGGCGCATCGTCGACAGATCCGCCCAAGCCCGGCCCGATAATTGCTGTGCCCGTCAGCGCCCGGAAGACGCAGTCATCGCGCGGACGATGGTCGTCGGGCTGCAGTGCGGTAGCTGGAGGCACGAATGGGATTGAGCGGTAGGGATGCCCATACGGAGAGGCCGCCGGAAGATCCGCGCCGCGTAGCAACGCTGCTTGGCAGGATCCTGGAGCTGGAAGCCCAGGTGAGCGCCCGGGACCAGCTCCTCGCGGTTGCCGCGCATGAGTTGCGCAATCCCATCCATGCCATCGGCCTGCAGATCGGCGACAGCCTGCGGATGGCGTCGGAACGCGGCGACCGGGTGCTCGCCGACCGGCTCCGGCAGGTGGACCGGACGCTGCAGTGGTTGCTCCAGCGCTGTTCGATGATGCTGGACCTTTCGCGCATGGCCGGCGGCCTGCATAGCCTCGACTTCGGCCTGGTGGACATCCGCGAGGTGCTGCGCCATGTCGAGGACCTCTATTCGCCGCAATCGCGGCTGAACGACAGCCCCCTGCACATCGAATGCGAAGGCGACCTGGTCGGCCGGTGGAACAGCGCCGCACTCGAGCAGGCGCTGGGCAATCTCGTGTCCAATGCCATCCGGTTCGGTGCCGGCGCGCCGGTGCTCGTCTCCGCCGCCGATACCGGTCACAACATCGTCCGGGTCCAGGTCACCGACCATGGCGCCGGGATACCGGCGCTCGAGCAGGAGATGATGAACAGCGACTTCGCCGAGATGATGCGGAACAGCGACCTCTCGAAGGGTGGCTTCGGTGGCGGCCTATGGCTGGCCAGGAACCTCCTGGAGGCACATGGGGGCTATCTCGAGGTCGCGAGCGCCAGCGGCTGCGGCTCCACCTTCACGACCTACCTGCCGAGGTGGAGTCCGGAAGTCGCGCCGGCCTAGACGGCATGGAAGCATCATGGCCGGAACACGCCGAACGCTGCCGCTCGCCAGCCTCACGGCGCCTGATCGGGCGGGGGGTCACGCGTGAATCCGAAGACGATCCTCGTCGTCGACGACGAATCGCAATCGGCCGAGATCCTGACCTTCGTGCTGGAGCGCGAAGGCTATCGCGTGCTCGAGGCGGTCAATGGCCGCGACGGTCTCAACAAGCTCAAGCTGTCTCCGGTGGACCTGGTCATCCTCGATATCGCCATGCCGATCATGAACGGCGCCGAAATGCTTCGCGCCATGCAATACGATGCCGCGCTGGGCAGCGTCCCGGTCCTGGTGACCAGCGCGTTGTCGGAGAGCGCGGTGCGCGTGATGATCGATCGCTATCGCGCGATGCTGAGAAAGCCATTCCCGATCGGGTCGATGCTGTCGCTGGTGCGATCGATCCTGGCGGAGGAGGAGTTGCGGGCCTAGGGCGGTGCTGCCATCCCTAGGAAGCCGCACTGATCGTAACGAACCACGCGAGCAGGGTCGCGTTGTAAGTCGCCTTGATCGAGTCGTCCACCTTCATCAGCCGATCCACTCCCCCATTCCCCTTCAAGTTCGACGAGGAGAAGTTCAGCGTGGTGTTGGCGTCCCGGAACACCACCAGGATCTCCTGCCCGTGATAGCCGCCTGAAAAATTGGTGATCACAGTCGCCGAAGTGTTGCCGGTCACGAAGCTCGACCCGTCGGCGACGCTCGGGGAGGTGCTGTTGACGGCCAGCGTTGCGAAAGGCGCGAAGCTTCCGGCAAAGAGGCTCACGCAGTTGCTGACGTGGTTCTCGCCCAGGCGCGTGGGAGCATCGAGGGTGATTCCGGCGACCGACGTGCCATTGCCGCGCACGACGTTCCCGGCGACACGCGCCCGAGTGACCGAGGACGCGATCTGGATGCCGCGCTGTCCGTGGTCGCGCACCGAATTGTCGACCACGCCCACATCATTCGAGTCTTCGACGTAGATGCCGTGCGTTCTTGCCCTGTACACCGAGTTGCCAGACACCTTTGGCTGGTCAGCGTAGGCGACATGGACGCCGGCAAGGCCACCGACGTTGCGCACCGTGTTTCCGGAGACCACGATTCCTTGCCGCAGGACGGTGTTGCGGATTGCGATGCCGCTGCCGGTGGTGGTATCGACCGCGTTGCCGGTCACGATGGCTCGCCCCCGCCGGTGGATACGGATGCCTTCCTTCGCCACCGATCTCACGGTGTTGCCGGAGACGACGGCATGCCCGGTGGCTGCCCCGATATCAGAAGGGTCGCCAACATGGATGCCGTACATCCCGGCATTCCGGATCACGTTGCCGGTGATGGTGATGTTGCTCTGGTTGGTTGCGCCGATCGCTCCCGGCGCCAGGAGCTCGAGGAATGTGACAGCAGCCGTGTGCGAGCCATCGATGGTGTTGTCCGCAACAACCGCTTCTTCGGAACCCTGGACGTAGATCGCCGCACCGTAAGTGTGGCCTCGAACCGCATCGGCGATCGATCCCTTGGTGTTCTTGACAGTGTTTCCGACAAGGATCGTTCGGTCGACGCTCGCGCCGGCTGCGGAGTCCACGCGATAGGTGATGATGCCGTAGGCGCGGCAGTCCTTGACCACGTTGCCGGCAACCAGGTTGTCCTCGGCCAGGTCGCCTGGCTTGATCGCCTGGATGTAGACGCCGTAGGCATTGCCTGAGACGCACCAGTTGCTTCGTATCAAGTTGGCCGAGGAGGCATAGATCACGGCGATATCCGCGCCGGCCGCGGTGTGCCGCATCACATCGGTGGCGGGAGAGTCCGTCAGTCGATTTCCCTCGATCAGGTTCTGATTGCTGTTCTGCAAGCAGATGCCGGCGCCCAGGTGATTCGTGACCCAGCAGCGGGAGACTTCGCCTCGCGTGACACCCGCAAACAGCACACCGCAGCCGCTCGTGAGCGAAGACTTGGCACCGGCCGCGACGAGCTTCAGCCCGCGGACTGCGACACCAGCCTTGCGGTTGGCCTCCACCACATTGAGCGTGCCGACGGTCTGCCGCAGGACCGAGGACCATCCGTGAGCAAAGATGGCCTGGTGATCAGCAGCGAGGGTCAGGCTGGCGGTCAGCCGGTATTCACCCGGAGGCACCATGACATTCCTGCCGGTGTCGAGGGCTCGTTGGATGGGGACCGTATCGTCTGCCACGCCGTCGCCCACGGCGCCGAAGTCCTTGACGCTGACCGACTCTTCGGACTTGGCGAGTATCGTCTGCGCGACCGCACCCGCTCCGCCCTGGGTGAGGAGCAGATTCGCAGCGATACCTTTCAGCACAGCCCTGCGAGCGTCGCTGTCCAGCCGAAGTCGTGGAATCACTGCGCTCATCGCTGCCTCTTGTCACTTCATCGCGCCGCCAGGCGTCTGAATGCCGCGCTCCGGTCAGGATCTTAGTGTAGGTGTCGACCGACACCGCGAAGGTGTCCAGCTTTGCGCTCTCGTGTCCGATGCTGCAGCTCCTTGGCGAGAGCCGCGGGAATGCTCGGTGAGCGCAGGGAGCGGCGCCGAGCGTGACGGCGAGCCGGAGCGGCTCCCCAGGAGGCTGACCGGGCACGCGCCTGAACAGCCGCTCGTGAGTCAGCATCCGGCCCGGCCTCGCGTCGACGGCCACGCACAGTGGCCGGCCTTCAGATGCGGCTGGCAGCGCCGGATCGGCGGATCTCGCACACAGTTGGGGACCGGAAGCGCGCTGCCGGAGACAGTGTCGACGACTGCGCAGACGGTGGAAGATGTCTTACTAGACCCGACTCCCTCGCCGACTGCACGACGCTCCGGGAGGAAGCGGGAATAAGATGGCGTCCCGTAGGGGATTCGAACCCCTGTACTCACCGTGAAAGGGTGATGTCCTAGGCCTCTAGACGAACGGGACTGCGTGCTGTCGATCGATTGCGGACCGCTAGAGGGGCGGCACCGCATGATACTGGAACCTTACTGAAATCCTGGTGGAGGTAAGCGGGATCGAACCGCTGACCTCTTGCATGCCATGCAAGCGCTCTCCCAGCTGAGCTATACCCCCAAGCAAGCCCATAATAATAGCAAGAGGTGAGCGGGACGTGCAAATCGGCTGCCGGCGCTGGTGTACGATCGTCCGGCATGCACCCCCGGTCGTCGGTATGACCGCAACGCGACGCCTTGATCGGGACGCTCAAAGAGGTCCGGTCGATCGCTTCGGACGGTGGGGTGTCTGCTCATCCTCCAGTCACCATCCAACCTTCTCGAACGACATGACCGCAAGAATCATCGACGGCGCCGCCATCGCAGCGGATTTTCGGGCCCGGGCCGCCGAAGCTGCCGCCGCCTGCCTCGCTGCCGGCCGCAAGCCCGGGCTGGCTGTGGTCCTGGTCGGCGACTCCGCCGCCTCGCGGATCTACGTCAGGAACAAGGTCAAGGCTTGCGAGCAAGCGGGCTTCCATTCGGTGTCCGACGTGCTGCCGGCGGAGATCAGCGAGCGGCAGTTGCTCGCCCGCATCGGCGAACTCAACGCCGATCCGCTGATCGACGGCATCCTGGTGCAGTTGCCGCTGCCGCCGCATATCGACAGCCGCAAGATCATCGAGGCGATCGACCCGGCCAAGGACGTCGACGGCTTCCACCTGGTCAACGCCGGCGCCCTGATGACCGGCGCACCGCGGCTGGTGCCGTGCACGCCCCTGGGCGTGATGAAGCTGCTCGAGCACACGGGCGTGCCGCTGCGCGGCGCGGAAGCGACCATCGTCGGCGCGAGCAACCTGGTCGGCAAGCCGCAGTTTCACCTGCTCTTGCAAGCCGGCGCCACCGTCACCATCTGCAACAGCAAGACCCGTGACGTGGCGGCGCAGGTTCGTCGTGCCGACGTCGTCGTGGTGGCGGTGGGCAAGCCGCGGATGATCATCGGCGAGATGATCAAGCCGGGGGCGGTGGTGATCGACGTCGGCATCAATCGCCTCGACGACGGCAAGCTCTGCGGCGACGTCGACTTCGCTTCGGCCAGCCAGGTGGCTGGCTGGATCACGCCAGTGCCCGGCGGCGTCGGCCCGATGACCATCGCGATGCTGCTCGCCAACACCGTCCAGGTCGCACAACAGAAACTGGGAACAACACGGACATGAACAACGACGCGACGACGGCCGAGCTCGAGCCGGTGACCAATTCCCTCCTCGACCAGCGTGACCTGCCGCGCTTCGCCGGCTTCGATCCCGCGCAGGTGACCCCTGCGATGGACCAGCTGCTGGTCCAGGCAGAGAAGGCGCTCGAGCAGGCCACCGAGCCGGCGACGCCGGCCACCTGGAACGAATTCGTGCTGCCGCTGCAGGAAGCGACCGAACGCCTCGGGCGCGCCTGGGGCATGGTGCGTCACCTCAACTCGGTGATGGATTCGCCGGCACTGCGCGAGACCTTCAACCAGAACCTGCCGCGGGTGACGGAATTCTGGACCCGCCTGGGCCAGAACGAGGGCCTGTTCGCGAAGTACAAGGCGCTGCGCGCCGGCGACGAGTACCGCCGGCTGGACGCCGAACGCGCCCGCGTCATCGACAACGAGCTGCGCGACTTCCGCCTGAGCGGCGCCGAGCTGCAGTCGCCGGGACGGGAGCGCTTCGCCGCCATCCAGGAAGAGCTGGCCGCGATCCAACAGCGCTTTTCGGAGAACGTGCTCGACGCCACCACCGGCTTCGAGCTGTTGGTGGACGATCCGGCCCGGCTCGAAGGACTGCCGGAAGATGCGATCGCCGCCGCTCGCGCGGATGCCAGGCGCAAGGACAAGGAAGGCTGGCGCTTCACGCTGCAGTTCCCGTCCTACCTGCCGGTGATGCAGTATGCGAAGGATCGCGGGCTGCGCGAGCAGATGTACCGCGCCTATGTCACCCGCGCAGCCGACGGCTCCGACAAGGACAACACGCCGCTGATGCATCGCATCCTGGCACTTCGCCAGGAGAAATCGCGCCTGCTGGGCTACGACAACTTTGCCGAGGTTTCCCTGGTCGCGAAGATGGCGGATACGCCGGAGTCGGTGGAGAAGTTCCTGCTCGACCTCGCCGGGCGCGCCCGGCCATTCGCCGAGAAGGACCTGGCGGAAGTGCGCAGCTTTGCGGCGGAACGGCTCGGCCTCGACGACCTGCAGGCGTGGGACCTGTCGTACGCGAGCGAGCAGCTGAAGCAGGAGCGCTACTCGTTCTCGGACAACGAGGTGAAGCAGTACTTCCAGCTGCCCCGCGTGCTGGATGGTCTGTTCAAGCTGACCGAGCGCATCTTCAGCGTGCAGATCCGCCAGGACGAAGCCGAACGCTGGCATCCGGACGTGCAGTTCTTCCGCATCGAGTCAGGCGGCCGGCTGATCGGCCAGTTCTATCTCGATCTCTATGCCCGCGAGGCGAAGCAGTCCGGCGCCTGGATGGACGACTGCCGCGGGCGCAGCCGCCAACAGGCGCGGGTGGACGGGGGCGTGCAGGACGTGCTGCAGACGCCGGTCGCCTACCTGGTGTGCAATTTCCAGCCGCCGGTGGAAGGCAATCCCGCCCTCCTGACCCACGACGACATCAGTACCCTGTTCCATGAATTCGGCCATGGACTGCACCACATGCTCACCCGCATCGACGCGTTGGGTGTATCCGGCATCGCCGGCGTCGAATGGGACGCAGTGGAGCTGCCCAGCCAGTTCATGGAGAACTGGGCTTGGGAGTGGGAGATCGTCGCCTCGATGAGCCAGCATGTGCGCAGCGGCGAGGACATGCCGAAGGAGCTGTTCGACAAGATGGTCCGCGCCCGCAACTTCCAGGCCGGCCTGCAGACCCTCCGGCAGATCGAGTTCGCGCTCTTCGACATGGAGCTGCACCGTCGCCCGGACCTCGACAAGTCAGACGACAGCGGCTCCGTGCCGGCCGGCGCCGGCGATGCCATCCAGCGCATCCTCGATCGCGTCCGCGGACAGGTCGCCGTGGTCAGCCCGCCGGCCTTCAACCGCTTCCAGAACAGCTTCAGCCACATCTTCGCCGGCGGGTATGCGGCGGGCTACTACAGCTACAAGTGGGCGGAAGTCCTGTCGGCCGACTGCTTCGCCGCTTTCGAGGAGGAAGGTCTGTTCAACCCGCAGACGGGGGCCAGGTTCCTGCGCGAGATCCTGTCGGTCGGCGGCAGCCGACCGGCCATCGACTCATTCAAGGCGTTCAGAGGTCGGGAGCCCAGGCTCGAGGCCCTGCTTCGCCATAATGGAATGGTCGAAGAGGCTGCCTGACGAGGACGGCATCACGCGTGGCTCCGTCCGGCGGTCCGCTTCAGAGCGAGAAGGAACGGATATGAAACGCGTGTTGCTGAACAGCCTGGTCCTGGTTGCGATCGGGACCCTGGCCGCCCCGGTGGCGGCCCAATACAAGTGGCTCTCTCCCGAAGGCACGGTCGTCTACAGCGACGTGCCGCCGCCGGCGGGCGCCCGGCTCCTGAACGATCGCGGCGGCGAGTCCGCTGCGCAGTCGCCGCCCGCGCCTGCCGCTTCATCCGCGGCCAATCCGGAGCTGCCCTACGAGCTGAAGATCGCGAGCGGCAAGTTTCCGGTCGTGCTCTATACCGCCTCCGACTGCGCACCCTGCTCCGCCGCCCGCCAGCACCTGGGCGCCCGCGGCGTGCCGTTCAGCGAGAAGACGATCGCCACCACCGCCGACTTCGAGGCCTTCAAGACGCGCGGCTTCAACGACAACAGCTTTCCGGCGCTGACCGTCGGCAGGGAGAAGACCGTCGGCTTCGAGTCCGGTGCCTATGACCGCCTGCTGAACGCTGCCGGCTATCCGCGCAGCTCGAAGCTGCCGGCGAACTACAAGCAGGCCGCTGCCGAGCCGATGACGTCGCCGCAGCCGCAGAAGATCACGGTGACGGCGCGGCAGGCCGAGCCGGCGTCGGCGTCGGCTGCGTCCCCGGCGGCGGCAGCATCCGCAGCCGCAGCGGCCGGCAGCGACCCGAGTGCGATCGAGCGCTATCGCCAGCAGATCCAGGCCGGCACCGCCAACCGGCAGCAGGAAGAGCCGTCGATGCGGTTCTGAGGGGCGGCCGGAGGGCACGGAGCCCGGCCGACAGGCAATGCGACGAGGGCGCCGGCTGGCGCCCTTTTGTTAGCGACCGGGCGCCGGTTGCGGCGGCGACGGCGCGTCGGGCCGAGTGCCCACGCCGATCACCACATCGGTCAGCGCCTGGGCTTGTGAGACATTGCTGCCGGGCGGCACGCTGCGCGTGAGCCAGACGTTGCCGCCGATGGTGGAGCCGCGGCCGATGGTGACGCGCCCGAGAACGGTGGCGCCGGCATAGATCACCACGTCGTCCTCGACGATCGGATGGCGCGCATCGCCCTTGACCAGCGAACCGTCCTCGGCAGCGGGGAAGCGCTTGGCCCCGAGGGTCACCGCCTGGTAGAGCCTGACGTTGCGACCGATGATCGCGGTCTCGCCGATGACCACGCCGGTGCCATGATCGATGAAGAACCGCTCGTCGATCCGCGCGCCGGGATGGATGTCGATGCCGGTCAGCGAATGCGCGAGCTCCGCGATCATGCGCGCGGTGAGCGGCACGCCCAACCGGTACAGCACGTTCGCCAGCCGGTAGTGCGCAATGGCGGTGATGCCGGGATAGCAGACCAGAACCTCGTCGAGGCTGCGCGCGGCCGGGTCGCCCTGGTAGGCGGCGAGGATATCGGTGTCCAGCAACTCCCGTATCCGGGGCAGCGACTGGGCGAATTCGCGTGTGATGGCGAGACCCCTGGCCGCATCCTGCGCGCTCAGCGTGTCGAGGTTGGATGAGAACAGCAACTCCCGGTTCAACTGCTCGTGCAGCGAACGCAGCGCCACGTCCAGGGTGTGGCCGACGTAGTGGTCGATGCCTTCATCGGTGAGATCCGATCGCCCGAGGCGGTTCGGGAACATCGCAGCCGCGAGCCCGGCAACGATGTCGGTCAGCGTCGCCCGCGACGGCAGCCGCGGCGGCCGGCCGTCACGATGACGGCTCTGCAGCGACTGGTTGCGCAACTCGCGCAGCTGTGCCACCACGCCCGCGATGCCGAGACCGTTGCCGGATGCCATGGATGCTCACTCTTCCTTATGCGAATCCCGTCACTATAACGCCGTCGGTCGCATAAGCCCGGCGCGCCAAGCCGAACGATACTTCATCGAGGGCCGCAGATCACCCTTTCGAGGGATACGGGACCGGTCGCGCCCCGGCGTTAGACTTCCGGCTCGTCTCGACGCCGGGGATCCGTACCAAACCAGCAGAAAACAAGAGAGAGAGAACAGCTACATGAACCAATCCAAGTTGCGCTTCGAAACCTTGTCGGTGCATGCCGGCTACCAGCCCGATCCGACGACCCGCGCGGTCGCGGTGCCGATCTTCCAGACTGCCGCCTACGCTTTCGACAATGCGCAGCACGGCGCCGACCTGTTCGACCTCAAGGTGACGGGAAACATCTACACCCGCATCATGAATCCGACCCAGGACGTGCTCGAGCAGCGTCTGGCCGCGCTCGAGGGCGGCATCGCGGCGCTGGCGCTCGCCTCCGGGCAGGCCGCGGTGACCTATGCGATCCAGACGATCAGCGAGACCGGCGACAACATCGTCTCGTCGACCGCGCTCTATGGCGGAACCTATAACCTGTTCGCCCACACCCTGCCGCAGTTCGGGATCGAGACCCGCTTCGCCGACCACACCGATCCCGAATCGTTCAGCCAGCTGATCGATGACCGGACCAAGGCGGTCTTCGTCGAATCGATGGGCAACCCGCAGGGCCGGGTGACCGACATCGCGCGGATCGCGGACGTGGCGCATCGCCACGGCGTGCCGCTGATCGTCGATAACACGGTGCCATCGCCGTACCTGTGCCGGCCGTTCGAGCACGGCGCCGACATCGTCGTGCAGTCGCTGACCAAGTATCTGGGCGGCCATGGCAACAGCATCGGCGGCGCGATCATCGACTCCGGCAAGTTTCCCTGGGCGCAGCACCGCAAGCGCTTCGCGCGCCTCAACGAACCCGACGTCAGCTATCACGGTGTCGTCTACACCGAGGCCCTGGGGCCCGCCGCTTATATCGGCCGCGCCCGTGTCGTGCCCTTGCGCAACACCGGCGCCGCGATCTCGCCGTTCAACGCCTTCCTGATCCTGCAGGGCATCGAGACGCTCGCGCTGCGCATGGACCGCATCAGCGACAACGCGCTGAAGGTCGCGCAGCACCTCCAGAAGCATCCGAAGGTCGGCTGGGTCAGCTACGCCGGCCTCGAGGACCATCCGGACCGCAAGCTGGTCGACAAGTACCTGTCGGGCAAGGCGTCGGGGCTGATGATCTTCGGCCTGAAGGACGCGGCCAGGAGCGGCCGCGAAGCCGGCGCGCGCTTCCTCGACGCGCTCAAGCTGTTCACGCGCCTGGTGAACATCGGCGACGCCAAGTCGCTCGCCACCCACCCCGCCTCCACCACCCACCGCCAGCTGTCGCCCGAAGAGCTGGCCAAGGCCGGCGTCGGCGAGGACACGGTGCGGCTGTCGATCGGCATCGAGCATATCGACGACTTGCTGGCGGATCTGGATGGGGCGCTTGGCGCGGTCTGATTGCGCTGCCATCAGCCGGGCTGTTGACGGTTGAGAGGGTTACAGCGACGGTAGGCGCGTTTACGTTGCTTCCGAGATGCGCCACGATCCGAGCATTTGTCGGCGCCCCTCGTCACTGGCATCTGGCGGCGTCCCCCTCGTCCCCGGCATCGGGTGCCACTCTGCCAAACCCGGCCTCAACCGCTGCAAGCCCGACCGCCCCACACCCAGCAGCCGCCGAGGAGCGGGCTTTGCCCGGCCTCAGGCGGCGCCCCCCTTGCCGAAGCGCAGCTTCGGGAAGGGGGGTAGGCGCGCGAAGCGTGCCAAGGGGGGTTCACCCCCTCTTAGTACCAGCGGTCCTTGGACAGCATGATGTCGCCATGGCTGCGACCCGCCGGGATCATGGGGAAGCAGTTCTCCTGCGCCGCCACCCTCACGTCCAGGAAGTACGGGCCGCTCGAATCGAGGCATTCGCGCAGCGCCTCGTCGAGTTCGGCACGGTCGGCGACGGTGCGCGCCTGCCAGCCGAAGGCGCGGGCCAGGGCCGGGAAGTCCGGCAGGGCTTCGGTATAGCTGTGGCTATAGCGCCCGCCGTGGTTGAGCTCCTGCCACTGCCGCACCATGCCCATGTAGCCGTTGTTCGACAGGATCACCTTCACCGGCGTGCGGTGCTGCACGGCCGTCGACAGCTCCTGGATGTTCATCAGGACGGAGGCGTCGCCGCTGACGCAAACCACCAGCCGGTCGGGATGCGCGATCTGCGCACCGATGGCGGCGGGCAGGCCGTAGCCCATCGTTCCCGCGCCGCCCGAGGTGAGCCAGCAGTTGGGCTCGTCGAACTGGAGATACTGCGCGGCCCACATCTGGTGCTGCCCGACGTCGGTCGACACGATGGGCCTGCGTCCGACGAGCGCCTGCTGCAGGCGGGTCATCAAGGCCTGCGGTGCGATCTGCGCCGGGGTGTCCTCGAACGCCAGCGAACGCTCCGCGCGCCACCGTTCGATCGTCTCCCACCAGGTCCGCAGCCGCCCGACACGCTCCGCCTGCCGCGCGCCAGCAGCCACTGCCTCCGATGCCTGCCATGCGGCGAGCAACGACTGCAGGACCGCGCGGCAATCGCCACGCAGCGCCACGTCCGCCTTGACGACCTTGCCGATCGAGGCGGGATCGATGTCGACGTGGACGAAGCGGGCATGCGGTGCGAAACCATCGACCCGGCCGGTGACGCGATCGTCGAAGCGCGCGCCGACGCAGACGATCAGGTCGGCATCATGCATCGCCTTGTTGGCCTCGAGGGTGCCGTGCATCCCGAGCATGCCGAGGAACGCCGGATCCGAGGCCGGGAACGCGCCGAGGCCCAAGAGCGTCAATGTGCAGGGCATGCCCGTCTGTCGCACCAGGGAAGTGAACAGCTCGCAGGCAGCGGGACCCGAGTTGATGAGCCCGCCGCCGCCGTAGAAGACCGGACGTTGCGCGGATTGGATCAGGTCGACGGCCGCCCGCAGCGCTTCGGGCGCCGGGTTGGTCGCAGCCGTCGCGGCCAGCAGGCCGGCCGCTTCCTTCACGCCTGAGCCGCCGGTCGTGGTGGTCGCCACTGCCTGCCCGGCAGTCGACCGGTCCTGCGTCGCGGGCAGTTGCGGTGCCGGCAGCTGCTGCAGGTCCTTCGGAAAATCCAGCAGGACCGGACCGGGCCGGCCGCCGGCCGCGGTCGCATGGGCCTGTCTCACCAGCGCCGCCACCTGCGAGACGTCGCGGATCTGGGCGTTCCACTTGGTCACCGTGGCCGAGATACCCAGCGCATCGCATTCCTGGAAGGCGTTGGTGCCGATTGCCGCCATGGCCACCTGTCCGCTAACGCACAGGACCGGCACCGAATCGCTGAGCGCGTCGAGCAGGCCGGTGGTGGTATTGCTGACGCCTGGCCCGGAAGTGACGAAGACCACGCCGACCTTGCCGGTCGTCCTGGAATAGCCTTCGGCAGCATGGACGGGGGCCTGCTCGTGGCGCACCAGCACGTGGCGCAGCCGCGGCTGCGCATGCAGCGCATCATAAAGAGGCAGTACCGCACCGCCGGGATAGCCGAAGACGGTGTCGACCCCGAGCTCGAGCAGGGTCTCGATG
>JAEZQX010000363.1 GCA_023441105.1 Pseudomonadota bacterium | reverse complement strand
CGCTTGCAGCGCTCCTACGACGGCACAAGCTTTTCGTGGGATCGGCGCAGCCGCGACCGCGAAACCGCGCTTGCGGCGAACACACCGGTTGGCACCGCGATCTGCAACCCCACGGTCGCGCTTGCAGCGCTCCTGCGACGGAACGAGCGTCAAGGGCGGCACGGGCGGCACGGGCGGCACAAGCTTTTCGTAGGAGCGGCGCAGCCGCAACCGCGAAGCCGCGCATGCGACGAGTGCAGGGGGACTCAGCGGTGGAAGTGTCCGCTGGCTTCGGGCTGGTAGTGGATGCCGAGGATGCGCACGCGCAGGCGGCGGCCGCCCGGGATCTGCCATTCGATCGAATCGCCGATGCGCAGGCCGAGCATGGCGCTGCCGACCGGCGCGAGGATCGACACCTTGCCGGGGCTGCCGTCCGCTTCGCGCGGGTACACCAGGGTGAGTTCGTGCTCTTCCTCGCCGTCGGCGACGCGCACGGTGGAGTTCATCGTGACGACGTCGGCTGGCATCTTTTCCGGGTCGACGATGTCGGCACGCGCCAGCTCCTCCCGCAGCGCCGCGACGCCGGGGAACTGGCGGTAGGCGGGCTGGTCGAGCAGCTGGTCCAGGCGTTCCAGGTCCACGCTCGACAGGGTGATCGGGGCTTTGCGTTCGGCTTCCATGACGTTCTCCATCGACCTCGGCGCGCGAAGGCCACGCGCCCACCAGACGCTAGCCGATCCCGCGCGGTATCTCAATCGGCGCCTGCGTGCTGGCGGCGGATGCGGGAGCCGGCCGCGGATCGAGCAGCGCCGGCGGCAGCTGGCGGAATACGCCGGCAAGCTGGTCGAGGAAGGGGGCCATGGCCGAGCTGCGCCGCCACACCATCGCGATGCGGCGGCTGGGTGGGCGGCCTCGGAAGGCGACCAGGTCGATGTCCGGCGAGGGCGCGACCGGCGGCTTCACCGCCAGCGTCGGCAGCAGGGTGATGCCGACATCCGCCGCGACCATCTGTCGCAGCGTTTCCAGGCTGGTGGCGCGAAAGCCCGCCTTCTCCCGTGCGCCGGCGAGCTGGCAGGCTTCAAGTGCCTGGTCGCGCAGGCAGTGGCCGTCGTCGAGCAGCAGCAGGCTCTGGTCGGCGAGGTCGCCGAGCTTGAGCGCCTTGCGCGCGGCGAGCGCGTGCCCGTGCGGCACCGCCAGCACGAACGGCTCCTCGAACAGGAACTCCTCGTGCAACTGGTCGTCGTGCAGCGGCAGCGCGAGCACTGCCGCATCCAGCCGGCCCTCGCGCAACTGGCCGAGCAGCACCGCGGTCTTGTCTTCCACCAGCAACAGTTCCAGCCGCGGGAAGCGTGCGCGCACCGCGGGCAGCACGTGCGGCAGCAGGTAGGGACCGAGCGTGGGGAAGATGCCCAGCCGCACGGTGCCCGATTCCGGATCGCGCGTGCGCCGCGCAATGGCGCGGATCTGCTCGACGTCGTGCAGCACCGCGCGCGCGCGCTGGGCGATCTCGGCCCCGACCGGCGTCAGCAGCACCTTGCGCGGCGCGCGCTCGACCAGCGTCACGCCGAGTTCCTCCTCCAGCTTGCGCACCTGGGTCGAGAGGGTCGGCTGGCTGACGAAGCAGGCCGCGGCGGCCCGCCCGAAATGCTTGTATTCGGCGAGGGCGACCAGATAACGGAGGTCCCGCAGGTTCATCGTGAGTTGATTGTCGAAAGCTATCGACTCGATCGTATCAATCGATTGGATTGATGGGTAGCGGCGGCGTAACCTGCCTTGGCCATCACCGCACGGAGCACTGGCGGT
Source organism: Pseudomonadota bacterium (assembly GCA_023441105.1). Next base: position 928 of record JAEZQX010000363.1, on the reverse strand, counting down.
TCCATCGCGCCGGCGTTCCGCTGTACCACCACCAGAGGAGACCACCATGCTCACCGTTGGCGACAAGTTCCCCGAGTTCAAGCTGAAGGCCACCGTCTCGACCGAGAACCTCGACAAGGCATTCACCGACATCACCAACCAGACCTACAAGGGCAAGTGGTTGTGCGTGTTCTTCTACCCGAAGGACTTCACCTTCGTCTGCCCGACCGAGATCAAGGGTTTCGGCGACCTCAGCAGCCAGTTCTCCGACCGCGACTGCCAGGTGCTGGCCGCGAGCACCGACAGCGAGTTCGTGCACCTGGCGTGGCGCAAGGACCACAAGGACCTGCGTGACCTGCCGATCCCGATGCTGGCCGACACGGCCAAGCGCCTGTCCAATGCCCTCGGCGTGCTGGACGAGGACGAGGGCGTGGCCAAGCGGGCGACCTTCCTGGTCGACCCGGAAGGCATCATCCGCTTCGTCTACGTGACCGACGGCAGCGTCGGCCGCAATCCGCAGGAAGTGCTGCGCGTGCTCGATGCGCTGCAGACCGACGAGCTTTGCCCCTGCAACTGGCAGAAGGGCGAAGAGGTCCTGAAGGCAGCCTGATCATGTCGATCGACACCCTGAAGGACCGGCTGCCGGACTACGCGCGCGACATCAAGCTCAACCTGTCGAGCCTGGCGTCCGAGCAGCTCCTCAGCCAGCAGCAGAAGGCCGGCAGCTTCATCGCTGCCGCGCTGGCGGCCAATCACGCGCCGACGACGCAGGCCGTCGTCGATGCGTTCGCGGGCGAGCTCACGCCGGAAGCGCTGAACGCGGTCAAGATCGCGGCGACGCTGATGGCGATGAACAACATCTACTATCGCTTCGTGCACCTGGTGCATGCGGACGATTACAAGACGCTGCCGGCCAAGCTACGCATGACGGCGATGGCCAAGCCCGGTG
>JAEZQX010000323.1 GCA_023441105.1 Pseudomonadota bacterium | reverse complement strand
CGCGATCGTCGAGATCGAGAACATCGTGCGCCACCTGGGCATGGGCAAGAGCCCCAAGGAGGCGGCGATGGAGGCGGTCGAGGAGATCGGCCTGGCGGTGGTGGCGACCACCGCCACGCTGGTCGCCGTGTTCCTGCCGACCGCCTTCATGACCGGCGTCGCCGGCATGTTCTTCAAGCAGTTCGGCTGGACCGCGGCGATCGCGGTGTTCGCCTCGCTGCTGGTGGCGCGGCTGCTCACGCCGATGATGGCGGCCTACATCCTCAAGCCGATCGACCACGCGCCGAAAGACAGCTGGGTGATGACCCGCTACCTCGGCTGGGTCGCCTGGTGCCTGCGCCATCGCATCCTCACCTCGCTGGCGGCGGCCGGCTTCTTCATCGCCTCGCTGATGCTGATCCCGCTGCTGCCGACCGGCTTCATCCCGCCGGACGACCTCGCGCAGACCCAGGTCACGATCGAGCTCACGCCGGGCAGCCGCTTCGAGCAGACCCTGCGGGTCGCGGAGGACGTGCGCGAGCGGCTGATGCGCGATCCGGACGTGCGCCAGGTGTACACCGCGATCGGCGGCGGCGCGACCGGCAGCGATCCATTCGCCATGGGCGGGGCGCCGGAGGCGCGCAAGGCGACGCTGCTGCTGAACCTCTCGCCCCGCGAGGGCCGCGGCAGCAGCAAGCAGCAGATCGAGGCGCGCCTGCGCGAGGCGCTCGCTGGCGTGCCCGGGATCCGCAGCACCGTCGGCTTCGGCGGCGCCGGCGAGAAGCTGGTGGTGGCATTGACCGGCGACGACGGGCGCACCCTCGCGGAGACCAGCCGGGCGGTGGTGCGCGAGTTGCGCGCCCTGGAAGGCATCGGCAACGTCACCTCGAGCGCGGCGCTGACCCGGCCGGAGCTGGTGGTGCGCCCGGATCCGGCGCGCGCCGCCGACCTCGGGGTGACCGCCGAGGTGATCGCCGACACCCTGCGGGTGGCCACCGCTGGGGACTACGAGCAAAGCCTCGCCAAGCTGAACCTGACGCAGCGGCAGGTGCCGATCGTGGTGCGGCTGCCGGAGCAGGCGCGCGACGATCTCGGGCTGCTCGCGCGCCTGGCGGTGCCGGGCAGCGGCGGCAACGTGCCGCTGGGTAACGTGGCCGACATCGCGATCGACTCCGGACCGGCGCAGATCGACCGCTACGACCGCAGCCGCAACGTGCTGCTGGAGATCGAGCTCAACGGCCAGGCGCTTGGCGACGTGCTCGCCAAGGTGGACCAGCTGCCGAGCCTGGTCAACCTGCCGCCGACGGTGCGCCGCGCGGAGCTGGGCGATGTCGAGGGCATGAAGGAGCTGTTCGAGAGCTTCGGGCTGGCGATGCTGATCGGCGTGTTCTGCATCTACACGGTGCTGGTGCTGCTGTTCAAGGACTTCATGCAGCCGGTGACGATCCTCGCGGCGCTGCCGCTGTCGATCGGCGGCGCCTTCGCCGCCTTGCTGCTGACCGGCAAGGGCTTCTCGATGCCGTCGCTGATCGGGCTGATCATGCTGATGGGGGTGGCCACCAAGAACTCGATCCTGCTGGTGGAGTACGCGATCGTCGCGCGCCGCGACCACGGCATGAGCCGGAGCGAGGCGCTGCTCGATGCCTGCCACAAGCGCGCCCGGCCGATCATCATGACGACCATCGCGATGGGCGCCGGCATGCTGCCGATCGCGATCGGGCTGGGCGTCGATCCGAGCTTCCGCTCGCCGATGGCGGTGGCGGTGATCGGCGGCCTGGTGACCTCGACCTTCCTGAGCCTGCTGATCATCCCGGTCGTGTTCACCTTTGTTGACGACATCATCGCCTTCGCGCGCCGGCTGCTGCATCGGCCCGCCGGCGAGGGCGGCGAGCGGCGCCTGCCGGCGGGCGCGCGGCCTGGCACGCGGCAGACGTAGGCATCATGGTCGCCATGGCTTGCCCGCCATGGCATGATCCAACGCATTCGGACCAGGATCGGACCATGAGAGGCATGAGGACGCTGCGCGATACCGCCGTCATCGTGACCGGCGGTGCCTCCGGCATCGGGCTGGGCTGCGTCGAGCGGCTGCTGGCCGAAGGCTGGCGGGTGGTTGCCGCCGACCGGGACCAGGCGGCATTGGAGAAGCATTTTGCCGGCATCGACGAGCGCGAGCTGCTGGCGGCCACGGTGGACGTCACCGACGAAGCCGCGGTGGAGAAGCTGGTCGCGCAGGTCGAGGCCCGCTTCGCGCCGATCGCCGGCGTGGTGAACTCCGCCGGCATCGGTCGCGACGTGCCGTTCCTCGAGACCACCGCCGCGCTGTTTCGCGAGATCTACGAGATCAACGTGATCGGCAGCTTCCTGGTCGCGCAGTCGGCGGTGCGGCGCATGAAGACGCGGCGCAGCGGCTCGATCGTGAACATGACCTCGGTCTCGGGGCTCGCCGGCAATGTCGGGCGTTCGGCCTACGGCGCCTCCAAGGGCGCGCTGGTCACGCTCACCAAGGTGATGGCTGCCGAACTTGCCGAGTTCGACATCCGCGTCAACGCGATCGCGCCCGGCCCCGTCGAGACCCCGCTGGTCGCGCAGATGCATACGCTGGAAGCGCGCGCCCGCTGGAACCGTACCGTGCCGATGAACCGCTACGGCACGCCCGACGAGGTTGCCGGCGCGGTCGCCTTCCTGCTCGACCCGGATTTCTCGAGCTACGTGACCGGCCAGACCATCGCGGTGGACGGCGGGTTCATGGCCGGCGGAGTCTTCGGCCGCGACGACTGACGGCCGCCGCCGTCGCGCCGGCCGCGGCGGCACCCGGTGTCGCGACCAGGGCTGCGGACCAGGCTGCGCTCGAGGCCGCGGTCGAGTTCGAGGTCGAGTTCGAGGTCAAGGCACCAGGACCGCGCGGCCGAAGACCTGGCCGGCCTTCAACTGCGCCAGTACTTCCGACGCGTCGTCCAGCGGCCGGCGGCTGACCTTGACCAAGGCAAGCCTGCCGTCCAGCGCCAGACCGACCAGCTCGCGCAGCTCGCCCAGGTTGCCGACATAGCTGCCGCGAATCGCCAGGGGGCGCAACGGGAAGAACGGTATCGGCACGGCGAGCTCGCCGCCATAGAGGCCGACCACCACGATCTCGGTGCCGCGGGTGGCGCCGGCGATCGCCAGGTTCACCGTCGACGCGGATCCGACCAGGTCGAGCACCAGGCGCGCGCCGCCGCCGGTCGCGGCGATGATCTGCCCGGCGGCGTCGGGTGCGCTGCCGTCGATGGCCGATAGCGCGCCGGCTTCGACCGCCCTGGCGCGCTTGGCTTCGTCGATGTCGACCATGATCGCGCCCTTGCCGCCCATCGCCCGCAGCACCGCCAGCGCCATGTGGCCGAGGCCGCCGGCACCCATGATCACCACCGGCTCTTCCTCGATGACGGATCCGAACTTGCGCAGTGCGCTGTAGGTGGTCACGCCGGAGCAGGCCAGCGGCGCCGCCTCCGCCGGATCCAGCCCGCCGAGGTCGATGCAATAGGCCGCGCGCGGTGCCAGCACGTATTCGGCGTAACCGCCGGCCTGGTAGACGCCGAGCGACGCGGGACGCAGGCAGAGGTTTTCCTGCCCGCGCGCGCAGGTCCGGCACTCCCCGCAACCCAGCCACGGGTAGACCAGCACCTTGTCGCCGACCTGCAGCCCCTGCGCATCGGGACCGAGGGCGGCCACCTCGCCGGCGATCTCGTGGCCCATGACGAGCGGCAGCGCGACGCCACGGTCGCGCAGGACCAGCTTCCTGCCGCTGCCGAGGTCGTACTCGCCTTCCCAGATATGGATGTCGCTGTGGCAGACGCCGGCAGCGAGGATCTTCACCAGGACTTCACCCGCCTTGGGCTGCGGCACCTCCGCCTCGCGCCGCTCGAGCGGCTGGTGATGGGCGGTCAGGCAGTAGCAGCGCTGCTTCATGCATGTCTCCCGCGGTGTCGTGGGGCCATGCTAGCCCGTCCGCGGGGCGGACGTCGAGAAGGAGCGCGGCGCGCCGCGCGCAGGTCAGATGACGCCTTGCGCCAGCATCGCGTCGGCCACCTTGACGAAGCCGGCGACATTGGCGCCGTCGACATAGCTGATGCTGCCGTCCTCGCGGCGGCCGTACTGCATGCACGACTGGTGGATGCTGCGCATGATGGTCAGCAGGCGCGCATCCACTTCCTCGCGCGGCCAGGTCAACCGCATCGCGTTCTGGCTCATCTCCAGCCCCGACGTGGCGACGCCGCCGGCATTGCTCGCCTTGCCCGGCGCGAACAGCACCCCGCCTTCCTCGAACACCCGCACCGCGTCCATCGACGACGGCATGTTGGCGCCTTCGGCAACGCAGACCACGCCGTTGCGCAGCAGCGTCTGCGCGTCCTTGGCGGTGAGCTCGTTCTGGGTGGCGCAGGGCAGGGCGACGTCGACCGGGACGTGCCACGGGGTGGCACCGGGCAGGAACTTGGCGCCGATGCGCTTGGCGAACTCCTCGACCCGGCCATAGTGCTTGTTCTTCACATCCATCAGCTCCGCGAGCTTGGCGGCCGAGAAGCCGCCCTCGTCGAGGACCGTGCCACTCGAATCCGACACGGTGACGACGGTCGCGCCCAACGCCATTGCCTTCTCGACCGCGTACTGCGCCACGTTGCCGGAGCCGGATACGCTCACCCGCAGGCCCTGCAGCGAGCGGCCGGTCTGCATCAGCATCTCCTCGGCGAAGTAGACCGTGCCGTAGCCGGTCGCCTCCGGCCGGACCAGGGAGCCACCGTAGGACAGGCCCTTGCCGGTGAAGACGCAGTCCGAACGGTTCGAGAGCTTCTTGATCATGCCGCTCATGAAGCCGATCTCGCGCGCGCCGACGCCGATGTCGCCGGCCGGGATGTCGGTTTCCGAGCCCACATGGTGGTAGAGGCCGGCGGCGAACGCCTGGCAGAAGCGCATCACTTCGCCGGGGCTGCGCCCCTTCGGATCGAAGTCGGAGCCGCCCTTGCCGCCGCCCATCGGCAGCGTGGTGAGCGCGTTCTTGAAGGTCTGCTCGAAAGCGAGGAACTTGAGGATCGACAGGTTGACCGACGGGTGGAAGCGCAACCCGCCCTTGTACGGCCCGATCGCCGAGTTGTGCTGGATCCGGTAGCCGCGATTGACCTTGACCTCGCCATGATCGTCCACCCAGGCGACCCGGAACATGACCACCCGCTCCGGCTCGACGATGCGGTCGAGCAGGCCGTGTTCGGCGTATTGCGGATGCTTGGCGATCCAGCCCCAGAGGCTCTCCATGACCTCGGTGACCGCCTGCAGGTACTCGGGCTGACCGGGATTGCGGTCGGCGACATGACCCAGGAATGCTTCCAACGACTGATACTTCATGAAACGGGTCCCGTGATGGTGCGGCGTTTTTCAGCCAGGACGTGAATTCTGCAACAAAAAGCGCCCCATCATGGGGCGCCGGGGACGGGGCGTTACTTCAGCGCCTGCGGCAGCCAGAGCGACAGCGCCGGCAGATTGGTGATCACCATCAGCGCGGCCACCAGCACCACGACGTAGGGGATGACCTCGCGCACCAGCAGGCCGAGCCGGACCTTCCCGACCGAGCTGGCGACGAACAGGAGCACCCCGACCGGCGGCGTCAGCTGGCCGATGGTGAGGTTCACCAGCAGGATGATGCCGAAGTGCGTCAGGTCGATCTGGAACTGGTTCAGCACCGGGATCAGGATCGGCACCAGGATGATCATGATCGCCAGCGTCTCCATGAAGCAGCCCAGCACCAGCAGCACCACGTTCAGCAGCAGCAGGATCACCCAGGGGTTGTCGGTCGCGCCGGTGAGGGCCTGCGAGATCAGCTGCGGCGCCTGCTCGATGCCCAGGATCCAGCTGAAGGGCGAGGCGGCGGCCACGATCAGCAGGATCACGGCGGTTTCCTTGGCCGTGGTCAGCAGGATCTTCGGCAGCTGCGACCAGTGCAGGGTCCGGTAGATGAACATGCCGACCACCAGCGAGTAGGCGGCGGCGACACCGGCGATCTCGGTGGCGGTGAACACGCCCATGCGAAAGCCCACCAGGATCAGCACCGGCATGAACAGCGCCCAGGCCGCGCCGCGGAACTCGACCCACAGCCGGCCCCAGGCGAACGCCTGGTCGCGCGGGAATTGCCGGCGGCGCGCGATCCAGGCGGTCAGCAGCACCATGGCGAGTGCCATCACCAGCCCCGGGATGACGCCGGCCCAGAACAGGTCGCCCAGCGAGATGTTGGCCTGCCAGGCGTAGATCACCATCAGGATCGACGGCGGGATGATCGGGCCGAGGGTGGCGCAGGCGGCGCACAGCGCCGCGGCGAAGCCCTGGCCGTAGCCGGCCCGCGTGAGCTGCGGCACGAAGACCCGCGAAGTGGCAGCGCAATCCGCCACCGACGAGCCCGAGATGCCCGACAGGAAGATGTTGCCGACGATGGCGGTCTGTGCCGTGCCGCCGCGGATGTGGCCGACGAAGGCGCGAGTGAAGGCGAACAGCCGCTCGCTGATGCCCGAGTCGTTCATCAGCGAGCCGGCCAGCGTGAAGAGGGGGATCGCGAGCAACGGAAACGACTGCATCCCGGTGACCACGCGCTGCGCGACCACCGACAGGGGGATGCCTTCCCAGAGGATGACGATGAGCGATGCCCCCATCATGGCGAGCGCGATCGGCAGGCCGATCACCAGCAGCAGGGCGAACCCGATCAGCAGGAGTGTCATCTCAGCTTCCCATGCCGCAAGACGGAATCCCGGGGGGTGTCTTCATTTCTCAGCCACCAGCGTTTCCGTCTCGCCGCGGAACACCGGCGCCGACCCCTGGTCGAACAGGATGCGCAGCACGTGGACCATCATCAGGACCAGCCCGGTGGGCATCGCCATCGCGAACCAGCCCTTGGAGACACCCAGCATCGGTGACTCGACCACCAGTTCCTGGAGCACGTACTCGTGGCAGGCCACCACCATCGTCACGATGATGGCGAGGCCGATGACCACCGTCAGCATGTTGAGCCAGTTCATCCGCGGGTTGGCCAGGATCGGGCCGATGACGTCGATGCGGATGTGCATGTGCGACCGGATCGCCGCGGCGGCGCCGATGAAGACCATCCAGGTGAAGAGGCCGACGATCAGCTCCTCGCCCCAGGTCAACGGATCGTTGAAGACGTAGCGCAGCACCACGGCCAGCAGCACCAGCGAGGCGATGGCGCCGTGGGAGACGATGATGAAGAGATCTTCGACGGTGCCGATCGCGTCGTCGAGGCGGCCGAAAGCTTGGCGGAATCCACCCACGGGCTTCTCCAGGTGTTGCTGCGTCGGGTGGCGCCGCGGCCCCGCAC